>JAWCMT010000006.1:0-54749 GCA_038849555.1 Bathyarchaeia archaeon | reverse complement strand
CAAGCTTCCTGCTTCCTTCCTGCATCTTCTCTATTGCCTTCCGTACACGATCTTCTGAAAAGTCTTTTTCGCCGACTAGAAAATCCACGATGCCCTCTGCGTCGGGCTCCCGCCACTTTAGCCTATAATCATCGCTTACTTTCGGCTGCAAAAATATTTCCCGTATCTTCTCCGGCGGATGCGGAAACTCGGGGTTTTTTATATGCGGCAAAGCCTTTTCCAATGTTCCGTGCTCTTTTATTAGCTTTAAAGCGGTTTTGGGGCCAAGACCCTTGATGCCGTCGGGGTTGAAGTCTGTGCCTATAAGAATGCCTACATCAATCAGCTGCTCATAGGTTATACCGCACTCTCTTAGCACATCAGCCAACTTGATTACTTCAGGAACGACGTCGATGTAAACATTTTTGCCTGGAAGCTTCCTTCTTCCCGAAATTGTCACGTTCCGAATTAGCATAGGCGCGCCGAAAAGCAAACTGTCATAGTCTTGGCTTGCACAGTAATCTGCATCGCCGCGCTTAGTCAAGTGTGCAGCTTGCGCTTCGCCTTCGCTGGGCGCTTGAATCCAGGGAATACCCATCAGCGTAAGGAGCCTTTTGCTGTCATCTTCCATATAGTCATGTAAACGCGAGGTGGCCTGCGCGTACATGCGGGCTTCTTCGATTTTGCCTTGGGCTAAAGCTTGCTCATATTTGATTGTGGCTTCTTCCTTTGCTTCCACGCGGCGTTTAATTTCAACTTCTTTGAGGGCAGGAGGTGTGCCGTCAAAAACGTAAATTGGCTTTATGCCCAGCTCCACAAGGTTGCTTGTGCGGTAGAATAAGCCGCTAAGGTGACTGGTGACCTTGCCCGTGTGATCTTTTAAGGGCGTGCCGTCTGGCTGGCGGATGATGGCGAGAAACTGGTACAAGGCGTTGTAAGCGTCTATGGCGATCTTTTTTCCGCTTAAATCTTCCAGTCTAACAACTGTTTTGGGAGCAAGATCGCGAAGGTTTACGCCCAAAATAGTCCCTCCAGAACATAGACGGGAAACTGTAATAATAAACTTGCGAAAAAATTGTGGGCGCCTTCAGTTTTCACGTCTAAACGTTTTTCGTAACCTAAAGACACGGAAGCGGAGGGTAATTGAAACTTAAGCTAATAATTCGCAAGGTTTATTTTGTCGAGTGCATCGTTATTTATCTGGTGTATCGAGTAAATGCTGGAAAGTCGAGTAGGCTCAAAGGGCGAATTGTTCCCGCCTAAGGAAATCAGAGAGAAACTGGGCTTACACGCCCACACAAAAGTCATCTATAAAGTTGAAGAAGGCAGACTAATACTCGAAGAAGTCTTAAGTGAAAAGCCGTCTGTGGAGATAACTCTCGAAGAATTCCACAACATCAGAAAGGAACTATCAAAGAAGGCTGAAAATTGAAAATTCTTCTCGACACTACATACCTTTTGCCCATTGTTGGAATCACAGTGAAAGAACTGCCCAGAGAAGCCATACTAAAACTAATTAATGAAGGACATCAAATAGCCATAAGCCAAATCAGCCTTTTTGAGTTGGCAGCTAAAGGCGCAAAATACGTTAAAAACGGCGCTCTCAAAGCAGAAACCGTTACACGGGGCATAAGAGCCCTCAGCTACAATGAGAAAATAGAAGTCATTCCGATAACCGACACCAAACTTCTCCTGATAACCTTCACACTTAGGAATATGCTTGAGGACTTCATTGATTGTCTCATACTGGCCACAGCAATTAATGAGTGTAACGCGCTTGTAACCGAAGACAATGATATACAAAACCTAAAAACCAACAACCAACTTATCGAACTACTAAAAACAACAAACGCTACCTTCAAAATAAACACACTAACCAAAATTCTGAACAGCTAAAAACAAAGCAATAAAAGAACAGAGAACACTGTTAGTTCGCGCAAGCACTTCCATTTTTTCTGCTGTTTTCTGTCCGGGTTTTCCTGCGTAGAAGCAAGCCTTCCCCAAGAAACAAGAGCATAGCAATAAAATTAGTTGCTAAAAGGTAAATCAGAATGATGTCAGGCATTTGGTCGTGCACGAAAAATTGGACGCCAATAATTATAAATTCTATAGCCACGATACCCATAAAAAAGAGGGAGTAGAACATCAGTCTCGGCACCATGTTGCGCCCAATCCAGAGGTGCCCGCTGATGTTTGCTTTCTCTTTAGCCACGTACTCGCCGTATTCATTTCTCTGAAGCAAGCCTAACGCCTCCAGCTTTTGCAAATGCCAGTAAGCCACGCTTGGGCTGCTGAGGTTTGCGCCTCGCATGACTTCCCGCGGGCCAACACCCTTGCTTTGCTTAATCACGTAGGCGTACACGCGTAGGGTGGTGCCTTCAAGCTCCGGGTTGCCCGCGTTTGTCATGGTTGGTGCCTCTCTTCAATGAATGCTTCTACGCCGTACTGGTCGGTTATGAAAAATTGGTTTTCGCCCAAGATCGTGTTGTATATGTAGCTGTCTCCGTTTCGTGCAAGTTGCACTTGTTTAAGCTCGGTGGCGTACGACCACGTGTCCATGGCGGTGTTATTTACGATTTCAACTGTTACATCTGCATGATTAAAGACCCGCGTCTGCAAGCTTATGCTCCCTGATTTCAACGCTTCTAGCGCTTCGGCACTTGCCCATGATTTTGTGATGTTCTGAATGCCTTGTAGCACGATTAGGCGGGATTGACGTGGTGCCCAATAGTTGTCAAATAGTCCTTCGCCTACCCAAGTATATTTCGTTTCTGGATATCCAAGTGCTTTTGAATCAATTGAAGAGGTGCCGTTGCTGAAAGGGGTAATTGAGGTGTTATTGAAAGGCATCGGAGCTTGAAACACATGAAGCAAGCTAACGACGGTATCGCTAATTGTGACAACGTTGGTGAAGGGATTATTCTCCATTGGTTGAGGCAGTTCAATTCTACCAGTTACATTAGTCCATGTTCCATTCATATTCATGTAAGTAGCTTTGTGATTACCGTTTTCATCATAGACATCTAAAAGCTGTACACCTTCTGTCCAATAGTCTTCAAATTCAGTGGTATTAAAGAATGTAATGATGTTTCCCTGCGGATCAACAGCAGGCCAGTCGTTGGTAGCTAAGGTGACATTGTACCATACGCCGTCAACCCATGCACCTTCAGCCAAATAGCCTATGCCGCAAATGCCTTGTGAATTGGTCAGCCAAGAGGGGGGTGAACTTGACATGTTATTGATTTTTCTTGCAGCTACGAAGCCCACATGTAGAAGCTTAGCGCCTATGTCGGAGAGATTCGTGATGTTCAAAACCACATAATACGAAATAGCAGGTCCATCGTTTTCGCTTACGGGTTTGGAGCCATGGATGATGGTAAAGTTGGCGTAGACAACGTCAACGCTGAAGTCCGCTGTTGGCCCCTGAACATGTTTTATGAAGGGTTTTACGTCTAGTTCTGAGACAAGCAGGGGAGAAGCAAAAGCAACTCCCATCGTCACCGACAGAAAGCCGAGCAGTATCAGTTTAGCTTGGTGTTTCACTTGTGATCACCGGCTTATTCTTGTCACCAATTAGCTATTAGCTCTATTTGTAGAACAACTTTGTTCTATTACTAGAACATCACAACGCTAAAAGCATTCTCTAAAAGGCCCTATGGTAGCTTCTGCGGCTTCAAATAGCAAAAGGGCATTCAATTTGTTTTCACAACTATCCACGCACTAAAGTCTGCCAAGTAAGCACAGCAAATATAAGGAAGTCTTACGTTACACAAATGACACGGAGTTGAACTTGATGACGGAAAAAGCAGCAACATTATCCTTGGTTACTTGCACAAGCTGCGGTAAACCCATCCAGCCCGGAACAGAGGCAACAAAATTCCTTTGCCCCAACTGCGGTGAAATCCAGATAAAACGCTGTGGAAAATGCCGCAAATTCGGGCGCCCATACAAGTGTCCCAAATGCGGGTTTACAGGACCATAAAAACGAGGCGAGCAAGCAATGGGCAGTGTAAAAGTTATCTACAAAGTTTTCCCTGAAGACGTCGTTGTAAATTTTGATGAGTTGAAAGCTAAAATTGAGAAGTGCCTACCTGAATCTTCAGCTATTGAAGGCTACAACGAGGAGCCCATAGCTTTCGGGTTAAAAGCGCTCTTAGTGCAGGTGAAGTTTCCAGAGGACATAACAGGAATTGTGGATGAGTTCGAAACTGAGCTTGCGAAAATAGCAGGTGTAAGTCAAGTTCAGACGGTTATGGTGCGGAGAACAAGCAGATAACCACCAGCAACAATCCTCGTTAGTTGTAAAATACCTTCGAATTTTCTGGCTGACAGTGTTATTTGCGGGTCAAGCAGCAGGTTTTTTCCATTCACTCATTAAAGCCTCATAGAGGCTGTCGTCTTCTTCTATGGTTTCGTACCAGCCAAGGTTTCGGGCAATTCTCTGCGCAATCAAGTGGTAACACAAGTGAACTTGCTTATCTAACACGCGAAAGTAAAAGTCGTCGCACATGCAGAATTCAGCTTCAGGCATTATCAGGTAATCACGCTCTCGCCCAACAACTATCCAGACGACCCTGCCGCTTGGTCTAAAAACATATTTTTTAACGCGGTTTTCCTTTAAGGCTTCAAGTGCCTTCGTGAAGCGTTGGCCGAAAAGCTCATAGAGCACGGTAAGATTCTTGCCGGAGATTTTTCCTTCTGCTTTTGCTTCGCGGCAGATGCTGTTTAGCACGTCAATTTCTGAAGAGTCATTCATGGAAGCACAAGCGCTTCAATAGCAAACGCCATTATTCAATGCCGATTGGTTCGCCTTTCGGTTTAGTTGGCGCGTCAACTTTGGGAAAGATAACTTCTAGCACGCCATTTTTGTAGCTTGATTTCGCTTCTTTCACTCTTACTTTTGCGGGCAACGCGACTTCTTTATAGTACTTGTATTGCGGCGTGTCAACGCTGATCTCAAGCGAATCCTCAGTACCGCGGAGCTTTATGTCGCTTTTTTCCACACCGGGCAATTCGGCGACCACTCGGATTTCGCCGTCTGCCTCAATAACGTCAACTAGCGGTTCACGTTCTTCCTTAACCTCGGGGCCTTTGAGGCTCTTTTTTATGTTGCCGAATTCACGGATTTCAGGCTTTCCGTCAGGGCCAATTTTCATGCTGTAGCCATAAACGAAAGGCCCGAATTCTCTCACTGTGCTCCCATCTGGAAGCTTACGCTCCTTAACATACTCCTTAGGAACCTTTTCAGTGAACATGCGGAATTCTTCTTCCATACGCCTTTCCATTTCACGGAACATGCGGTCGATGTCGCCGAAAAACGGGTCGCTAGCAAAAGGATAACGGCGGCGCTTAAACCAGTCTGGAACATCCTCATTATCTGACGACATAAACATTCCACCTTAGTAATGTGGGTTATCCGTTTCTATAAGTGTTGTGCTATTTATTTGCCACTTTTATTTGCAAAATGGACGACAACCGAAATCCTCCAAATTGAAAAACCAAATATTTATCGATGCCCTAACAGAAAAAGGGCATTAGAGAACAAGCCACAATTGCCTTCCGATTTTTCTAAAGGGTCCTTAGCTGGCTTAAAGTGCCAAGGTAAGTGCCGTCTAAGAGGTAAATCTCCGCGTTATCTAAGTCTACAGTTTTTGATCGCAAAACAGGACCAATCACGCTTGGCGTTTGTCCCTCTTTTTGTGCTGCTTCATTTATGGGTCTGCCTCCTAGAAAATCGTTGAACGAAGGCATCAGAAAAATTTGTGCCGTGCGCGGCGTGAAGTTATAATGCTTCTTTACCGTGGCTTCAGCGGTGCCCTCAACTTTTATATTGCCTTTTTGCAGGAGCACCGTGGCTAGTTGCTCAGTGTGGCATCGGGCTTTAACCCAAACTTGGCGCGTTATCTTGAAGCCAGAAGGGTCTCTGAAGACAACGACGGGGTGAAGATGACCCATAACTAGCGTTTTACACTTCAGAAGCACAGGTGAAGGCCATTTATGCCCATGGAAAAGGCCGATGTCGCCAACTACCGTGCCTGTCGCTGGAAGAAGCCTTATGCCTTCTGGCAGCAGAGGCTCAAGATTTGCATCGTGGTTGCCTCGCACTATAGCGATGTCTTTCACGTGGTTTTTGAGTTGAGTGAAAAATTCAGGTATGTCACGCCATTCGCCAGGTTCAGCTGTAACCACAGTGTATTTGACGTCGCCGAGAATTGCAAGTGCGTCAGGCTTGTGCCGGGAAAGTAGTGCAGTAAGTTTTTGCAGAAGTTTGTATGTTTGGCTTGGAACATGAATACCCTTTTCATAGAGCGTTAGCTCCCAGCCCAAGTGTGGGTCAGCGATAACAAGCGTTTTTGCACCGTCTGCCTCTATCAACGCCGCGGGATACGGCCTAAGTAACCTTAACATTTCAGCCTTACCAAACCGAGAATTTTCTTGTGCAACTGCTCGTTTCCAGAGGCAACAAACTTTATTTTCTGCGTGGGATCCAACGTGGCCGCTAGCGCTTGCCCTTCAGGCGCAGTTATTACTCCACCAGCCTCTTTAAGTATTAGATAACCAGCAGCCAAATCGGTTACGCGGAGTTTTCCGCGGATATCCACGAAAGCATCTGTTAAGCCTTCAGCCACGTAGCAGAGTTCAAGAGCATTAGCGCCAAAATGGCGTATATGCCCAGTTTTTTCAATCAGATCCGACAGCTGCGGCGCAATTTCCTTAACCCGATAGCTGTTCAAGTCTAAACCTATCACGGCATCCTCCAGCGAAGTACGCGATGAAGGAGTTATTTTTTTGCCGTCGCGATAGGCGCCTCCGCCCTCTATTGCGGTGTACGTAGTATGATGGTAAAGGTCTGCTACTAAACCAGCGAAAACCGTGGAAAGCGTAGGCATTGTTGACACGGCGATGGAAGTGGCGTAAAACGGCAGTCCCCTGACAAGGTTAGTTGTGCCATCTATGGGATCAACAGTCACATAGCACTGCGCTGGATTCGCGCCGAACGCTTTCACGCCAGACTCCTCACTTACGAGCGTAAAAGCGCTGAGATACTGCGATATGACCTCAACTATAGCTTTTTCCGCAGCTAAGTCCACAGGCTTCATTGGGTCGCCGCCGGCGCCTGTGCCCAGCGCAGGCTGCTGCGCGGATGCAAGTTCGAGATAAGGGCGAATCTTCGTTTTCACGTTATCTTTGCATTGAACCAGAATTTTTAACCAGTCAGTTTTTGCACTCATCCAGAGCCGCCTTCTCGCACGACATATGCACATTCAACTTGATAGACTTTTACCTAACCCGTCAGCAAACGCCATACAACAATGAACTGGGCATTTAATTCTATTCAGCCGTGCACGGACAGTTTTTGATGTGGTTTTCTAAATCGTAAATCTCTTTAAGCGTATATCCTATACGTCATTGAAAAGCCGTGAGCCTCTTGGAACTGCAGGACATAGCAGAGTGGATGCGCAACTTCGCCTTGCAATATGGCTACTTAGGGATCTTTCTCATAAGCCTACTTGGTGCAACAGCAATTTTCATACCCATCCCCTACACGGTTGTCATATTCATTCTCGGCGGACTCCAAGACAACATGGGCAACTGGGTTTTTGAACCGCTATGGATTGCTGTTGTTTCAGGCGTCGGCGCAGCCATAGGCGAATTTTCAGGATACTTAATCGGATTCGGCGGGAGAAAAGTGATAGGCGACAGATACAAGAAGAAAATGGATTTTTTAACGAAACTTTTCAAAAAATTCGGGCCAATAGCCATCTTCATCTTTGCTTTGACGCCGCTTCCTGACGACTTGCTCTTCATTCCTCTGGGCATCATGCGGTACGGGCTAATTCAGGCTTTCATACCAGCGTTGCTTGGAAAATTCTTTTCTAACCTTATAATAGCCTACAGCGGCCGCTTATCTCTTGGAATTGTTAAAATCATCTTCGGATTAGAAGGCGAAGGAGCCTCGCTGTTGATAGGCACAGCTATCGGGATAGCACTGCTGATCATTGTATTTGTCATAATGTTTAAGGTGGATTGGGAAAAGCGATTCGCGAAATATGTAGAGGAAAAAGTCCAATCGTCAACTTTCTGAGGTCGCCGCCGAAAAGAAAGAATAAAATTAAATCTTACCGCGGCATCTAAATAACGTATCAGCTTTTAGAGCAGGATGCATCGAGCATGAAGTTCATTAAGATTTTAGGTATTGTGGGTAGTTTACGTAAAGGCTCATATAACAAGGCTTTGATGCAAGCGGCTATGGCGCTGAAGCCTAAGGAAGCCATGATAGAGATTTTTGATCTTGAAGGAATCCCGCCTTTCAATCAGGATTTTGAAGCCCAGCCGCCTGAAATCGTGAAAAAGTTTAAAGCAGCCATTAAGGCGGCGGATGCTCTGCTAATAGCAACGCCTGAATACAACTATTCTGTGCCTGGCGTTTTGAAGAACGCAATCGATTGGGCTTCTAGGCCATATGGCGATAACGCGTTCGCTGGAAAACCCGTAGCCATCATGAGCGCTTCGGTTGGCAGCCTCGGCGGCGCGCGGGCGCAGTATCATCTACGTCAGATATTGCTTGCGCTGAATATGTATCCGCTTAACCGTCCAGAGGTTATGCTGCCCTTTGCCGATGAAAGTGTGGATGCAGAAGGCAACCTTACTAATGAAAAGACGAGACTGCTAATACGTGAACTGCTCGAGGCGCTAGTGACATGGACGCAGAAGCTGAAGAAGCCATAAAAGCCTAAACAGCGCATCCTTTAGTGTTTGGTGCAACTTTAACATTAAATTTAAAATTGACATGGTCCACTTTAAAGTAGGCGAAATAAGTGAAAGTTATTGCGGATCTGCATATTCACGGCCGTTACAGCCGGGCGACAAGCCAGCAGATGAGCCTCAAAGAGATTGCTCGCTTCGCAAAAATTAAGGGGCTGAATCTTGTTGGCACAGGCGACTTCACACATCCTAAATGGCTCAGCGAAATAAGGGAAACTTTGGTTCCAGAGGAAGGCACAGGCCTTTATAGAGTCATCGATGACGCGACCTCGCAGGTGCATTTCATGCTATCAACGGAGGTCTGCACCGTCTTCAATGCTGGAGAAGAAACCAAGAAGGTGCATCACGTCATTTTGACGCCGAGCTTGGAGACCGCCGTACAGATAAACGATGTACTCGGGCGCTACGGCGACTTGAGCGCAGATGGCAGACCGCTGCTGGATATGACTGCTGCACAACTGGTTGAGGAGGTTATGGCAACCTCAAGCGCTAACATGATTTTTCCGGCGCATGCGTGGACGCCGTGGTTTAGCATTTTCGGCGCGTTCAGCGGCTTTAACAGCGTCGAAGAATGTTACCAAGACATGACAAGGCACATACATGCATTGGAAACAGGGCTTTCCTCGGATCCGCCGATGAATTGGCGCCTAAGCAAGCTTGACAGGTATACGCTGCTTTCAAATAGTGACAGCCACAGTTTTTGGCCTTGGCGTCTGGGTAGAGAAGCAAACGTCTTTGAGCTTGAAGAAATAAGTTACCGGGAAGTGGTTGATGCCATTCGCTGCAAAGACCCCGCACGGCTCAGGTTCACTATTGAAACTGACCCCGCGTATGGTAAGTATCATTGGACTGGGCACCGCGCCTGTAATGTATCTCTTTCGCCGCAGGAAGCGCGGAAACTGGGCAATATTTGCCCGGTTTGCCGCAGAAAACTAACTAAGGGTGTGGAGCAGCGTGTTGAAGAGCTTGCTGATCGGCCGGCTGATTTTAAGCCTGATAATGTGCCGGGTTTTATGCGGTTGCTGCCGCTTTCGGAGATAATTGCAACTGTGTTGGATGTGGATTCTCCTTCGACGCAAGCGGTTTGGAAGATATATAACGCGCTTTTCAGCCGCTTTGGTGATGAGTATACTGTGCTTATCGATGCGTCTGCTGAGGCTTTGGCAGAGGTTGCGGATGCGGCGATTGTAAAGGCTATTCTTCAGGTTAGAAGTGGCGCGGTTAGCGTTACTCCTGGGTATGATGGGGTTTATGGAAAGCTTGTTTTGGGGGCGGAGGTTTTAGCAGAGAAAGCGCGTCGTGGAAGAGTTCAACAGTTGAATCTTGCGGATTTCTGGTGAGTATGGAGTTTGATGTTGTTTTTTGTGTTTGTGTGTTTAACATTGCAACGGCAACACTTATTAAGTCGTAATATTTGTGATAGACCGTCGGGGTCACCTTGGAATCAACCACCAAAAAAGAAGACCAAATCTTCAAAATAATCGACCGCGTCCTAAAACAAGTCTTCGGCGAAGAGGCAACCACTTTCATATACAAATACATAGAACAAAACCACCAGCTACGCAAAAACGAGTTCTCAAAGAAAATCGACATTTTCGCAAAAGGACTCGAAGAATGCCTAAGCTCAGGCGCCTTCGTAGTTGAAAACAAAATACTAGCAGACCTTGCAGCTGCCTACGGCGCCTCCAAAAAAGCAAAGTTTGAAAAAGAATACGATTTTGCCAACCAAATGAGACTCTTCCTACAAAAAGCCTAAGCTACCTACTTAAGTAAAGCCTATTTTAAACTAAGTTAGCTATATACGAAACAAAACTATTTTATTCTCTTAAACAATTACTCAGCCTAAACCTCACTACAGAAGGTTAAGCCGCCTATGGAAGAAGTTCTCTCAAAAATAAATGCCCTAGCTGTCCAAAAATTCGGCGCTGAATACGCGGAAGCCCGCGCGCAAAAACTTAACAAAACAATGCTAACCCTAAAAGAAGGCCGTGTTGAAGCAGCTAAGCAAGGCATCGAAAGCGGCGCGGCGTTACGTGTGCTCGTTGATGGCGCCTGGGGCTTCGCGTCAGTCGGCTCCCTAAAAGCTGAAGCGCTAATGAGCGCTGTTTCGGACGCTTGCAAAATGGCGAAAATGGCCAGCGCACGGTTGAAAACTCGGATAAAGCTTGCAAAAACCAAAACTGTGGAAGACCATGTCCAAGTGAAATCAAAGAAAAACCCTGCGGAAGTTCAAATGGAAGAAAAAATAAAAACTGCGTTAGCAGTGAATAAGGCCACGTTAGGTTATGACAACCGAGTCAAAAGTTGCACCATAGATTATTTGGATTTAACAGGAACAAGCTATTTCGTAAACAGCGATGGCACATGCATAAACCAAGATAGACTCTATGTTTGGTCAAGAATAACCGCCACAGCCATGCGCAACGGCGTTTTCACTTTTAGCAGAGAAGAAGTAGGCTCCACAGCAGGCTACGAAATATTTGATGACAACGCGCCGGAAACTTTAGGCGAGAAAGTTGCAAAACGTGCAATAGGGCAGTTAGCCGCTAAACCGCCGAAAGGCGGCAAATTCCCCGTGGTTTTAGGACCAAACGTTGTAGGCGTTTTCGTCCATGAAGCCTTCGGGCACCTTGCCGAGGCGGATTTGGCATTGTCAGGCGGCGTGCTGGCAGACAACCTTGGAAAGAAAATAGGTTCAGACTTTGTAACTTTCTACGATGACGGCACAATAGCCGACGCCTTCGGTTCCTTCAGATACGATGATGAGGGTGTTCCAGCGCAGAAAACGCTTCTCATAAAAGACGGGGTAGTCACAGGTTTAATGCATAACCGTGAAACCGCCCAGAAATTTAATGTTGAGCCAACTGGCAACGCAAGAGCAGAAGATTTTCGCGTGGAACCCATTATCCGCATGCGCAACACTTACATGGCGCCGCGAGACCATTCCCTTGAAGAACTTGTGGAAGACGTGCGCTTTGGCTATTACTTCAAAAGTTTTAGAGGCGGCCAAGCGAATTTAGACGGCACTTTCCAAGTAGGCATACAAGAAGCCTACGAGATAATTAACGGCGAGATAAGCGAGCCTGTCCGCAACGCATCCATAAGCGGCAACACGCTTGAGACGCTCTTTAAAGTCGAAGCGGTTGGAAAGGACTTTGAACTATGGCCTGGTCGATGTGGCAAAGGGCAAACAGCCTTTGTATGCGACGGCGGCCCACACATCAGAGTTAAAGAGGTGATTGTCGGTGGCAACGCTTGAAAAAGACCAAATGCTAAGCGTAGCAGAAAAAGCTGTGAGCACGGCGCTGAGGAAAGGCGCTGCGGAAGCTGAAGCCTATGTTTATGAGGGGCAAACTACGAGCGTAGGCATAGAACGTGGGCAAATTACCAAGAGCAACAAGATAATAGACCGTGGCATAGGCATACGCGTTGTGGTTAACAAGGCAGTGGGTTTTGCTTACACAAACATCATAGAAGGGCAGAGCGCCATCGAAGAGGTGGTTCTCAGCGCTTTAGGCGCGGCGAAAGCAAGCAAGCCTGACCAAGACTGGAAGGGGCTTCCTGAAAAAAAGGCGTATACCGCCACGGAAAAAACATATGACCCTAAAATTCTTGAACTTCACGCTGAAGACTTGGTGACCATCGCTTCCTGCATGCTGGATGCCGCTACAAGCGTGGATAAGCGTGCTTTTCCGATTGAGGGCGGTGTCGGCGCCGCATACTTGGCGACAGCCATCGCAAATTCGAATAATGTCGCAGGCTTTGACAAGGGAACAATAATAGAATGCAGTTTGGCAGGAGTAGCCAAAGAAGGAAGCAAGGTGACGCCAGTGTGCTTTGAATTTAACGCTGAAAGAAGCTATGCCATTGACGCTGAATGGGTAGGCAAGGAAGCTGCACGCTTAGCCGTTTCCGCCTTGAAAACCAAGCGGATAGAAACCAAAAACACTAAATTAATCCTAACACAGTTCGCGTTGCAGGAACTCTTCTATTTCACATTAATCAACGCTGTCAAAGCAGATAATGTCCAGCGGGGGCAATCCGCGTTCAAAGGGAAAATCAGTGAAAAAGTTGCATCGGAAAACGTCACAATCTACGATGACGGCCTATTCCCCGGCGGATTACGCACGGCAACCTTTGATGCGGAAGGGGTTCCACGCCAGAAGACGCTTCTTGTGGAAAAAGGTGTCTTGCACAACTTTCTGTATGATAGTTATGCGGCTAAGAAGGAAGGCAAAGAAAGCACGGGAAACGCTACCCGCGCAGGATACCTTTCAACGCCCAGCATTGAAGCCACAAACTTTCACATAATACCCGGCGCCGCCACAGCAGAAGAGCTCATAGAGGAAGTGGATGACGGTTTAATAATATACTACTTGCAGGGCGCCCACAGCAGTAACCCCGTCAGCGGCGAATTCTCTGTAGTCGCCACACCCGCATGGAAAATCAAGAAAGGCGAAATCGCACATTGCAGCCGAGGCGTGATGCTCGCAGGCAATATCTTCGAGGTGCTAAAGAACGTAAGCGCCGTGGCGGGCAACGAGCGAAAAATAGGACAGCTAATCGCGCCGTGGCTACTGGTGGAAAACGTCAGAGTCATCGGGAAATGAAAACTCATTGCAAAACTGGCTCGCTCTATATATGCATGGGTATAACTTTCGCGTGTGTTAGCGTTTAATGTATGCTTAAGCCCAAAAACTCTTAGAGTATTCGCCTAGAACGGTTTTGTATATCTGCTTGGTCTGCTGTGCAATCTTGTCCCAATCATATTTCTCTTTAATCTTCCTGTAGGCATTTTCGCGTATATAGTTACTGAAGCCTTCATCCAGCAGAACCTTGGTTATGCCACAAGCCAAAGTCTCAGGATTATTTGGGTAAACCTTAACCCCTGTAACGCCGTGATCAACAATCTCAGATAAACCGCCTGTGTCAGATACTACAACAGGACTTTTCGCTGCCATCGCCTCCAACGCCACAATGCCAAACGGCTCAAATAGGGAGGGCACAACGGAAACGTCAGCGCATTTCTGCAACTTAACCAAAGTAGCTTCGTCCATAAACCCCAAAAAGAGCACTTTATGCTCTAGCCGCATACTCCTAACTATGTTAAGAAGCTGCTCTTTCATGTAGCCGCTGCCAACAATCAAAAATTTTGCGTTAACTTTCTCTAGAATCTTGGGTACAGCGTTAACGAGTATGTGAATGCCCTTCTCGTAAACAAGCCTGCCAACATAAAGCACAATTTTCTCCTCAGGCAACGCATACCTAGCCCGAAACTCCCGTAGATTGTCCTTTTCGATGCCCTCGTAAACGCTGGTGTTCACCCCGTTAGGAACCATGGCCAACTTGTCTTCTGGAAGACCGAAAGCCCACTTAACATGCGAAACCATATAATTACTGCAGCAAATTACCCGCCAAGCCTCGTAAGTAAGCCATGCCTCTGTCTCATGAATCATCCGTTCCATGTCGGTGTGAAGCCCATCTCTACGCCCAATCTCAGTAGAATGCATCGTAACCAAAAGCGGCTTCCTAAAAACATGCTTCAGCCCAATGCATGCAGTAGCAACCAACCAGTCATGCGCATGGAAAACATCAATCTTATCCACGACTTTATTCACAATAGCCGCAGCTTCCCGCTGCATATTCAAATTCATCAAATAAACCCAAGTAGCAAAATCAGGTGCAGGATTCTTGTAAGAATCCACCCGGTAAACTTCCACACCATCAATAACCTCATGTGTAGGCGTATCAGGAAAATCGCAAGTTACCACGTACACTCTTACGCCATTTTTAACTAAACTTTTAGACAAGAAGTATACATGAGGAGAAATGCCACCTATAACACGTGGCGGAAACTCCCAACTAAACATCATAACGCTAAGCTCATGCCGCACTAGTCGTCCAAGCCTCCAACCACCGACTTGTACACAGCCAAAATGTCTCGCATCCAAGAGTTCGCGTTGGGTTTAACAACAGTTATTTTTTCCTTCGGAACAGCATGTATCCTAACAACTTCATCCTGCATCCACTCTGACTTAACGCACACCCTCTTTGCCTCATAGAAACCCAGCCACTCAATACTCTTTATTGACATACTATGAGGTGTATTAGCTGGCGAAGCACGATGATCCTCCAAGCTTTCAACAGAATAAACAAACGGCAAACCAAACGCGTTTTTCAAAGTAACCGCCGCAGGTATAAAATGCCAATCATGAACATCAATAAGGTCAACCTGCTTGTTAACTTGGTAATAGATGCTGGCCGCTGCACGCGCCACTTCCTGATTTAAAGTTAAATCCCAAGTTAAAATGCCAATATGTGTGCGAACAGGATTTGCCACTCTAAAAACTTTAACACCATCCGCTTCTTCCACGGCGCCAGTCAAAAAATCATGGTAAGTAACCACGCGCGCGTCAACCTTGTTCTTAATCAACTGAGCAGCCAATAACCGCACATACTCTGCAAGTTGCCCCACGACTCTAGGCGGATATTCCCACGAGAAAATTATAACACGCATTAGGGTCCACTATGTAAAAAGTGAACAGACTTTAATTATTCCTCTGGCGTTAAGATAATAGCGCTTCTTTCCCTCATTATCAACGAAACATTCAGCAAACCCTTCAGACTTATACTGATCAAGGATACCCTCAATTTCTAATTGATCCCGTTGCAGAACCAACGCTATTTCCTCGCCTCTTCGAGCCAAATCCGCCGCAGTAGCACACAAGTTATGCAATGTTTGCAAAACCTTTTCTGGAAATGGAAGCTCCTCCCTCATGCGTCACATACACCTTAACTATCAATTAATGGAAACTTCACTTATAAACACATGCGCGAACTACGTTTAAAAAAGCTTAGCGGCTTCCTGCACTTGCCGACTCAACTTTTGGAAGCGCTTCTTCGCCACACTAATAATTGCCCTTCGCAGTTTTTCTCCCCTCAACTTTGAAGCACTAATAGCCTTTAGTTGATCAGCCAGAATCTTATCCCGCAATGAATGCTCTGCCCAACCGCTAAAATCTCCTCGGCCGTTATGAAATTCCACTGCTTCAATGGAGATAGTTGCAAGCGCTTTGATTAATCCCTTTAGAGTCCACACCATAACACCCGTATAATTCTCCTTACCCACATTTGTATAAAACAAGAAAGGCTCATTCGCCGTTAAAGTCGCAAGCCTAAGTCTATTCTCAAAATCAAACAGTAAAGCTTGAGCGACCACAAAAGCGTCCATAGGCGACTGAAACGGACTAAAATACGAATGAACCTCTCCAGGGGCACCACCAGCAGTGTACATGTAGTAAAGATGATCGCTTGTTTGAAAGTACCGCCACAACCTTAGAAACTCCTTATCTTCAGCTTCCTTGACAATGGGTTCGAGCCTCCGCAAACTCGTGTAGTAGGCCCACTGCATAGCATTACCAAGCCATCCACTTGAATCTCGTTCAAGATCAGCCCAGGAAACAGTGCCTCCTGCTTCGGGAACATCAATTTCACCTGCTGGCGCATACTTACCGACGACCTCCGTGGGAGTTGCCATATTCAAATGTTCCCACCGCAGAATTTCTTCAGGTAAGTGGCGTAGAAAACTGTGTATGCCCGTTTCGGGCCAGTGATGTTCTCCGAAAGTTTCATAATCAGGGAAAATGTTGACACAATGACCTTTAATGTTAGCCAGCCACCGAGCGTATTTATCAGCTGTTAGCGGCCATTCGCTCCACCATCTCGCCGAAAACCGGAAACCTATGTCATCGGTCAACTTGTAGTTGCGCATCAGCACCCGAAGCTTTTTGCAGCCTTTTGCAGCATAAACGTAATTCGGCGATTTTTCACCAAGCACTTTCTCCACACCCTCCATAAAAATTCCCTTATAACCCAAATCATCTATAACTTGGGCAACTGCGTTATTGTAAAGCAGTTCGGTGTTTTCAAAAAAGGTAGGCACACATCCAAGCAAACTCTTCATTTTTTGCTGATGCAACTTAACCTGCTCAATAAACTCGCTTTTGTCGGGATAAAGGCTGGAAACAGAATGATAGTAAGTCTGATTTAAAAATTCGGCACATCCCGTCTCAGCAAGCTGCCGGAAAGTTTCCAAAAGATCCCGATCAAACATTTCACATTGCTCCAGAAAAACACCTGACAAACTGAAGGAAACCTTAACCTTCCGCCTTTGCTTTTTATGCTTGTCAATGAGCTCTAGTAAAATCTGGTTCGACGGAAAGTAACATTTTTTGGCAGCACGCCTGAAAATTTCCCGATTCACAGCATCGTCAAAATAATAAGCAAACAACTCTTCTTTCTTTAAACGCCTGAAAATGTTATTCTCCCAAAAAAGCCCTCGCCTCAACCGATGCGGTTGATGAACCTCAAATACCAATACTACGTCAGTCAAAAGGCTACACGTCTCCGGTGATCACTATTAAACATGGCGCTTATTTCCTTTTAACACCTTTGCACTATGCCATTTTATCGCTATAGAACATTAATAATTTGCCACAAGTGTCCCTTTTCGCGCCTAAAGTTAAACGACAAGATCTGCTAAGTCCACGCTATGCTCATAAATCTGCCGTAAAAGGGAGGCTGCAGCCAAGATTTGAGGCATAACCTCTACCGGCTGAGATTTAGCTATTTTTTCCACGTCTGCAGAAACTTTTTGAATTTTTTCATCCATAGCTCGCACGTTTTCAGCCAAAGCAATGTCTCTATTTATGAAAGCTTTTACAGCATGTTCTTGTGCAGTATAACAAAGCGTTTGGAAATCAACAAACAATTTTTGCAGCTCTTCAGTGAATTTGGTGCCGTTTAGTTCTATGGTCTTCGTTGCTATCTGCACACATGCATCACCTATCGACTCTATTAAGCTTGCAGCTAAGCGGTAGTCTAAACAATCAATAGGGGATATTCCAAGTTTTTCACTCAAGCTTGGCGCTTGTAGGATTGTACGTAAAATTCTAACCAGCAGAAAATAGAGTCTATTGCTTTCATCATCACGTGCGATAACGCTCTTAGCCAGCGGTAAATCTCCGTTGATAAACGAGTTAGCAGCATCACGGCTCATTCCCGCAACTATAGCATAATTTCGCCTCAAAATTTTTTCGGGAGGAAACCCAGAAGGCTCCAGTAAACATTGAAGAACTATTTGAGAGTAACTTTCCTCGATTATCTCCAAACCAATCAACGAGCTTGCAGCTGCCTTAACCACATTTCTAACTTCAAAGTCAATACCATTCTTTGCTTGGATAGTAATTACGTCGAACCCCAGAAGATAACGGCTGATGATTTCACGGCTTAAATATGGCCCAACAGTTAAATTCGCAACTTTCGGCAACGGTTCAGCATCATATTTTGCATCAACAAGCAGTTTACCCTCGCTTGTCTCATTCAAAGAAACAAGTGTTCCTTTTTGCAAGCCATGCTGTTCAGCCCAAGACCGGGGTAAACAAACAAAAAATGTGCCGGTACGCGTGCATTGCACTTTACGTAATTCGCCCATTAAAGATCTCCTTCATAAATCACGTTGTGAAGATAACACATCTAAATAAGTAAACGCATATATAAACTTGAAAGAGAATGTTGGAATTCAAAGATAAATGTGTAATCGGAATAGATTTAGCGGCATCAAGCAAAAACCCTACGGGCTGGGCAATGCTAAGAGGGAAAGCGCTACAAACAGCGTTAATCTATACGGACAAGGAAATTTTAGAAAACACAGTAAGGAACCAACCGGTACTTATAGCAATTGATGCTCCCTTAAACCTTCCAAAGAAGGGGAATTTTTTTAGAAATGCGGACAGAGAAATGATAAGAAGAGGTTACAAAGTATTTTCTCCGAAGCTTCCAGCTATGCAGAAACTCACTTTAAGGGCAATAAAGTTGAATAGGCTAATAGGTGAAAAAAAGTATAAAGTAATCGAAGTACACCCAACATCAACTCGAAAAGCCTTAGAAATGCCATCAAAAGATTGGCAAGCAATACAGGGAATATTGAAAGCGCTTGGCTTGAAAGGTGCAGTGGAGATATGCACCTTAACTTCCCATGAGATCGATGCTGCCACCGCAGCCTTAACAGCAGTGCTCCATTTGGAGAAGCAAACGGAACAATTAGGCGACCACGAGGAAGGATACATAATCGTGCCTAACAAGCGAAATTGGAGAGAACTAGTATGAGCGAACAAGAAAAACTGCAAAGAGCAGTTGAAGCAACAATTGCAGCAGGTTATCAGTTAAGTAGCGACGCGTTTGATTATTTACACCACGCCGCTGCCATGGATGACCCAGCCATCATAATAAGCAGAGCGTTACAAAGATTAGAAGAATTGCCTGAAAAGCCACTATTCATAGACCGAAGCTTTTTAGAAACACTGCTTAAACAACCAGAGACTACAAAAAGCGAACAAATCGAAATCCAGAGCCAAAAAATTGAGCCCCCACAGCATCAGTATATAACCGAGGGCGAAAGCACTTTCCAGCCTTACGCAAAGGATGTAGAGGCATCCATTGAAGTTATAGAGGACCCTACAAGCAAGCTTAGCGCCAATGGAACAGTTGAGGATTACCTTAAATATTTTCAGGACAGATTTAAACGAATTGAACGTTTATTAAGGCAAAGACTTGATGTTAAAGCCGCGACGCCTATACTGGAAGCTCTAAAGTCACCTGTCAAAACCAAACTTAAAATAATTGGCATGGTGACCGAAAAAAGAGAAGTAAAACAGAACATAATTTTAACTGTCGAAGATATAGAGGCGTTTGCCAATGTTCTAGTTCCGCGGCAAGCATCAGAAGAACTCCATAAAAAAGCACAGCAGCTTCTCCCAGACCAAGTTGTATGTTTAGCTGTGGTAAAAACACGAAGCAAGTTTTTCTTAGTCGAAGACATCATTTTTCCAGAGGTAGACCAGAAGCCTAGACGCAAGGCATCAGAACCCATCTACGCAGTACTTACCTCAGACCTTCATGTGGGCAGCGCAAAGTTTAATCGCGAAGCCTTCAAGCGCTTCATTCTATGGCTCAAAGGCAAATACGGAAATGACAAAATGAAAGAGATAGCGGGTCACGTAAAATACCTGCTAATTGCAGGCGACATAATTGACGGAATCGGGATATACCCCAATCAAATGAAGGAACTGGTAATAAGAGACGTATATAACCAATACAAGTTTGCCTCAAAACTAATTGAGCGCATCCCAGAATACATAGAAGTCATCATTTCTCCTGGAAACCATGACACGCCACGAAAGGCGCTGCCCCAACCAGCGATATCAGGAGAATTTTTGGAAATTCTACAAAAATCTAGGCGAGTACATTCTCTTGGTAGCCCTTGTTGGGTTAGCATTCATAACGTGGAAGTTTTAATGTACCACGGCCGCAGTTTAGACGATGTAATAGCCACAGCGCCAGGGTTAAGCCATGAACGTCCTGAGAAAGCTATGAAGCTGCTTCTTCAAAGTCGCCATTTAGCACCCGTGTACGGCGGCAAAACACTCTTATCACCAGAAAACAAAGATTTTCTTGTAATAGAGCGCGTTCCAGACATTTTCCACGCTGGCCATGTCCATGTCATTGGCCATTGCAATCATCGTGGAGTATTAATTGTGAACTCTGGTTGTTGGCAAGAACAGACAGAGTACATGCAAAAACTTGGACTAAACCCAACACCGGGAAAAGTGCCGGTAGTGAATTTACAAACATTGGAAACAATGATTCTCTCATTCATTTAGACAAGGCTAAACGCACAGCAGCGCTATCAGCAAAAATTTACAAAGCTCGCATAGGAAAGGAACAAGCACTTAAAACTAAAGTTACAATAATCGCACAACTGAATTTCGTAATAACCCAAACGTAAAGCGGGGGGCTAAACAGCTAATCTTACGGATCTGCGCAGAACCTTATTGATTGCACTTTTTGATGGTTCTTAGATTTATAATCAATTAAGCGGCCTATTCGGTTGTCACTTTCAAAGACATCTCTGATCAACACTCGAGATATTTCCAATCTGATCTTTTTTGTACGACCATAACGGCCCATGCTAACAACTTTCGCGTTTAGAATACCCATCGCATCAAGCTCATTAATTAAAGTGCTTAGACGCCGTTGGGTAAGAAGCCCTATCCCTAACTCTCCGCAGAATGTATTATAGAGGTCATAGATCTCTCCAGTAGTCGCGCTTGCCTTATTCAAACTATACACGCTTAAAAGAACCAACTTTGAGTGCAAAGTTAAGTTCTTCAAAGCTTCCATAACACGATTGTGTTCTATATGCCTCTCAGCTTCTCGAACATGCTCCTCTAAAATCATCTTTGCCCCTTGGCGTTCAGCAACTTCCCCGGCAACGCGCAATAAATCTAAAGCGCGCCTAGCATCACCATGCTCAGCAGCAGCTAACGCCGAGCAAACGTTTAAGGCAGCTTCAGAAAGAACACCTTCATAGAAAGATAATTTTGAACGTTCAAGAAGAATGTTCCGCAATTCACCTGCATCATAAGGTCTAAAAACTAATTCCTCTTCGCTTAGAGAACTGAAAACTCGAGGATCAAGAAATTCCTTCAAGCGCAAGTCATTAGATATACCGATTATTGAAACTTTGCTTTTGTTTAACGTTTCATTTATTCTGGTTAATTCATAAAGAAGTTTATCACCGCGGTTTTTAATTAAAGCGTCTATTTCGTCCAATACTACAATAAAAATCGTTTTTGCTGCATCTAAACCTACTCTAAACCTATCAAAAACTTCATCAACCGACAAACCAGTAAAAGGCACACTTATACCAACACTTTGACTTAGACTTGCAAAAACCCGGTATTCAGAGCCAGTCATTCGGCAGTTTACGTAAGAAAATTTCACAGGAACACCATACATTTTTGCTTTAGTTTCTAAATGGCTTAAAACGTATTTAGTTACAGCAGTTTTGCCAGTTCCAGTGTTACCATAAATGAAAATGTTAGAACATCGTGCAACTTTCAAAACAGGCGCGACTATTGTGCCCAGAAGTCTTATTTGTTCTTCTCTATGGGGTAGTTTCTCAGGCAGATAGTCATGCCTTAAGACTTCACGATCCTTAAAGATCTGAGCACCATTCACGAAATTTTCGAAGACATCATCAAGTATCTTTTGATTACCCATGTTACCCCCTCCTTTTCAGCAGCACTACCGTTATTTCAAGTGGAGCAGATAAAGCATACAGTATAAAAAAATAGTTCTAATGTTCAATAATCCTAAAAACTAACGAAACTTTTAGGGCATATTTGTCTAAACGTGTTAGCCACACACCCCAAAATTTCTACTGGAAATACTCTGTATATATAAAATTGTATTTGATTTCTTTTCATTAGGAAATATACTCTGCGAGGTAATAAGAGCAAAACTATATTAATAATTATGATTAAACTTTTTAGATAAATTTTCACACAAATTTTTTCTGACTTTACTACACAATTTATTCCACTTAGTTTTCGAGAGGAAATGGAGGGGTGTCTGTGTTTAATAAAATTTTGTTACATACAAAAAGGAATAACTATTATTCTCTTACTTTTTATTGAAGAAGTACGCTTTGTATCAATACTGTTTAGCCGCTTTCCCAGACCCTTTAATTTTTTATTTTCACAATTTTGTGAAAGACATGTGAAATTACACTGAATTTGTTGTTTATTTGCCTCCTTTTCTATGGAATTACCATTTTCTATGCTTATTTCTTGTGAAAGAGACACCCCTAAGTTTCTATTGGAAATAGAAAATATTGATAATGCTTAAATTATTTTCCTTTTTAAGAATATTGTGAAACTTGTTAAGCTAAATAAACTGCAAATTTTGGCTTTTTAAGCAAATAAACCAGTATTTGAGCTTTTAACTTTTTGTTTTTTAACCATAACAGCTATAAGTTGTGAAGTGTAAAAATTGTGAACAACACCTAGGTGTACTCTGTAATGCCAGCGCGGAAAATGCGTGTAGAGCTATTCGATAGCGAAGGCAATCGTTACACTATCGCTTTCGAGGGTCAAATCACTCGAGAAAAAGCTCTACACTTGCTTGATCTCGTAGAGTTATTAGGCGGCATGCCGAACGAAGAAACAACTTCTGTCGCTGGTAGCAACTTGCCAAGTAATAGCCTTTCACGTTTTGAAAAAGTTCATTATGTTATTAAGAAACATTTTCCAATCATTTGGTTTTCTTCAAAGGATGTCCAAGCCGTTTACGAGCAGGAATTTAAGGAACCAATAGGTCTTAGTACTGTTTCAACATACCTTGCAAGAATGGCGAATAAAGGTTTGCTCTTGAGAACTGGTGGAGCAAATAGTCTAAAGTATAAAGTTGCATCAAACGTTCCGCATGCCACAATAAAACAACAGTTTAAATAATCTCAGAAACGACTTTTCCATTTTTTGTTTACACAAAGCATAAAACTACGTTTTAGGCCTCTAAAATATTGTTCCGCTGTAACATTTGGGCGAGTCGATGAAACAAACTCTTGAGCCAGATTTAGCAGAAATGGAAAAGAAACTTAAATGCTACGTTGACAAAGGCATGATCACCGGTACCGCTGAATTGCTCGAGGAGCCATTATTCTCTGTTAAACCAGACGCCGCTTTAATAAGACCTTTAAAGCCATTCACCCATTTCTCTGGAAGTTTCCTAGCTGTCGATTGCTCTACGCGGACACTGAAAAGAGCCAACAACTGGGGCGTTTATCTGATGCGAGTCGCCTATGTCGTTGTTAAAGAGCGCATGGTAGATTGGAGCTATTTTGAAAGAGTGTGCACAGTTGTCGGGGATGCACGCACACGGCGAAGTTTCCTACAGGACTTTAGAATTGAATTAGAAAACCAAGTTGCTCCGAACGCTCTTAAAGCCGCGACTTCCAATTTTTACCACGTACATAACGATGCACGTAGTATATACCTTCTCCTTGACGGCGGCGGATATTTCGGTGGAGAAAGAAAATTTCGCGTGATGCTTTACGATGAGTGTGAAAAATTTGGCGTTAATCTCTTGGCGATTAGTAAAAATTCGCCTGCTTTGCATGATGAGAAAGGACGGGATCTGATTTCTACTACGTACACAATGGCTCCTTATGACCTTTGGGTTTATCATCCGGTGCAAAAGGCTGACAAGGACAAAAGCTTGTATGGTGACATAGCACTTGTGAAGTTATGCGCTGACAGCCCTCATGTTTTCCGTTGTGATATAATGGATTACTTAACCAAAAATGATATCTGCGAGCTGCTTTCGCCATTAACTGCAGTATCTACTGACCCGCGGTGCCTCGGCTATCCAATAAGCCTTTATTTGGCCCATGAGTTTTCCGCCCCTTCAGATTCCATGCTGCTTTTTTACCATGAACAAATTGAAGAAAAATTGAAAGAGGCGGGATTACTTGAAACCCTGCGAAGAGAAGAACTTTCATGCAGCTTTGCTGACGAAATTCATGGTGTAAAATATGCTTTCCAATGGGAGTGGTGGGATGGTCAACCTTGAACCAATAGGATTCGTATGTGGAACTAAAGGGGATTCTGTCTCTTTCTTAGTTAATAAGAACATTCATTTGTCCTTTGGTCAAATAGTGCGCATAGACTCAAGCGACAGGTGCTTCTATGCACGAGTAGTTAACTCGGAAAGCAGCTCTACCCTTGAAACCATTGAGCAGTTACGAGAGGCTGAAGGCAAAGAAGCTTTTGGACCATACTCCGCGTATAGACGTGTAGATGCGATACTCTTTTTGGAAAAAATAAATAGCCGAGTACGCTCGCCTACTTTTAACCCCAATTACCGAGATAAGGTCTATGCAACAAACGAGGAAGACTGCGCCATTCTAAAACTTTCCGGAGACCTTGAAATAGGACGCTTACGCTCAGCTGACCAATTGCTTGGTTCAGTGGGCATAAATATCTCTGCAGTCCCTCGAATGATGGGCATGTTCGGCATGACTGGTTCAGGAAAGACAAATACTGAATTAATTCTAAACGCTCAAATAATCGATAATAGCCCTAAAACGGTGGCGTTAATCTACGATTTTGCAGGTCAACTATTAGAAGGTAAAGAAATTGAACCGCAAAGAGGCTTAAAAGATCACCCTCTTTTTCACAGCAAGGTGCAATATTACTCGGCTAGAGACGGGAAAATGGCGGTTGGTTTACGAACGATAACTCCTGCCAAGCTAGACACGCTTTTCCCAGATATTCAACTTCCTCAAAAAAGATTAGCGCGGGCTCTGTATCAGCATTTTGGATCCGCTTGGATTGAAATAAGCCGAGAAACCTATGCAAAGGGCGAGAAACTTCCTGTGCAAGCGAATAAAGTTGTTATTGAGGCCCTCATGCAGAAGCTTGCTTCTTTGTCTAATGAGCTTTTCCCTCTCACTAATTATTCTTTCGTTGACAGCGTTTTGCAAAATATTTGCAAAGGTGTAACTTGTTTAATTGACATTTCGGGTCTTCGTTCTGAAGACCAAAAACGCATTGTTTGCCTATCCGCATCAGTAGTTGCCGAACATTACAAACGCATGTGGGAAGAGAATTACGAGGAGTGGCAGAGGCTTCCTACTTTGCTTATAACTCTTGAAGAAGCGCACGAATTTCTTGACCCAAACGATTCAAGGACAATTTTTTCGGATATTGCCCTCACCTATCGCAAGTACCGTGTTGGTCTTAACGCTGTGACGCCGAGACCTTCTAGAATTACTTTTGATGTTTTTGCTGAGTTGTGGACTAAGGTTATAATGAAAACCGAGCTGAAGAAAGATAGGCAATACTTAACTGAGAACACGCCTTACATGGAATACAGTGAAACCGAAATAAAGATGCTTGATGTAGGTGAAGCTCTGCTTATTTCTGAGCCAAAAATCAAATTTGCTGTTCCGATAAAAGTCATCCATTACCCTGATTATTTGGAAAAACGCGGTAACGCTGACTATGGTCTCGCAGATTCTTCATCCCTTTCGAACATGAACGCGCGGCTTAAACAGTTAAATGGACAAGAAAAGGCTTTAGTATAATTTACATTTGCTCGCTTTCTGCTTTCTTTAAGAATTTTTCCATTTCTTTTTTGACGCTATACCTAAATGGAATTTTGCCTGTCTCTCTTTCAAGGTAGCCTTCTTCATAAAGTTTCTTCATAAGCCGCGCAGTATGTTCTCTGCTAAGCCCAATTTTATCCCTAATCTCGGGCGCCGTTTTCGGGCCCTCTGCCGCAAGCAGTTCTAAAACTGCTATCTCAGTGTCCGTTAATGCCGACATCGCCTTGTCTCTTCTTATTGGTATAACTGGCTCACTCTTTATTTCTGGTATTATCGCTGCTTTCTGCGCTTGCTCTTCCACTTCTGTGATTTTTGCTTTCAGCGTTTGACATGTTGCCTCAATATTGTTGGTTTTTGTTTCAATCTCTACAGTTTTTGATAAGATTCCTGTATAGTTTTCAGAAAGCATTTTGAGCGCGTTTTCTATAAGTGTCAATTGCCTTTCGATGCTTTCTGTTTTTTTAAGGCTTGTCTCTGCCTTTGCTGCATTCCCTTCTAACTTAAACGCTATCCCCTCTATGCTTTCCGCTTCTCGCTTTAGTTCGCGGCTAAAACTGAGCACGATGTCTTCTATTATTTCTCTAGCCTTTTCATATTCCTTTTGAGCTTTGCGAATCTGTTTGTAGTACTCGATAGAAGCGCCGACTGTTACCATAAGTAGAATTATCGTGATTATTAGTGAAACTTCAATCACATGCGGCACTTCCGTGATTTACGCGTGATTTAACACGTTGCATCACACATCACAGTTTTCCATGGACAATTTAAGTCTTGCGGTGATTTGACGCAACATCATCTTATGATATCACACATCACACTTCTGCTCGTGCTTCTTTGATCGGCTGCCCGTTACAAATCTCTGATTTTATGGCTTATTTTCTGATTTTAGCCTTTTTAAAAAGATCTGCCTTTTTTAAACCTTTTGATGTCTGTCTCTATTTGTTTGATGTGATTTGTGATGTCACACTTCCTCTGCTGAGGGTGAAGAAAGCCGTTTTAGGCTTGTTTCAAGCTCTTCTCGTATGATTTCTATAACTTTTAGATGGTCTTTTCGCTCTTTATCCGTTTCTGGCATGTCTTTGTATGCTTCGACGTAATCTTTTAGTTTGTTGGCTATTTCGAGATATGGGTCAAGAGTTGTGCTTTCAAAAATCCCTAGATAGCCCAAAAGCAGCACTGTGTATATTGATTTTATTACGTTCTCTCTGGCCTGTTTTAAAGTCCTATTAAAGGCTCCTCGGCTTATTTTGGCCTTAGTTAGCCTTAAATTGGCTTTTTCATCGTATTTTAAGTGTTTCCCTGATAAATTTTCGGCTAAAATGTCTATAAGCAATGTTTCAAGCTGTGTTCTTGTTAATTGGCTATTTTTATAAAGAATTTTGGTAATGGGGTCATTTAATGCCCCTTTTAGCCATGCTTGAACGCCTTCTTTCAGCTTCAAAGCCTTATCTCCTAAGACCTTTCAAATGGATACACTTTTGTATACTGGCACCGCTTTTAAACTTATTGACTGTTGCTTTTAGCTGTCTCTTTTAATAAAAGCTGTTCTTACTCTTTTAAAAAAGCCTTTTTTAGGAATTAAAACCAAAATTAGCCCACTAAAATTTGCTATTACTTATTTAAAGTCAAAATTGCGTCTTAAATTTGCAAAAAGAGTGGATGAAGCGTTTACGCAAGCAGCCAGTCATCAACTTTTGGCTTCACTCACTCTATCTAATAACGATTTTCTTAATTTCTGCTATTCAAGTTACCTCAACAGCTGGGCAAGACATAGTCTCACTTTATCAATAGTCACTTAAAATTTTCCACGTGATAACTAGGGCTAGAAGCAAGCAATCTCCCTTGTAATGTGATGTCACTTATCACAAGTAAATCACGCGTGATTATGCACTAACCCTTGACATCACAGCACACTGTGATGTAATCGTGATTTGTGATCTAGCACTGCAGAATTAAAATTTGACGAGCAAATAAATTTTAATCTATAGCGTTTCTGCTTGCTTTTTCAGTTCGTCAAAGAGTTCTGGCCGCAAATCTTTGAGGATAGGAATAAAGATTTCAGCAGGCTTTATGTCTCTGTAATCAACTTCACAGACAACAATGTCTTCTTCGCCTTCTTTTGCTTTTGTCAGCAAGTCTCCTGTTGGACTTATTAGTCTGCTACCACCCCAAAATTGAAGTCCGTCCTCAAACCCTGCAAGGTTAACATATGCGAGGAAAACTGTGTTTTCCAATGCTCTTGCCGCAGTTAGAAGCTCAAAGTAGCTTCTGCGAATAGCAGGAGACGCTGATATGCATACTATCAAATTTGCTCCTTTCAGTTTCGTAAGGCGGCAAATCTCTGGAAAGAAAATATCGTAACATATGATCAACCCTATATTCCCTATAGGCGTATTAAATGCGGCTACTTGATAGCCTGGGCGGAAATATCTTTTTTCTTCGAAGACACTGTGAGTGGGCAGATACATCTTGCGGTATTTTCCAATGAACCCTTTTGGTCCAACTAGGACTGCCGTGTTGAATAATGTGGCCTTTGTTTGCCCGCTCAGTTCAGGCATGCCGAAAATTATGTGCAGCCCTGTTTTCTTTGCTATTTCTGCTATTCTTTTGGTTGATGGTCCTGGTATTGTTTCAGCCGACTCATAAAGTTGATCATGTAAGACGTATCCAGTCAATGAAAGCTCTGGAAAAATAACAAGGTCAGCGGCTTGGTCTTTTGCTCTTGCGGTAAAATCCTCTATTTTCCGCAAGTTTGCCTTTTTGTTTTCACGATTGCTGCATATTTGCGCAAGAGCAACCTTAATTTTCTCTTTCATTATCTCCCTGCCCTTGTTTTTCAATACATGTGCCTCGGGATTCTAAAATCAGCGCCTACCGTTCTGTATTCAATTTTTGGTGCTAGAGGCAATCGCCTTTTGTGTTCTACTGCGAGCCATCTGTTCTTTACTTTTTCAATAATCTCCTTTCTAACGCCTAGTTGTTCTGCGATTTCCTCTGTTGCCATAAAATGCTCAAGTCCATAAAGAACCAAGTCAAGGGTTTCATATTTGATGCCAAGTTCTGTTTCTGCGAGTTGATTGGGCCAAAGAGCAGGCGTGGACGGTTTAGCCGCGAGTCTGGCCGGTATTCCTACATGCTCAGCTAGTTTGCGAACTTGCGTTTTATATAAGTCCATAATTGGCGCTATGTCCGCGGCGGCATCGCCCCACTTGGTGAAGTATCCCATCATTGTTTCTGACTTGTCTGAGCTTCCACAGACTATCATGTTGCGTTTATTTGCATAGTAATATAGGTAAATCATTCTAACTCTTGCTTTTATATTGCCTTTACAGAGTCTATCTTCTGGGTCAAATATTGGTATTGTCTTGTAGAAGCTTTCTAAAGCGCTTGTGATGTCACAAATCTGTGTTTTTAAACCGAATTTTTCGGCAACGAATTTTGCGTCATCGATGTCTTTGGTGTTATATGTTTCTTTTTCTGGAAGTATAAGCCCGATCACTTTGTCTCCGCCTATTGCCAAACTGGAAAGCGCCGCTACTGTATTGCTGTCAATCCCCCCTGATAAACCGAGAACTATGCCGCTTGCTCCTGCATTCTCAATGTATTCTTTTATGAAGCGGCAAATTTTTTTCTCAACTTCCGGTAAATTCAGTTCTAGTCTGGTAGGTGTTAATTTCACTTGCGTATTCCTCCAAATTTTTCTATTGTTGCGAGCAAGTATTTAAGAGCAAGCATAAATATTAAAGAAAACGTAAACGTATCCTATAGAAGAGATGTGTGATGGGGCGAAGAAGGAAAAAGGTTGTCCGTATTCCCAAGAAGCGTTTGCCTAAGTTCTTCTCTTGTCCTAAATGTGGAAAAGAAACTGTTAGAGTTGAAATTTTCAGAGAGCAAGAGCGTGCTGTTGCAGGTTGTAGCAGCTGTGGTTTTCAAGAGGAATTTCAAGTTAAACCTGCTCAGGGCGAAGTTGACGTTTATTGCATGCTAACTGACAGAGTTTATAGCGCCTCAAAGAGATCCTCTGTAACGAACGGGCAGACTGCTTAGACAGAATAAGAGGTTTAAGCATGGTTGGACGGGTCGAACAGTATCTTCTCGAAAAAATCAAAGAATGTTCAATTCACATAACTCTTATAGATCCTGAAAAAATGACTCCGCCGCAAGCCGCACGAGTTGCTGAATCCTCTGAAAGCAGTGGAACTTCCGCCATCATGATTGGTGGCTCCACTTTTGTTTCGCAAGCGCACCTTGATTCTATGGTTAAAGCTATTAAGCGCGTGGTGAAGGTTCCCATAATTCTCTTCCCTAATAATATAACGGGAATAAGCCGTTACGCGGATGCCATATGGTTTATGTCGCTTTTGAATTCTGTGGATCCTTATTTTCTTATAGGTGCTCAAATCCTAGGCGCGCCTTTAGTAAAGAAATATGGTTTAGAACCTATTTCTATGGGGTATATAATTGTTGGTGAAGGGGGGACTGCGGGGATAGTTGGCAAGGCTATTCCGGTTCCATACGATAAACCTGAACTCGCGGCGGCTCATGCGCTTGCTGGACAATACCTTGGCATGCATTTCATATATCTCGAGGGAGGTTCTGGAGCGAAGACTCCTGTGCCGCCTGAAATGATCCGGACAATAAAGCATTTCATAGATATCCCTCTTATTGTTGGCGGAGGAGTAAGAACTAAGGAGCAAGCTTTAGCTGCGGTTTCAGCGGGCGCCGATATAATCGTCACCGGTAACGTCGTTGAAAATGCTGTAGATAGACAGAAACTATCTGAGATAATTGAAGGTGTTAAAAGACCTAAGCCTTGAAGGCTATATTCTTTTTGAGTTAAAAACCTCTGGATTCGCCTTTTCTTTTGAGCCTTTTTTGAGTTTTTATGCTAGAAAACCAAAATAACCTCCCCTTTTATTAAACCTGTTTGGCGGGACGCAACGTTTGAGCAGTAAAATGAGCTTGTGCCACAAGAAGTACGTCGAAATGCTGGATAGTCAGCTTAAGCAGTTGTATGAAATAAGCGATCTCGCTAGGTCAAGAGGGCTTGATCCGTCATTAAAGACTGAATGTGTCATTGCTCAAGATATAGCTGAACTTGTCGAAGGGCTCGTTGGCCCAAAAGGTGTGGCCGTCAGCATCCGCGAATTAAGCGCCAAGCTCCAGCGAGAAGAAATAGCTTTTAAAATTGCTGAAGAAATCGTCTATGGCAAATTTGGTCGTATGGAATCTGAAGCTGCGGCAGAGCAAGCTATACGCACTGCACTTGCAATATTTACTGAAGGTCTCACGGCAGCGCCAATACAAGGTGTAGCGCAAGTAAAAATAAAGACTAATGCAGATCGATCCAGATATCTTGCCATATACTTTGCGGGACCAATAAGATCTGCGGGAGGGACAGACCAAGCATTAACGCTTGTTGTTGGAGATTTTGTGCGCCGCTTGTTAGGACTTGATCGTTATAAGCCGACTGCAGAAGAGATTTCTCGCTTTCTTGAGGAGCTAAGATTATATGAACGCTCAGTAGGCCGTTTTCAATATCATGTTTCTGACGAAGAATTAAAAAAAGCCCTTGAATGGCTTCCTGTAGAGGTGACGGGCACCGAATCTGATCCAATTGAGGTTTCATCTTTCCGAAATCTTGAAAGAATCGAGACTAATCGTGTAAGAGGCGGTGCCTTACGAGTTGTCAATGACGGCGTAGTTGGGCGAGCTCCAAAAGTTTTAGTTATCATCGAAAAACTTGGCTTTCAAGGTTGGGATTGGCTTCGGGAGTTTCGAAAAAAATCAGAAAAGAAATCTGCCGGATTCATGGATGACGTGATTGCTGGCCGCCCCATTTTCTCTTTCCCATCCAGACGCGGAGGCTTCAGGCTTAGATATGGTCGTGCCCGAAATACGGGACTTTCAGCTGTGGGGATCCACCCTGCTACTATGCTTGTGGTGGAGCGCTTTCTTGCCGCTGGCACTCAAATGCGTCTTGAGCTTCCAGGTAAAGGCGGAGTTACTGTTCCTGTAGATACTCTTGAACCTCCCATTGTCTTGTTGAATGATGGCTCAGTTGTCCGTGTTTCCCTTGAAAATTTTGACTTAATAAAGGATAAGATTAAGAAAATTCTGTTTTTAGGCGACATTCTAATCAGCTTCGGCGATTTCCTTTATACCAGCAAGAGCCTCTCTCCATCAGGATATGTTGAGGAATGGTGGGCTCAAGACCTAAAGAAAATTCTTACCGAAAGATTCGGCGGAGACTTGAAAAAAGCCGCTGAGGCAGTCCAAATTTCAGAGGGAAGATTAACAGCCTTATGTGAATCGCCTTTTTCTACCAAGCCTTCTGCCAAAGAAGCAATAATGTTGGCTGTAACTTTTAATGTGCCTTTGCATCCAGCGTTTACGTTTTTCTGGTCAAACTTGGAGTCTCTTCAAGAAATCACCTTGCTAAGAAAATGGCTGGACAATTCCTCAGTAATCCTCGAGGATGATCTTGCTTGCAAAATTGTAGGATCCATTGATCCAAACATAGTTCAGGCTTTACGAAAAATCTTTGCGCCCCACAGGATTCTCGAAAGCAAGATTGTAATTGAAGGGAACGATGCGTGCGCCATAGCTTTCTGTCTGGGCTATGGAACTTCCCGAAAAGTTGAAGCCAACCAAGACGTGTCCGTGCTGAAGGCAATAAGTTTGCTTTCTGGCGTTGAAATCAAGGATAAGGCACCTACCTTTGTGGGTGCCCGTATGGGACGGCCTGAGAAGGCGAAGAGGCGGGAAATGAAACCGCTAGTTCACGCTCTCTTTCCAGTAAGCTTAGCTGGCGGATCCCATAGGGACCTTTTGGAAGCGGCAAAAAAAGGGCCTGTTTTTGTTGAGGTTATCAAGCGTAAGTGCCCCAACTGTAAGGCTTTTACTTTCAAAGTAAAGTGCGCTGATTGTGGGTGCGAAACTGTTGTTGAGAAAAGTTGCCCACGTTGCGGAAAAATTTTAAAGGATGACACTTGCCCAACCTGTAAAACTGGTGCTGTAACATATCAGCGGCAAGCAGTTAATTTTAAGGACCTACTTGAAGATGCTTGTCGCCTGCTTGGCGTTTCTACACCGAAATTTTTGAAAGGTGTTAAGGGCTTAACTAATGCAGACAAGATTCCTGAAATTGTTGAAAAGGGTGTTTTGCGGGCAAAGCATGAATTATCAGTTTACAAAGATGGAACAATTAGATTTGACGCCACTAACGCACCTTTAACGCATTTTAAGCCCGTTGAGGTCGGTGTGCCCGTTGAAAAGCTTAGGCAACTTGGGTATTCCTTTGATGTATGTGGTTATCCGTTGACTGATTCTAACCAAGTGTGTGAACTTAAAATTCAAGATGTCGTAATTCCGCGAAAAGCAGCGGAATACTTTGTGCGGGTCGCCGCCTTCATAGATGAACTCTTAGAAAAAGTTTACAAGCTTCCAAGGTACTATAACGTCAAAGGAGTTGATGACCTTGTGGGTCATCTGATTATGGGTCTGGCGCCACATACTTGTGTCGGCATCTTGGGTCGTATTGTCGGGTTTACTGACCTCAATGTTTGTTACGCTCATCCCATTTGGCACTCGGCTAAACGTAGAGACTGCGACGGTGATGAGGATGCTGTTTTGCTGGCTTTAGATGCGTTGCTCAACTTTTCTCGCAGTTACTTGCCTGCGCAGATAGGTGGAATTATGGATGCGCCTTTATTGTTGATTCCTTTTGTGAATACTCGGGAAGTGCAGCGGCAAGCCCATGATTTTGATGTTGAGGGGACATACCCTCTTGAATTTTATGAAAAGACCTTAGAGCGAGTTGACGCTAAGCAAGTTAGCTCTATTATAGACCTTATCAGTCACAGACTTGGAACCGAAGGACAATTTGAGGGGTTCAGATTTACCACGCCTCTTTCAAACATAAACCTCGGCAACGCGGTTAGCTCTTACAAGCAGTTTAAGTCGATGATTGAAAAATTAAGCATGCAACTAGCGTTAGGTGAAAAAATCGACGCTGTGGATGTAAAGCGCGTTGCCTTAAAAGTGTTGACCACTCATTTTCTTCGAGATATCTCGGGCAATTTGCGGGCTTTTTCAACCCAAGGGTTTAGGTGCAAGTCATGTAACAAGCGTTTTCGCCGTTTGCCTTTGTCAGGCAAGTGTCCTTTCTGCGGTGGTCTCTTAACACTTACGGTTTATCGCGGCGGCATAGAAAAATATCTTGCAGCAGCGCAACAATTGATTGATAAATATGGATTACCAAAATATTATGCTCAGCGAATCGCCTTAATAAAAGATGAAATCACAGTTATGTTCGATAATAAAAAACCCAAGCAATTCCGCCTTGTAGATTTCGCTTAAGAAAGCTTTTCAACATCAACTGCACATTTATTCTTGGTGAAACGCCATCAAAGAAGCTTTTCATCCAAACGCTTACCTTCAACTTGTAAAAAACGTAAAAAGCGGGCTTATCGCTAGAACAAAAATTCTGGGCTCGCTAGAGCATCAGACATCTGACACCGCATCTATAGCAAAAGGCCTTCTCTTGTCATACGGGGCTGTGATGCATCACTTGCGGCTTCTTGAAAAAGAAGGAATAGTAAATCGAAAAGGCAAGCGACCAACTCTTTGGATGCTGACAGGCCGGGGTCAAAAACGCTTAATCGATTAGACGTTGCAATTGCATGGCGCTTGTTGACATTTTGGACATTTATAATTGTACTTTTTAATCGCGGCTCTTTCAAGATCGATCCCTATTATGTTGGCAAGCGAGGCAAGCCAAGCAATGACATCTGCGAACTCCTCTTCAATTGCTTCAATGCTGGTTCCTTCTCCAATGGCTTCGCCCAATTCATCAAGTTCCTCTGAAAGCCACTCGTATGTACCCTTTATGCCGCGTTCAAAATCTCTTTGAAAATATAAACTGCGCATCAACTCTTGAAACTCGCGTATATGCATTAAGCTTACACCTGTTTCAACTATATTTTAGTGTCGCGGTTTAAAATTTCCTTGTGCTGCTTTAAGAGGCAGTTTTGGCTGGCTTGTTGCTATTTACTTGGCAAGGAATGCGTAACATTAATAATAAAGAAAAAACAATTGCATTCTAATTAACAAGCAAGGTAAGCAAAGATGAGTAAGAAAAAGAAAGATGCGGCGCCAATGCCTGCTGCAAGTGCTGGTCTGTTGCGCTTTTTTGAAGAAGAAACTGAAGGCATCAAAATAAGACCCGAGCTTCTTGTGATATTCGCTGTTGCCCTAATAATAGTGTCTGTGCTTGCGCAAGTGTTTTTCCCCGTTTAAAATGCTGCCTTAGCCGCTTTTTATCGGCGAGGCGGATGTAAGATTTCTATTCTTTGAATTGAATTAAGATTTAAGAATAGCTCGCTTATTTCTTCGCGGCTTGTAACTTGGGGTATGGGCTGAGCAATTGTCGATCTTAGAACAATCGCTTCAGCGTCTGAAAGCCATATTGTTGGTGGCTCGCGAGTTACGGCTGCTAGGGTTCCTTCAAAACCGTAGGCTGGATCCAAAATCACCCTGATTTTTTTGCCCAGGTTTTTTTCAAGCATTAAGAATATTGAAGGTGGCAATTCTTGTTCTGGCATAGCCTTAACTTCGCAGAAACATTATAATTAGCAATTTAAAGATAAAGCACTTGCCCTTGTGATTATTGATTAAATCCATGGCTCGCGCGGCGGTTCAGCACCAAATACTGCTTTGTTTTTTGAGTATTTTGTGTTAAAAAATTAAAGTAGCTTCTGCTGTGTTATAGAAGAATGTGTATCAAATGTCGCAAAGATTAACGCCGTAACTCAGCTAAATTTTAATAGGCATATTTTAACTTCATTACGACCAATTAGATGATGCATTATGGGTATGGAAACTGAGGGATCGCTTAACCACTCTATGAATAAGGCGCTGAAGCATTACTCTTCCATGTTTTTCCTCCCTTCGTTCAGAAAATCAATCAGCCTAGTAGCGGCGCTTTGCGTAGGCGCGATTGCGCTTTCTACTTTTGCTCTCTTCCCTTCACTTGAAATGCTGCCTCGTAACATCCTTTTCGGCGCTTCACTTTTCACTGTAACCCTCCTATTTGACTATGTAACAAGCAGAACAATTCTAAGAAATGATCCAATCTATGTTCTAAGAAGAACAGTCGCCCTTTCACTTTACTGCTGGACGCTCTGGTTAATTTTCATTCTACTTGGAGTTATATTCGGTGTTATGTTCAATCCGTGGTTGTGGATTCAGCTCTGCCTTTTAGGCTTCGCTGCCGTGCTGACTTTACGCGCTGTCGTGTTCATTTCAACTTCTTCAGCGGGAATTTTACAGCGATTGTTAGCTTCCTGCCTTCAGCCCTTCGCTTGCATTGCCCTCTTTGTAGTTTTTTGGAATACCATCGATAGTGCTTTTACCTTTAGGATCATACCTTTTTTGGCTATTTCACCAATAGCTGGTTTTTCGTCTGCTTTCCTATTTGTTTTCTCCATTGACCGCTTGGGAAGGCGCGCATATGGATTACCTGCCATGCCGCTTTTCAGAGCTTTCATGCTTAATTGGGTAGCTGGACTCAATCTTCCCTTCGAAGAATTTCTCGAAAAATTGGGCGAAGATGAAGACATTGAAGTTACCCTTTTAAAATTCAGCTCTCATAAGCCTAAGGCAACGATTATTGTGCCTCTTGTCCATCCAGGTCCCTTTAAGAATATTGGTAGCAGTCTTCTGCCCTCTATGCTTAAACGTGATTTCGAGAAAGAGTTTGGTTGTGACAGTTGCGTGCCTTTGGGGATACTTGGCCATGAACTTGACTTAGCTTCACAAGTCCAGAATCAGAAGATAATAAACCACGTTATTAACAGTGCAAAACAAGCTTCTCCTATCGCCGATAGGGCAACACCTTTCGTTAGAGTCGCCGATGGCGTTGCAACTGCCTCCTGTCAAATTTTCGGAAAAGCCGTTTTGCTTTCTTTTACGCTTGCGCCAAAAACCACAGAAGATTTGCCGCAGCAATTAGGACGCATAGTTAGTGAAGAAGCAGAGAAATATGGTCTTGAATGCAGCATAATTGTAAACGCTCATAACAGTATCACCGACTCAGCCGACGAAGAGGTGTCTTTAGAAACGTTGCATGCAGTGGCTTCCAGCTGCCTTCAAAAAGCTGCTGCTTTGCCATCTTACCCATTTGAAGTCGGCGCTGCCACCGTTTTCCCTAGAGAATATGGTTTGAAAGATGGTATGGGCCCAGGCGGAATCACCGCAATCGTAGTAAAAGTCGCTGAGCAGAAAACCGCCTATATAGTCATTGATGGCAACAATATGGTTTCCGGGTTACGCGAAGAAATCCTTTCAGCGCTTAAGGCTTCAGGTTTTCATGCAAGCGAAGTTTTTACGACGGACACGCATGCAGTAAGCGCAGTAGTGCTCGGGCGTCGCGGCTACCATCCGGTGGGAGAAATCATGAACCATAAAACATTGATCAATTACATCCAGGAAGCGGCAAAAGCAGCGGCAAAACGGCTAGAGCACTGTAAAGCGGGGTATATGCGCTTGGTTGTGCCCAAGGTACGAGTTATCGGAAAGGCTAGGCTGGAAACATTGTCGATGCTTGTTGATAAAGCTCTTCAAAGGGCAAAGCGGATAGTTGCTCCAATCTTCGTTTCTGAAGGGCTAATTTTAATCTTGCTTCTAACCTTTTTGTAAATCTATTCTTATTGGCTTATTTAATTAGAAAATAATGGAGATGCGTACTAATACCCGTAATGTTGGGAGTTCTTAAAAAGGGGAATTAGAATTCAAACGGTTTAGCTATTACCTCTCTTATTCGCAGATCGAAGAATCTTGCAGCGTTAGCGGGTTTAATTCGTAACGCAGTATCTGCACCATTCCCGGTTCCTGCAACTGCAACAACATCCTTACCAACGGGGATTAGTCCTGTGTCTGCCGCCATAAGAGTTATTTCCACACAAACTTTTGTGCCCTCTCCCATAAGTCTAAGCGTGTTAGAAATTAGCTCCAGAGGTCCAAGTGTACCAAATTTTTTGTAGATTGCTCTCTCCGCGCTGCTCAGTGCATGGGTTGCAGTGTGAATTTTTGCACCATTAGCTAGAATTTCTTTCTTATACTCTTTGTTCAGCTCAAATTTTCCTGGCGATGAGAATCCATAGCAGTGCGTTATCACTATGACGTTTCTGCCTTTGAAGGCTTTAGCGGCCTCAGCACCCGTTTTGCCGCTTGTTGTGGCAATAAGGATGTTTTCAATGTTTTCTTTGTTAACGTATTCTTTGACTATTTCTAAGAGCACTTCCGTATTTTGCGGACCAGCCCTGTTGAAATAAGTTACCTTTCTTTCATGGAAATTCATTTAGCCTTTCCCAACTTATGTTAATCTATTCAGTTTCTTAGATATTTTTCGAGGTTTTCTTTTAAGTACTGTTCCGCAGACTGTGCATTTTGTGGACTTGTAATCAGCGGTATATTCTCGGCGACATGCGGGGCAATATCTCACCCACTCTAGGAGAAGACGAATACCGAAAGTTGCAAGAGATGCAAACTCTATCCCCATCTGCGCTGCCACATTCTGTATTGCGTAGTCATCCGTCACGATTTGGGGTGCGTAACCTGCAGTTTTAAACTCTAAAGCTAGCGCCAAAATCTGCACATCTGTTTCCGACAAGAAAAAAGAATCACCAACTTTGTTGGCTGAAGCTCTTACTTTATTTAAGTTTTCTTCGGAAGGAACTTTAATTTCTAATTTTCCGTTTTCCACCGCTGTTTCAAATCGCACCCATGGCATGCCGCTACTTTTTATCTCATCTTTCACTTTGGGCACTGTAGCTTGTTTTTCACCTATTGAAAAAGGATCAAAGCCCGCTAAAAAGGCGGAAGTGTCAATTATCATGAAGCGTTTACATTGCCCATGTTGCTGGATTTTTCATCCCATTCCCTTAAATAGCAAGCGGTTTCGCAGGCGACTATAGAAATCCTCTTTAAACCTAATGAAAGAACTCATATTCTCGGAGCGGGTAACAGTCAAGGTGGGTTCTTCTTCCGCTATAAGTCTGCGGTAGTTTCCATCAATTAGAATCAGTACTTTTTGAGGTCTAATGACTTTTACGGTTACTTTTGCCTCTGCTGGGAATACGATTGAGCGGAATACCGTCAAGGAGCAAATAGGCGTTAAAACGAAAGCGTCTAATTCTTTATCTAAAACTGGCCCGCCAGCAGAAAGCGAATAACCAGTGGATCCTGTCTGCGTAGATAATATCAGGCCGTCTGCTTGGCATTTTAGAATAGGCTTGTCATCTTTGAATATTTTCATGTAAAGTATTTTTGCAGGTTCTCCAGTAGAAATAACAACATCGTTCAAAGCGTCAGGTGTGGGGATCTCTCCTGTGGAGACCGCAAGTTTGAAGCATTTTTCAATTTTATACTCGCCTCTTAGGCATTTTTCCACAGCAGCATATGCATCTTTTGGTTCCACCTCAGTTAGAAATCCCCGCACGCCCATGTTGATGGCTAATATGGGCGGTTCAGGTTTAGGCGCTGCGATGCATGTTCTTAGTATGGTGCCGTCGCCGCCTATGGTTATTATAAAATCCGTTTTCATAGTTTCAAGCGAGATAAACTTTCCTTGAGTGCTAATTTTCCCCTTTAACGTTTCTTCAACGTAAACGTCTAAACCCTTATTTGCGAGGTACTCTGATAATTCTGTTGCAAGCTTTATTGCGCTTCTCTTGTCGTAACGGGCAACTAACCCCGCGCTCTTAAACACTGTTTTCACCGCTGAAGTAAATAGCGATACCTTAATCTATATTAACCCTTTCAATGACGGTTTCTCCATTTACCGTATCTCTCCCCCTTTTCGCTTCAAGGCATCAACTAAGGCTTTCTTTGAGAAGTGCAATCAAAAGGCAGTAGAAGCGAGCTACTGATTCGACTGTGGCCGTGCAGGGAACACCGTTCCAGAACCACTGGTATTCAAAGAAGTATTGGCGTGCTGCATCTCTAATAACTCGACAATCCAAAGCATAAAGATATTCCTAGAGACATTACACGCTGCCCGAAACAAAAGCTTGCCAAAATCAAATGAAGCGCTACTTCTAAATGCTTTGGTGAGTTAGAAAATTGTTAGTTTGATGTTCAAATCAAGACAAAAAGCCTATTAAGAATTAGCATTTATAACTAAATCATACAGAATTACGAGATAACGAAAAAATTTATATATTTAGAGTTAGGGTAAATTTAGATTTGACAACAAAATCATCCACTTTAAATGAGATGGTTTAATATGAAAATGTCGGTTGCTCTTGTTCTGGCAATTTTAATCGGTTCCATGTGCTTTTCGCTAGGTTTTGCCCAAACAGAGATAACTCAGGAAATTGGAAACGCGTCCACTACAGGCATGGAATCTATCGGTAATGGTGTGAGAGGTAATTATGCGAGGGCTTCTAACATTACGGTAGGCTATACCGGCACAATCCTCAAAGTTGGCGTAAATGTTGCTACACCCGCAGGAAACATAATGACGGCCATCTACGCGGATTCAGCCGGTGCCCCAGGTGCCCTCTTGGCTTACAGCAACTCAACCGCCGCTACCTCAGGATGGAACGATCTCACGCTTAACATACCAGTAAATGTTACCGCTGGAACCACTTATTGGCTTGGTTTCAATAATGATGACGACAACATTGACACTTATCGTGATCCAAATGGGACTCATGTATACGTTTCTCAGACGTACGGTTCATTTCCAGATCCATTTGGCACTCCTGAAGGCACAAGACCTTTTACACAACACATGCGAGTCATTTATGCCACTACACCACCACCTATACCAATTTTAGAGGGCTTTAACATCGGGGTTATGATTCTTCTATCGTCAATTGCATTGATAATCAGCATACAGTACTTCCGAAAGCGACCCAACTAGATAATAATGCCTAACAGTAAAACCTTAATCTATATATTAGTGTTGTTTAAAATTGCTTTGAGTAAATGAAACATTTGGTGAGCGCATGAGCAAACCAGTTGACGTTGGAAGTTTACGTGTTGGAGGCTACATGATCATCGATAATGAACCATGCCGCATAGTGGACATAACCAAGTCAAAGCCTGGAAAACATGGTTCAGCCAAGGCAAGAATAGTTGCCATAGGAATCTTTGACGGACAGAAACGCCAATTCGTTAAGCCCGTAGATAGCAATGCGGAGATTCCAATTATCGACAAGAGGCCAGGGCAAGTGTTCGCTATTAACCCGAACAGCATCCAAATCATGGATTTAGAGACATACGAGTATGTTGATGCCCCCATTCCAGAAGAAGAAGATTTGAAAGACAAGCTTGCCGTAGGCACAGAGGTTGAGTATTGGAAGATAATGGGCCGCGTAAAAATCGTCAGAACAAAATAACGTTTGCTTGCAAAGTTTATTTCTCTGCGTTAGCATATAGATCATGAAGCCAATGATGCGTGAAGAGCCGTCTGAATTGTGAAGAGATAGAATAGCTGAGGCTTCACTTTCAACTACAATATATTTATTTAAAGCCGACTTAAGTTGTTTCTTAAGGCTGGAAAAATAAATGGCTTTAGATCGTTTGGGCTCTTCCCTTTACGAGGCTTTAAAGAAAGTTTTTAAGGCTTCAGTGGTAGATGAAGCTACGGTCAAGCAACTTGTTCGTGACATCCAAAGATCACTGCTGCAAGCTGACGTTAACGTTCAACTTGTTCTCGGCATATCGCAGCGGATAGAAGAAAGAGCCCTAAAAGAAAAGGTTCCTCCAGGTATCTCCAGGCGCGAACATGTGATAAAGGTTGTCTATGAAGAATTAACCCGCTTTGTGGGCGACAAGCCTGTTCCAATAAAAATGGAACCTGGAAAAAAGAAAATAATAATGCTCGTGGGGATTCAAGGCTCTGGAAAAACCACTGCGGCAGCCAAACTCGCCCGCTACTTCCAGAAAAGGGGGCTTAAGCCTGCTTTGATATGCGCGGACACTTACCGTCCTGGAGCATACGCGCAGCTGCAGCAGCTGGCAAACCGAATAAACGTTCCAGTATACGGCGACTTGAAGGCGAAAGATCCAGTTAAAGTAGTTAACGAAGGGCTAAAGCAGTTCAGCGACAAGGATCTAATAATTGTTGACACTGCAGGCCGCCACAAAGAGGAACAAGAGCTAATCAAAGAAATGAAGACTCTTGAGGTAAAAATCAAACCTGACGAAGTTATGCTAGTTATCGATGGCACGATTGGGCAGCAAGCGCTTATGCAGGCGAAAGCTTTCCATGAGGCAACACCCATAGGCGCGATTCTAGTCACAAAATTAGATGGGTCTGCCAGAGGCGGCGGGGCTCTTTCCGCAGTTGCAGCCACAGGTGCGCCTATAAAATTCATCGGCACGGGCGAGAAAACCGAAGATATTGAACTCTTCATCCCTTCCCGCTTCGTGGGGCGCCTCTTAGGCATGGGCGACTTGGAAACGCTTCTTGAGAAAGTTCGCGAAGCAGAAATCAAGGTTCCTGAAAAGAAAGCAAAGGCGATACTCAGTGGCAAGTTCACTTTAACCGATATGTACGAGCAGTTTGAAGCCGTCAAAGGCATGGGTCCCTTCAAGAAAATCCTTAGCATGTTACCGGGAATGTCTTATAATCTACCCGATGAGATGCTGAACACGGCTGAAGATAGGCTTGAAAAGTGGCGTGTCATAATTCAGTCTATGCGGCCTGAAGAAAAAGAAAATCCCAAAATTTTAAATGCGTCACGGGTAAAGCGTATAGCGCGTGGTTCAGGAACCAGCGAAAAAGATGTTAAAGAACTTTTAAAGCAGTACGTTATGATGCGGAAAATGCTAAAAATGTTCAAACGTAAAAAGAAGCTACCTTTCATGGGCAAAGGCTTTCCCGCAGAATTCAGGTAGGCTCGTTATAAATGGATGTTTTAGACAAAGCGCTACTAATGCTTAGCAAGCATCCCCTGTGCGATAACTGTCTTGGCCGCCAGTTCGCGTTACTTGGCTACAACATAGAAAATAAAGATAGAGGTAAAGCGTTAAAACTCGGATTAACCTTGCAAGCAAGTGCCCTCGTCATGGCGAAAAACCCTGACGGCATTAAAATGCTAAAAATTCTCGCGAGCAACGGCTTTTCTCGAGAAGCACAAGAAACATTGCACCACCTTAAAAAAAGAATCTCCAAGAAAAACCAATCAACACCCTGCTTCTTATGCGAAGGCAAGTTCCAGCTTCTGAACTGTTTGCTTCAAAAAGCGCTTCAAGCCATTGCAGACTACGAGTATGCCACTTTTCTAGTTGGAATAGAATTGCCGATTGCCATTGAAGAGCGTGAAGACGAGTTTAAAGCCGCATTCAGCGTAAGCTATGGCGAAAGTATCAAGCACGAGTTTGGGCGCTTGTTAGGGAAGGGTATAGCCGAGTTAATGGACAAAGCGGTAGATCACAAACGGCCAGACATAGTTGTAATAATTAATCCATTCACCGAGCAGGTTAGAGTTCAAGTTAACCCTCTCTTCGTTGCCGGGCGATACAGGAAACTTGTCAGGAATATTCCCCAGTCAAAATGGTTCTGCTCAAGTTGCCACGGGAAAGGCTGCAAAAAGTGTGGCGGAACAGGCAAGATGTATCCTGAATCGGTGGAGGAACTTGTTTCTAAGCCATTTTTGGAAGCGGCAGAAGGTGAGCAAACAGCGTTTCACGCATCAGGTAGAGAGGATGTTGACGCTCGGATGTTGGGTAAGGGGCGACCATTCGTAATTGAAATTTTAAAACCTAAAAAACGATTTCTAGACCTGAAAGCACTTGAAGCCGCTGTTAACATGCATGCCACAGGGAAGGTTGAGGTTTCCAATTTACGTTTTACCAGCAAAGAAGTCGTTAGACGATTAAAAAAGGCTGAGTCCGCGCAGAAAGAATATCGTGTGCTCATGGAGTTTGAGAATGAGGTTTCCGAGGATGCCTTACGCCTTTTAGAAGAAAAGCTTAGTGGCGCCTTGATTAAGCAGCAGACTCCCCTGCGGGTTTTGCATAGAAGGGCGGACTTAACCCGAGAAAAGTACATATATAAGGTTAAAGTTAAGAAGGTGTCGCCTAAGAGGGCTATAATGGAAATTCGCTGCCAAGGCGGCCTCTATGTTAAAGAGTTGGTATCGGGCGATGAGGGAAGGACAATGCCTAACGTTTCAGACTTGCTTGCAAATAGAGCGAAGACTCTCAAGCTTGACGTTTTGAACGTTATCATAAATGATTATGGAAGGTGAAATGTGGTATGCGTGGTTCAAAAGGTTATCACACAGGCGCGCGTGGTCTTCTAAAAAAGAAGCCACGTGAAAAGGGTAAGCCGAAGCTTAGTAAGCTACTGACTAAATACGAGCCTGGATCCAAGGTTATTATTAAGATGGATTCAAGTGTTCAGAAAGGTATGCCGCATAAGCGTTTTCACGGCAAAATTGGCACTGTAATAGAGCGCCGTGGGCGTGGATATGTGGTGCGCGTACCTAATGGTGACGCCATGAAAGAGATCATTGTTCGTTCTGAACATTTAGAGCCATACGCAGGTAGTTGAACATGGGAAAAAATGAATTAAGCGAAAATAAACTCACCTTACCGCAGGTTAAGAAACTTTTGGAGACAATCGGCGAGGAAAACTTGGATCAGTTCCAAAGACGCACTTTGGATTATGTAAGCAAATTTTCTAAAGTAGATGCTGAGACAGCAGAGCAGCTTCTGAGAAAGCTTGTGTCAGAATTTGGTCTAGAAGTGGATGAAGCTGTTCAAATTGTGAATTGTATGCCTGAGACTGTAGATGAACTGCGAATTTTCTTGGCTGGCGGCCGCAAAATAATCGAAACAGCCAAGTTGGAAGCAATCGTCGCTCTTTTAAATGAAAGCAGAACTGTTAAAGCTTCTTAATCGACTAAGAATTTTTAAGCAGTAACTGCCAATAGAGAATTGGGCTTAGTGACTGGTATGGAGAAGCGATACGAAGAGTACGCTTACGTATTAGATTTCTTGCCGCATGGGCGTCCAGGGTTCCGGCCAGCAGGCAGGGCAGGGTATCGAGCGGGAGCGCTAATTCAATGCGTAGGCGAGGAGTTTTTCACTTTACTAGAGGCTTTGGTGAAGGAAGGCTTAGTGCTCAGACCTAATGACCGTGTATACGTAGGGAAAGAGGCACGCGAGGAAGTCACATACATTATTGGCCGTATTGGCTTTGAGGAGTTGACAGCCGCTGCAAAAGCAGAGCTACCAAGCGTTATAACCCGAATAGTGTTAAACCGTGAAAAGTGGTTTGTGAACTTCTTCAACACTGCTCGCGCAATTACGCCGCGTATGCATGCGCTAGAATTGGTTCCAGGCATAGGTAAAAAGTACATGTGGCAAGTTATCAATGAGCGTGAGAAGCGACCCTTCGAAAGTTTTGAGGATCTGCAGAAGCGAACCGAGTTGCCTAACCCTGTGAAGTTGATAGCGAAGCGGGTTATGGAGGAGCTTGAAGGCCAAAGTAAGTATCGCTTGTTCACTCGAGCGCAGTAAGGCGTAAACGATGAGCATTTCGGAAACGAAGCGGCTGCTTCGAGAACATCGAATTGTTCCGAAGAAGCTTTTGGGACAGAACTTTATGGTTGATGCTTCACTTTTCCCATTGTTGAGCGATTATGCTTCGCTTGACAAAATGGATGTAGTGCTGGACGCTGGTGCTGGATTCGGTTTTCTAACGCGTTTCTTAGCTGACAAATGTAAAGTAGTAATAGCAGTTGAAAAAGACCCGCGCATTGCTGAAGTGTTGCGTGAACAACTCAGAAACATTGATAATGTAATTATAGTTGAGGGTGATGTGTTACGGGTAGCTATGCCTGGCTTTAATAAAGTAGTTTCAGTTCCGCCATATTATCTGTCTTCACGATTGGTGTCCTGGTTGTTTGAGCAGAAAATAAAGTGTGCAGTGCTGATTTTGCAGAAGGAATTCGCTGATCGTCTTGTGGCCACTGTAGGAAGTGAAGATTACGGATGGTTAACCGTTGTCACCCATCACCGCATGGAAGTTGAGCTTTTAGACGCTGTGCCTAAATCGCTGTTTTATCCTCAGCCAAAAGTCGATTCAGTAATAGTGCGTTTGTCGCCTTGGAAAACCGCGCCTTTTGAAGTAAAAAACTCCGCGTTTTTTAGACGGATGGTGAAGTCGCTCTTCACACAACGTAATAAGAAGCTTCGCAATGCACTCGTGCCTTTTATCGCGCAGGCTTTCAGAATGCCAAAAGAAGAAGCTGAAAAGCTATCTAACGCCTTCTCGTTTAGTGATAAGCGTGTGCGGCAATTGCCGCCTGAAGTTTTTGGAGCTTTAGCTAATGCTCTCCTCAACTAAGCGAGTTTATTTCGGCGATTACGTGTTTTTTGTTGATGAAAATGTATACGAGCCCGCGGAGGATTCGTTTCTTTTCGCTGAAAACCTCGAGGTGCAAGAGGGTGAACGCGTTTTGGATATGGGCACTGGCTGTGGTATCCTTGGAATAGTTGCTTCTAAGCGAGCCCATGAAGTTATCGCTGTTGATGTAAACCCTTATGCTGTTCGCTGTGCAAAGTACAACTCAAAAGTTAACGATGTACTTAGTAAAATTGCCACGGTGCAAGGTGACTTGTTCACGTGGCTAAGCGAAAATGCAAAGTTTGATGTGATACTATTTAATGCACCTTACTTGCCTGAGGATGGCAGCGCAAGTGACTCTTGGATTAATCGCGCGTGGGCAGGGGGCGCGACGGGACGGCAAATAATTGACCGCTTTATTTCCGACGTTCCGAAGTATTTAATGCAGTCGGGTCGTGTTCTCCTAATGCAGTCTTCACTAGCGAATGTGAATGAAACCGTGCGCAGATTTGCCGATTATCATATGCGCACGCGGGTTTTGGCGAAATATGACTTGCCCTTTTTTGAAACTCTTTTTCTTTTAGAGGCGTGTTTTTGAACTTTTTATAGCAATAAAAGAATAAAAAAGCTTATTTTTGGATACAGAATCTATTTCTCCTCGTAGTTAAGTTATATGTATGTCTGCTGCTAATTGGAACCAGTTTGGGCCCGTACTTCTTACAACTCGAACAAATGGCACTTCAAAATTTACGCCTAAAGCCTCAAGTTTTTCTGTTATTTTGAACTTTACCTTCTCAGTGGGTCTCTCGGTTTTAGTTGCATGCTCAAGACCATAGTAGTGTATCCAGCCTCCTGTATCTTTAAGCGCTGAAACAGCGCAAGGTAAATAATCAAGCGCTTTTTCGGGCAGGGGCATCAGCACCCTATCCGCAGTGTGCTGCAATTGGCTGGTGACGATTTCTTTTGAGTCGCCCAGTAATGGAATTACTTTATCGTAAACTCGGTTAAGCCTAATATTCTCCTGCATGAACTGAAACGCGGCGGCGTTAACATCTATTGAAAACACTTTCGATACTTGTGAATATTTAGCGATTATTATGGAAAAACAGCCGACGCCGGCAAACATATTAACCACTGTCTCGTTTGGTTCGACTAACTGTGCTATGCGCATTCTTTCGTAAGCAAGTCTTGGCGAAAAATATGCTTTCGCGGCATCAACAGCAAACAAGCCACCGAATTCTCTGTGTATCGTGCTTGTTTTGTTTTCGCCGGCAACATGTTTTAAATCGCGAAGTCTAAAATCTCCTGCCACAGGGCCTGTTTGAAGTAATACCGTTTTCACATTCCTATGAATGCTCATTATTGTTTTTGCAACGACCTGCGCTTTTTCCGACGCGTTAACAGGCAGCTTGATTATGGCTATGTCGCCTATTATGTCAAAGGAATTGTAAACTTTATGTGCCTCTTCGGCTGGAAGAACCTCGGCAAGAGTTCTTCGTAATCTTTTTCTCATTTTTCTCCCTTTGTTAACTTAGAGAATATCGGAAATGTTTAAAAGCAAAATGGCTTTCCTTTGTAGAAGAGGTTGTTTAGATGGAAAAAGCAGGTATTGTCTACGAATGTTTGAAGTGCGGTTCAAAAGTGCCTTCTGAAGAACTGGAGCTTCGCGGCGGGGAGACAAAATGCACTGTCTGCGGCTATAGAATACTAAAGAAAGTAAAGCCGCCAGTTGTTAAGCGCGTGCAAGCAAGATAAAGAAAAGCAGCGTAATTTTTGCTTTCATGTCTCTTTAGAAGAGTTCTCTGTCCCCGATCTTGCGGAGCGCTTTCCCGCGTAGTTTTATTGAATGCCCTATTATCTCCTCAGGAGCTTTTTCAACAGTTTTGCGCTTTACAGTTTCTCCGCATATTCCTCTCGGTAGCAAGCGTCTTTTAACGCAGAGTGCATAGGTGCAATTTGCCACGTTGCACACATCGTCAGTCCATCTGCACCATACAGAGTCGCGGCGGTAGAAGGCAGCGTTTTTAGCGCATTTAAAGTTTGGGCATAGAGGAGAACAAGCTTTTGTTTGAGCCAAAAGATACACCTCTATCTTTTTTTATAAAAATCCGATGTTGCTGTTCATTTCCACATGCTTTATCTCTTTTGAAAGCCATATAAACTTTTTTATTCAAAACTCATGATTGCACATTTACCTTTCACGGCTGCTGCTGTTTTTTTCTATAAACTTCTACAATCAGAAACAAGACTAGCGCCACAAAAATTATGATGAAAGTTGCCAGTACACTGATTTCAAGTAGAAATGGTCCTAGAAGAGCGTATTTCGCCATCTTTATCTGTATTGTTGCTGGCTCATTAATTTGCATAGTTAATGCTTCATAAACATTTTCTAAGTCGGCTGGATAGGCGATTATTTGCATGTTGCCGCCTATTACATTGTTGAACGTTGCAGTTCCATCTGCCTGTGTAGTCGCGGACCATGATTCTGTGCCTACCCCCTTAAGTATGACGTTTACGTTTGGAACTGGTTGCCCAAAATAATCAACAATTATAACTCGCACTTGGATATTGCAGAGATTACAGCAAATCTCGCGCTGTGTATCGCTGAATGCGTCAATAATGGTTTCATACAACAAAATATTATCTGTGTAAATTCGAGCTTTATACCTGCCAAATGTAACCTCCAGAGTTGCGGTTCCCGCGTTATCAGCGGTAACTCCATAGAATAGACCCGTTGTCGATTCAAACATTTCTATACGTGCATTAGAAATTGCTGCTTTGGCGTAGTCGTGTACTGTCACGCTGATTGTTTGGCTTGGACATATTATTATCACGTGCGAAATTGGTTGTGGCGTGAGAGTACTAACGGTGTTATTACCACCGTTAAAAACTATGCCGTAAAGTGAAGCGTTAACAGTGTAACTTACCCCTGTAAGAGTAGAGTTTAAAATAAAAGAGCCAGAAAGACCTGTTTGCCCAGAAACGCTGCCAGTTTTTGATATGCTTTCTTTCGTTGTAGTATACTGGTATGTGATGGCTATGTTAACGAAAGGCAGTAAATTCCCGTTGTTATCTTTAACCGTTATCTTAAGATTTGTTAACTCACAAGGCAAATTGAAGGAGCTTTCACCCGTTACAGTAATATTTATCCTGCCAACTTGCACCCCATTCCAGAATGCGCTTACAATATGGTTGCCCTTCTCCAAGTTCAAAATGGCTATTCCATCATTCCCGCTCGTACCATTAATTTTTTCGTTCAGCACCTGATCAGTTGCTTCAACCGATATTTGCGGCACAGCCTCGCCAGCCAAGTTTAACGTTTTGAACATGACCTGATAACCTGGCACAGTGAAAAGTTGCGAGTCAGGTACAAGTTTAGCTGTGCTCTCCCCTGTTATGGTTATATTGTATTCGCCCATTGGTGCATCGGATGGAACTGTCCATGTAGCGCTGATTATGCCTTCGTTTGAGGCAACAGCGTTGGCGGTGTGCATATCCGTACCAGTTTTTGTGTATGTAATCTTTATCGTTGCGGCTTCATTAGGTTGATACCCTATAGCGCGAATAAGCACGGGTTGATCTCTGTGGTATTCGCTTGAGCTAATAAAACCCACGAAAAATTGGTCGGTTGCCAATTTTTGCGTCTCGTTGAAATACACTTGATATGCTCCTGTGTAATTAGTGTGTGCGCCTGAAGGCTGGAAATCGCTGGTTGGGTAAGTGAGCTGTGCTTGCGCAGTTCCCTGGTTCGTACTTGATAGCATAATTAACTTTGAATAAGAAGTGTTTAGAGGCGCTGGGAGCGTCACCGTTATGTTGGCATAATATTGCGTGTTCGACTGTCCGCCTGTAAGAGTCACATTGAATACAACGAAGTTTCCTTGTTGAAGAAGCACAGGAGATGGCGGCTCAACTGCCTTAATGTAATATGAGGGGATTATGTTAAAGTTCTGAGTGGCATTTACGTTTTTAGTAGCATCCCTTAATGTTATTGTGTAAGTGCCTCCTGGAAGTTCTGGAATTGTGAAGTTCACGTTTACGTTATATCCTTTCGAATTATCGCTTGCAACAAGCTTGTTGCCAAACCAAACTTCGTATTTTCCGTCGCTCGTATCAATAGTGCCTTGTAGGTTAACGTTTTGAGCTACAGCACCTTGCCCTTGGGGAGTTACTAAGTAAATATTCACACCGCCTTGACCTTGAACTGACGAAAGCGGTAATGAAAGAAAGCCTGTAACGATTAGGATTAAGAATATAACGGCTCTTTTCTTCAAGTCAAACTGCTCCTCTGTATTTGATGTGTTTTCTTATAGCGGTTGAAAATTTACTATTAGGAGAGCGTTTTAAACTTTGCCTTTCAAGTTAAATACCCTCGGTCACAGTATTTTCGTTATTCAAGTAAATGCCTGACTGTTGGCATTTGCTAGCTATTAACATGTTTGAAGTCTGCTCTTCGTTTGAGGCTACTTTATAAATTTGCTTTCAATTTTTCTATATTTATAAGCACTGATATGGGCTAGTGAAAAATGGAGAGTTTGGTTCCGCCTACATTACTTCAAGCGTTGAAGAAGCAAAAATACCATCTAATAGGTAAGCATTCTGCAGTTAAAAGATGCAAATGGCTTTACGAGGCGCTGGTTCATGACAGAGCTTGTTACAAGCAGAAGTTCTATGGAATAAAGTCGCATCAATGTATTCAAATGACGCCTTCTCTTTTTTACTGTACGCAACAATGCCTATTCTGTTGGAGAGCACAGAGCGGAGACCTAAAAATTAAATGGAATGAGATGAAACTGCCAACGTGGGATTCGCCTGAGGAGATTATGCAAGAAAGTTTGAAGGCTCAAGCTAAAATTTTGAGCGGATACAAAGGCAACCCAAACACAAACTGGAAGAAACTCGCGGAAGCCTTATCTCCCTGTCATGTTGCCATAAGCTTGACAGGTGAACCAACCCTTTATGAGCCCTTAGATGAGCTTATCCACCTTTTTCATGATAGAGGGTTCACCACTTTCCTGGTATCTAACGGCACAGTGCCATCTAAACTCGCAGACCTAACCGAAGAGCCAACACAACTCTACATATCCGTCTGTGCTCCAAATGAAAAGACGTTTAAGCAAGTTTGCCGCCCCCATTCATCCAACGCTTGGACGAAATTGAATGAAACTCTGAGTTTGTTGCCAAGTTTCAGATGCCCAACCGCGGTCCGAATGACACTGGTTAAGGGGCTTAACATGACCGCAGTTGAAGAATACGCGGAGCTTATAAGAAAAGCTAATCCAACATATGTTGAAGCTAAAGCGTACATGCACATAGGCTTTTCAAATTTACGTTTAAGTTACTCACATATGCCTGAACACAAGGATATCTACAATTTCGCCGGCCTTTTAGCAGAGAAAACAGGATACAAAATTATAGATGAATCGGTCGAAAGTCGAGTAGTGCTGTTAAGCAAACTTGAAAAACCTATACGTTTTGGATTTCCCTAACAGAATCCAAAATTGAATATCAAGTGATTCAATTTTTTAGTTATATTCGGTAAGATTAATAATGTTACCACGGAAGCAACATGAAGATAAGCTTAAATATGTATGTGGGTGACCCTATTTTTAATTAAAACTTATTTAAATGGTGGTGACCAATGGTTAGTTCGGGAAGAGGGAGACTTTTCAGGAGAAAGGACGGCAAATACTTAATTTACCTACCAAAGGACTTGGCTGAAGACAGCATGTTTCCCTTTAAAGGCTCAGACTCCATATTTGTTAAAGTAAGCTTCAAGCTTGGTGACGATAAGCTGCTTATTCAAAAATGGGAAGCTCCTGAACAGCTGCAAACTTAAAGGCTTGCGTAATCTGCCCTTTTTCTTCTTTTTTTAGGGAAATCCATAACTTAAATAGTCAGTATAGTTGTTTTCAAGGTGGTGTAGACTTGGAACAGTTAAGATTTATCTTAAAAGAAGTGGAGCAAGAACTTCTCCAAAAAGATGAGGTTCGCGAGAGGGCACAGCAAAACATGCGGAAAGCTGGCAGTCTCTCAAAGCAAGCTATACTTTTTATTCACCAAAAAAAGTTCAAAGATGCCAAAAAACTAATTGCAGACGCCAAGGATCTGCTTTGCAAACTTTATGATTTAGCTAAGGAATATCCTGACCTCGTCTATGGTGGCATGTTTAGCGCTGCACTTCAAGAGTATGCTGAAGCTAACATATTTTTAGAGTTAATTCAAAACTCGCGCTTTGTTACTCCTAAGGAGCTTAATGTGCCGTCAGCTGATTACGTGCTGGGTTTAGCTGATGTCATAGGCGAGTATAGGCGATTGACTTTGGACGTATTGCGCGAAGGAGATGTCGAAAAAAGTGAAGAATGCTTGAGAATTATGGATGAAATATATGTCGATTTGATGGCTATGGATGAAGCTTACATGCTTGTACCTGGGCTTAGAAGAAAATGTGATGTTGCTAGAAAGATTATCGAAAGTACGCGAGGCGATGTCACTCAGGAAGTGCGAAGAAAGTCGCTTGAAGATTATCTTAGACATTTTGAGAAAACCTGAGCGAGAAAATACGCTTCCGTAGAGCTACGGAGTAGTGACTGCCCTCGTGATACGTAATTTCTCAGTTTCTCGAGCGCACTGCGCACAATTAAATCTAGCCAAGAAAGTCATTTGTGAAGACAACTTGCCTGACAAAATCAATTTTGTTGCAGGGATTGATGTTGCTTATGCCGGAGAATTAGCTGTGGGTGCGGTTGCCGTTTTAGATTACGCTTCACTTGAGCTTTTGGAATCGCAAACCGCCATATGTAAAGTGAGGGTGCCTTATATTCCAACTTTGCTTTCTTTTCGCGAGCTTCCTGCCGCGATTGCATGCATTAAAAAGCTGAGGTTGCAACCTGATGTTGTTCTTGTCGATGGTCAAGGTGTAGCGCACCCGTATCGATGTGGCTTTGCAAGCCATCTGGGTTTGGCAATAGGAAAACCTACCGTTGGAGTGGCGAAAAGTCGATTGGTCGGTAAACTTGCAGGACTCGGGGATGATGTTTTTTTAGTTGATAAGGGCCAAATTATTGGTTCAGTTGTTGTAACAAAAATTGGTTCAAAACCTGTTTATGTCAGCGTTGGCCATCTTATATCCCTGAAAACAGCCATAAGATTTGTTAAACACTGTGTAAAGTGCAGCCGAATTCCTGAACCGCTGTTGCTGGCTCATAAGATTGCTTCTAAAAAGAGACTATTACTTTGAAGCGAGAGGTGCGGGCTGGAGCGAATCGTTGAGAAAATCTGCGAGCGTTAAAAAAAGTTTATATTTAAGTGCTATTCCTTTTTAGGAATGCTGTGTTAAGCTTCGCTCTCATTAAAAATAATTTGGGGGTGATTTGACATGGCAGCTGTACCTTCAGGAACAGTTCCCGTTTTAGTATTAAAAGAGGGCACAGGTAGAACCACCGGGCGTGATGCCCAAAGAAACAATATTATGGCAGCCAAAATAATTGCGGAGACTGTGAAAACCAGTCTCGGACCACGTGGAATGGATAAAATGCTTGTAAGCAGTCTCGGAGACGTGACTATAACTAATGATGGCGCTACGATTCTGAAGGAGCTTGATGTGCAGCATCCAGCGGCGAAAATGCTTGTCGAAGTTGCAAAAACTCAAGATAATGAAGTTGGCGACGGCACGACAACTGCTGCCGTTTTAGCCGGTGAACTGCTGACAAAAGCTGAGAACCTGCTTGACCAAAATGTGCATCCAACAGTCATTATTGACGGCTACAAGAAGGCTGCCGATAAAGCTCAGGAAATAATCAGCAGCATTGCCATTCCCGTGAACATAAAGGATGACAAACTACTGCTTAATGTCGCATTGACTTCTATGAGCAGTAAGGGTATAACAGCGGCGAAAGAGCACTTTGCGAAGTTGGCGGTTGAAGCTGTAAAGCAAGTTACTGAAGAAGTTGACGGTAAGCTAAAAGCAGACATCGACCTCATAAAGGTCATTAAGAAACATGGTAAAGGCTTGGATGAGACAGAACTCGTTAAAGGCATGGTTATAGACAAAGAAGTTGCCAGCTCTCAGATGCCAAAGCTTGTTGAAAACGCGAAGATAGCCTTGCTTAATACTAAGCTTGAAATAGAAAAAACGGAGTTTGACGCCAAAATCAACATTGAATCGCCTGAGCAGATGAAGCAGTTCCTAGACGAAGAAGAACGTATGCTGAAAGAGATGGTTGAACAAGTCAGCAAGACAGGCGCAAACGTCCTATTCTGCGAGAAAGGCATTGACGATTTGGCACTGCACTTCTTAGCTAAGAAAAACATTCTTGCAGTCAAAAGCGTAAGCAGTGGCGACATGGAGAAACTGGCAAGAGCCACTGGCGGCAAAATCATTACAAGCCTAAAGGACCTCACGCCTGATACACTTGGCGAAGCAAAAGTGGTTGAAGAGGTCAAAATCGGCGATAGCAAGCTTGTTTATGTACGCGAATGCAAGAACCCGAAGGCTGTTACCATCGTAATCCGAGGCGGCTCGGAGCATGTTGTTGATGAGGCTGAGCGTTCGTTGCATGATGCTTTGTGTGTTGTTAGGAATGCTATTGAGGATGGTAAGATTGTTGCTGGCGGCGGTGCGCC
>JAWCMT010000005.1:46344-59088 GCA_038849555.1 Bathyarchaeia archaeon | reverse complement strand
GCTAGAAACAGGCGAAGACGACGGAGAAGGAGACGAAGAAGGAGAAGAAGACAAGAAAGTGTAGCCTCCATAAACCGAAGCAGCAACCACAACAACAATAAGCGCAACTACAACCAAAACTCTCTTCAAGCATATCCACCTCGAACACTTACAATCACAAACCGCGCCGTGGTTGCGGATACAAGTAGGCTGTTAATTTGCCAACACATAGTCACTCTTCCCAATTATGTCTGGATTATCCATCCAACTATATAAAATTTATTTAAACTGTAATTTAACATAAGTTGAATAAGTCGTGTATTCCGCTAAAATGATAACCAGCAAAAGCTATATATGAAAATGAAAGGCGAATGTACTAAGCGTAACAGAAAATTTCCTTTAGTTTCCTTAGATTATCAAAAAGTACACAATGACCTTTGCCGCTAAATACTTCCAAATGTGCACCGGGAATACTTTGAGAAAGCCTGTATGCGTTATCAACTCTGCAGGTCTTATCATCGGCACCGTGCCAAATGAACAGTTTACCTGCAGGAATCCTGGAAAGCGGGATGCTCCAAGGCTTCGTGAAAAGCTTGTGCTCCTGAAGCACGGCTCTAACGCCGTAATCGCCTTGGCGGAAAGCCTCAGCCATCGATTGGCACAGCATAGTTGCCCAAGCAACATTGGAGAAAAATTTCAAATCATCCTTGGAGTAGCCATGCAGCATGCGTTTCCCTTCTCTTGAAGCCAAGAAAGCCGCTACATTAAGGTTAGCTTTCAACACTTGAGCCCTCATGCTTTTCACGGCTAATAGCCCCAAAAACGGAAGCCGCATAACAAAACGAGCGAAAGGCGTATTATGTGCGGTCGCCGCATCAAAGGGCAATGCTGGCGTGCTCACAATCACTGCGCGGGTTGCGCGTTCGGGAAAAAGCGCGAGGTACGCAAGTGCGAAAACGCCGCCGCCCGACCAGCTGAGAATCCCAAATTTGCTAAGACCCAAATGGTCAGTCAAGAAATTGATGTCGCTGTTGAAATCGCTTAGATTTTTTATTGGTTTAAAAGTGGACAAGCCGTAGCCGGGTCTGTCTACGCCGATTATCTGCAGTTTCGCTTGGGAAGCAAGCTCCTTTAAGAGCAGAATTTCAAGCCTGCTACTTGCAGTGCCGTGGAAATAAATGATAGGCGACCCCTTGCCGACTGTTAGGTATCCAAGTTGTCGCCCATCCGGTAAAGATAATGTCTGCCCAGTCAATTGTTTTTCATCTTTGCTTAGCGAATAGAGACATGCAGCGTATAGAAAGTAGCGTAGATATTAGCGTTTGCATTATGCCATTGCCACGCATGTAGGCGGCTTGACCTGCTAAAGGGTTCGCGCGTCTTTTACTTCATACGTTATATGCGCGGCATGTTTGAAGTTTTCCATGTCAATGTTTTCGATTACGTGATTGGCCATTCTGCCGACAACAAGCACGAAGACTTTAAGCCCTCTTGATGCTGCAACGGCTGTTGCTCGGCTGATGCCGAATTCAAAGTCTGCTTTAAGACCCATCTTGTTAAGAACGGCTCTTCCAACGGCTCCTATGACGCCGATTCGGTCAGGCTTGAAGGCGTCTATTAGTTTTTTAACTTTGGCGATGTTAACGGCTCTTGAACCGCCTTCCTTTATGCTGGGCAACTTAACGAGTAGAACTTTGCCTTGTGGCATTTTCACTTTGCCTTTTACATCTTTTAAGCCAACATCTTCTCCTGCGTTTGCATCGTTCATGGCTACGCCGAAGGCGCTAATTCCTGGTGTAGTAGGAGCAACTGTGCATAAAACACCATCTTGCATGACCAAACCAACGGTTTCTCCAGCTTTTACTGGCTGCGTTGCCATGGCGGGTAAAAAGCGTTCAACTTTTAGATCCGCCTTAATCATTTCAACGTAGCTGTCAAGGTTCTTCCAGTATTCTTGAAGTTTCTCGTTGGCTTTGGCTGTTAACCTGTAGTCCGCTCTCTCCGAGCCGGCCTCTAACAAGCCTTCCTTCATTAAGGTTTTAAAGTGCTTTGAGACAGCTTGTATTGTGATTCCAAGGGCTTCGCTTATGTCTTTCTGTTTTATATGCGGCTGGTTTCGCATGATCTCAAATAAGATTTGAAATTTGGTGAATTCGCCCTTGTCGCGTAGGAGTAGTGGATGACGTTGAGGCAACTTAATCAACCCGACTTAAACTTTAGTTTAACAAACATTTATAAATCTTCGGATGGTTTATCCAAACCGAGGGGAGAAAATGCATATAATGGAAGGCTTTTTACCCCATCCATGGTGGGAAATATGGTTTGTAATATCAATTATAGTGGTAATTTTCGGTATTTACCAGCTTAAGAAACTCACAGAAAAATTTCCTGAAGCCAAACCGCTTCTCGCGGTGATGGGCGCATTTGTTTTTGTGCTCTCGGCGCTTAAGCTGCCATCCGTAACAGGAAGCTGCTCACACCCGACGGGCTCAGGACTGGCAGCCGTAGTGCTCGGGCCAGCAATTGCCTCGGTTCTCTCAGCAATAGTTTTGCTTTTTCAAGCTTTATTGCTGGCGCATGGCGGTTTAACTACGCTGGGCGCAAATATTTTTTCAATGGGAATAGTAGGACCCGTGGTGGGTTATGTTTTATGGGTTGTCAGCAAAAAAGCGCGTTTACCAACATCAGTAGGAGTGTTCATAGCCGTTGCCCTTGCGGACCTAAGCACTTACGTTACCACGTCTTTACAGCTTGCGCTTGCGTTTCCATCAACAAGCTTTATGGATTCTTTCATAACTTTTGGATCAATTTTCGCCATAACGCAGATTCCGCTGGCCATAGGCGAGGGCATATTGGCGATTTTCCTTTTTGACTTCTTAGTGAAGTATAAGGGAAAGCTCCTTAGCGCCATGAATGTGATTGGCTTGCGTGTTGATTTACAGTCACAGGAGGATGCGAAGTAGGATGCAGACAAAAATAAAGTATGCCATTCTGATAGTGATAATGATTGCGCTTTTCATTACACCTTTCATAATGCATCCCTCGGCGGAATTTGGTGGCGCAGACAGCGCTGCGGAAGAAGCCTTAAGCGAGCAGGGTTACGAGCCGTGGTTCACGCCTATATGGGAACCGCCAAGCGGCGAAATAGAGAGCCTGTTATTTGCGGTTCAAGCCGCAATAGGCGCTATAATAATTGGCTATTTTATTGGATATGAGAAGGGGAAAAGAGTAAAAGAATAATGGCACATACACGAAGATATTGAGCGATATGAGTCACTTTAATTTATCAGCGGAAATTGACAGATACGCCTATACAAATGCATTAGCAAAAAATAGTCCAGTAACCAAACTTTTCTTTGCACTTTCACTGCTACTCATAAGCGTCTTGTCGCCGTCTCCAGTTGTGCCCATAACCGTGTTTCTAACAACCACCGTCATGATTTTGTTATGCGCGAAAATCCCATGGCGCTTCTATCTTAGGCTGCTGTGGTATCCAACGGTGATTGTTGCCTTGACCTGCGTCATAATTGCGCTCTTTTTCGGTTACCTAGAACCACTTACGGAAGTAAACTTGCTTGGGTTGCGATGGACTATTTTCAGGGATGGGGTAGCAACAGGTTTCACCACGTTCTTCAGGGTAGCAGGGGCGCTTTCAAGCCAGTTTTTCCTCGTGTTGACGACGCCTATGACAAGTATACTGTTGATTCTCCGTAAAGCACGTGTTCCCAAGATAATAGTGGAAATGTCATTGCTCATTTACAGGTACATATTCGTCTTTATAGAGGTCATGGAAACTATGCATATAGCTCAAGAGCTCCGCCTCGGCTATTCAGGTTTGTTGAAGAAACTTAGGTCGCTGTCGATGCTTATTGGAAATCTCTTTATACGAACATTAGATCAGGGAGAACGAACCTTTACTGCCATGAGCGCTAGAGGCTACGATGGCAACATTCGTGTTCTTGAAGATGTGCCAAAACCAAGTAATGCCGCATTGGCGGGAATTATGCTTTTTGCAGTTGCGCTTGCAATAGTTGCATATTTAACAGTGAACATTAGGATTGTGTAGTGCAAAGATGCTTTTCCGATTAGAAAATTTATCACATCAATATTCCGACAGCACCATTGCGCTCGATAATATATCGTTGAGCTTCTCTAAGGGCGAGAGAATAGCCCTTCTGGGACCCAACGGCTCTGGAAAAACCACGCTTCTCCTACATTTGATTGGCATATTAAAACCGACTTCTGGAAAAGTCTATTTTGAGGATAAACTGCTTGAATACACGCCTAAAGCATTGCTTGAGCTTAGAAGACGCGTGGGCTTCGTATTCCAAGATCCTAATGACCAGCTTTTTGCGCCAACTGTAAAACAAGATGTTGCCTTTGGACCGCTAAACTTGGGGCAACCAGCAGATCAAGTGCGGAAGGCTGTTGACGAAGCACTTAAGCTTGTGGGCATGAGCGAGTACGCAGAGAAGCCGCCGCATTTTCTAAGCTTTGGGCAAAAGAAGAGGGTTGCGCTCGCGGGAGTGCTTGCCATGAAGCCTGACGCCATCATTTTGGATGAGCCAACCTCGAATCTGGATCCCCGCGGCACAAGTGAAATATTGCATTTACTTCTGAGGCTTAACAAAGAGTTTGGTCTCACCTTAATATTGGCTACACATGACGTGGATATGGTGCCGTTGTTTGCTAACAAACTGTACATATTGAATAAGGGAAAACTTGTTTCGGAAGGAGCGCCTGCAGAGCTGTTCTCAGACACGGAATTGATTCGGAGCATTAACTTGCGTTCGCCGCGGATAACGCATCTCTTTGAGGTCTTGAAGAAGGAAGATAAATTGCCGATAAACCCGCGTCTTCCACTTACCATAAGTGAGGCAAGAAAAGAAATATTGAGGCTTTTAGAATCTGAAAAGGGTGAAAAGAAAAAGAGGACTAGCACATGAGCATCAGCTTGGATCCTGCCCTAATAGGCGTTGTTGCAATAGGGTTACTACATGGATTAGAGCCTGGACACGGCTGGCCTATTGCGTTGCTGTATTCTGCACGGACAACTAAGCCTGCTTTCTACGCTTTTGTCAGTTCAAGCATAATTTCATTTTTTCACTTTATATCCTCAATCACTGTTGTCATCATCTACGTCGCAGCAAGCGCGCTAATAAATTTCACGAGCCCACTTCTCAAATACATAGCGTTTGTTGCGTTAGTGCTGCTTGCAGCTAAGTTTTTCATGGAGAAAACGGAATCTGAACTGGAAAGCCAGCATGGGCACTTACATGATAACACTGAAGACATCGAGCATGAACACGAACATGAGCATCCTGACATCGGCTGGCATATTCACCCGCATTTTCATCCAAAACGGATGAACAATCTCAGCTTGTGGAAAATAGCGAGTTGCGCATTTTTCCTAGGTTTTGCCCACGAAGAAGAATTCGCGCTTCTCGCGCTGGCAATGGGCGGAGTTAACCCGTTTTTTATGATGGTGGCTTATGGATTAGCGGTGACTGCAGGACTTGTGGGCGTCACCATTCTTGGAGTAAAAATGTACGAGAAGGTTAAAGCAAGAATCAGCAGGTATGAGAAATATTTCCCAAAAGTTAGCGGTGCAGTGCTTCTTGCGCTAGCGTTTTGGCTACTGGTAGGTTAATTCTTAAACAGATCATATCCTCTCGACGTGACCATCTTTCCGTTTATGACCCGCGTTACCGAGTTGCCTACTATTATTGTTGTAGCCATATCTATCTCATAGTCAAACATGCTTCCAAGCGTCGTGATGGCCACTTTTTCGCCGTCTCGCCCAACCGCTTTGACGATGCCCACTGGAGTATCGGAGCTTCTGTACTGAAGCAGAATTTGATGCGCTCTTGCCAAAGGTTCTTTACGACCTTGACTCTGTGGATTATATAATACAATTACGAAGTCAGCTTTGGCAGCAGCATTCAATCTTTTTTCAATAAGCGCCCACGGCGTCAGAAGGTCGCTGAGGCTTACTACGGCAAAATCGCCAACCAAAGGCGCGCCAAGTGCTGCGGCTGCTGCTGTCGCCGCCGTTACACCGGGAATAATTTCTATGGGGACATCGGCTTTTTTATGCGCTGTGATTTCTAAAACTACGCCCGCCATGCCGTAAACGCCTGGGTCGCCGCTGCTGATGACTGCTACGTGCTTGTTTTCCAGCGCCTTTGCTACGGCGGCTCGTGCTCTTTCAACTTCTCGACCCATAAAGCCGGAGATAACTTCAGCGTTGCTTGCGATGATAGGCTGAATTAGTTTGATGTAAGTTCTATAGCCTATCACAACATCGGCAGTTTCTATGGCTTGCCTAGCTTTGGGCGTAAGGTGCTCAAGGGCGCCAGGCCCTATACCCACTACGCTTATTCGCCCTCGGCTATGGCCACGGTCACGCCGTTCAACTTTATTTTTTTCAGAATCAGTCTCGCTTTTGCTCCCGCTTCTATCAATGCTGCTCGTTCGCATACTCCTCCAACACCAATATTTTGTTCCACTATAGGCGAATCAGGTGAAAGGTCGTCATGCTTAAAGGCACGAAGCGTGTCAACTTCCAGAAACGTGATGGGTAATCCCAGTTTTTTGGCAGCGTTTATGATGCTTGGCGAATTCTTTTTTATGCTGACCGTGGCTAAGCGGTCAACACGCTCCAGCGGAATATCAACGCGTGCCAAAGCGTATTTCACAGTGTCTATGACTTCGTTTTCGCTGACGTTTTCTCTTGCACCTAAGCCCACAACCACCGTTTTAGGTCTAAGTATGGTAGCAGGCTTTGTAAACGTCTCCTTAGGCACTTTTTCTCTTGTAATAATGACCCCCGCATCAAAGCTGTTAAAGAGCGCTACGGCCTGCTTGACGCTATCAACTCTTTCCATTTCGTAGCCTGCAATTTTGTTTTCTGGAATTTTTACGTCGCCGACCAAGACAAGAACCAGGTGACCATCATTAACCAGAGCCGAGTTTACTGCCACAAGGCTTTCAGGATTTTCTATCCCTAAATGCAGAGTTAGCGCAAGTTCTTCAACGCTTTGCTTCCCCATGACGTCAGAGGCGGTGGTGATAACGGGCACCGCGCCTATCCCTTCAGCAAGCAGCCGTGCGAGTTCGTTGGCTCTTCCGTAATGGCCTGAGAGGAGGCTTATGACAAATCGACCAGAAACGTCAACGCATAGAACGGCGGGGTCAACGAGTTTGCTTTCCAAGTATGGTGCGACCGCGCGGATTATTATGCCAGCAGCCATGACTGCTATTATAGCGTCGACTTTGCGGTAAATTTCCTTTATGAATTCGTCCAGTTTCTTATCTAACGAAGCCACGTTCTCCTGGCGATATTTTTCTGGGGCAAACACTGTGCAGCGAAAACCCAGCGTGTCTAATGCTGCTTTGATTTTAAGTGCAGTTTCAACTCCACGGCGAGTGACCGCGATAACAGCTATGCCCTTCTCAAACATTTTCAACGCCTTTGCGGAAGCCTGTAGTGAAAGAAGGCTCATAGAGCTTTGAGAAGTCGAACGCTTCAGGGTTTAAGACACGTCCGACGAAGATTAGAGCCGTCTTGGCTATTCCAGCAGCCCGCACCTTCTCAACGATATCGTTTAAAGTGCCCTTGACGATCTTCTGGTCAGGCCACGTTGCCTTGTAAACCACTGCGGCCGGCGTGTCAGCTGGGTAGCCGCCCTTTTTGAGTTCTTCAACAACCTCAGCTATTTGCGGCGTGCCAAGAAAAACGACCATGGTAGCTTGATGCTGCGCCAGTTTTCGTATGCTCTCAGGCTCTGGCACGGGCGTTCTGCCTTCAGGCCGCGTGATAATAACCGTTTGCGAGACATTAGGCAAAGTTAATTCTCGCTTGAGACTCGCCGCGGAACCCTGTAGACAGCTTACGCCAGGAATTATGGTGTATGGAATTTTCTCTTTTTCAAGGAAGGCTATCTGCTCTTGAATGGCGCCATAAAGGCTTGGATCGCCGTCATGTACCCGTGCTACCAGTTTGCCTTCTCGCGTCGCTTTGACGAATACAGCGAAAACTTCTTCCCTGTGCATCTTTGCGCTGTCAAACAGTTCAGCTTCTGGCTTAGCGTACTTGAGAATTTCAGGATTCAAAAGTGAACCCGTGTATATGACAACATCGGCCTTTCGAAGCGCTTTCTTTCCTTTGACAGTGATAAGTTCCGGGTCTCCAGGACCAGCACCAATAAAGACAACTTGACTCACAGTTGATCCTCCTATCCTTGTTTAATTAAAAGTTCGCTCCTTTTTACTATTGCCATAGAAAAGTAATCCTCTGGAATCGGCCAGTCTTGCGCATCGGCGAGCCTGCCAACAGTAACCGCCTCGCCTGGCATGCCGCATCTTCTAACCAACGCTACTGTAGCATTTTCTGTAAAACCTGCTTTCTCCAAAATTGGGACAAGAGCCTTGAAATGGTGAGCGCACTTCATGAAAACCAGAGTATCGGCATGCCCAGCGGTTTCTTCAATAAGTTTAAAGTCAAGATCTGAGGGAATAATGGCAACTACTTCCTCTTTCTCAGCTAAAGGCATCTGCGCGCGCGCAGCACAGGCGGTTAAAGAGGTTACTCCTGGAATGATCTCTAACGGTACGTGTGGATGTTTCTGCCGTATTGTTTGGAAGAGATAGATGAATGTGCTGTAGAATAGTGGATCGCCAAGTGTGATGAAAGCAACAGTTTTTCCGCTTTCAACTTTTTCGGCAATAACACGGGCGTTTTTAGCCCAGAGTTTCTTAACTTCAAACTTATTCTTTGTCATTGGGAAGATTAAATCAAGCACTTCAGCAGGTTTTGCTCGCTCATCTAAAATTTGCTTAACAAGGCTAAGCGCTAGACTTGCTGCGTCAACATGAGTTTTCGGAACCGCAACAACATCAACAGTCTTTAAAACTTTTACAGCCTTAACAGTGATAAGATCAGGATCACCTGGGCCTATGCCGACGCCAATAAATTTGGCAACCAAATTTTCCACCTACATTTTTGTGGCAGACACTATGGTGATCGGGTTTCTCGCCAGCATCATTGTTCCCGCGGGGACCGCGTGCCCTTTAGCCACAAAAACCGTCACTACATCGATTTCTTTGAAGCCTAACTTTTTCATTTCGTCCAAAGCCGTAAAGCTTGTTTCTAAGAGTATTGCGTTTACAACTATGCGTCCATTTTTTTTCAGCCGTTGGTAAGAAGCTCGGAGAATCTCCCGTAGAGACCGGCTTCCGCCCACGAAAACGGCGTCAGCCACGGGTAGATTCGCCAGAACTTCAGGCGCTTTCCCATTTATGACTTGAACAGTGTTTTGCACGTTGAATTTTGCGACGTTAGCCTTAGTTAATTCCACAGCGTTTTCGTCTTCGTCGATGGCGAAAACCTTCCCTTTCGGAGTCACTTGAAGAGCGGCTTCAACGGTTAAGCTACCTGTGCCGCAGCCGATGTCGATGATGCAGAAGCCTTCTTGAAGCCGCGCCTTGGAAATTGTCAGCACTCTTATCTCTTCTTTTGTTGGCCCCGGCACTTTTTCACTTTGCACGAACATGTTGTCGGGGATTCCCGCTGTTTTATACGTCCACATGGAAGTCACCTCTGGCATATAGCGTTCTGCTTGTAACGTGGTCTTATGGCTAACACACATGAAGAACCAAAACGCATCATTGCAATTTTCTCCAAAGTACTGGAGACCACCTTTTCATTATTAAGGGTAAGGTTTTCACATACAAATGCGGGTGTTTCGCCGTTAATGCCATTGGCTATAAGAAACTTAACAACTTCGCTTGGCGAAAAAGCCTTAGGGTCTGGAAGCAACAGGACATCTTTGCCTTTTTTTACGGCTTCAACAAGCTCTGCCTTCTTATCTTTGTCTGCGCCCTTGTGAAAACTGCAAAGGTAGGCGTCCTCCCAGCACATGCAAAGGCGGGCAGCGCAAACTTGTAGAGCACTTATGCCTGGGATAACGGTTATTTCCACAGATTTTGCCTGAGGAAGACTCAGAAAAGTGCCTAGTAAGCCAGAAAAGCCTGGGTCTCCTGTTGATAATAGAACAACTGTTTTTCCTTCTTCGGCGGATGCCAAAGCTTGCTGCAGAAGTTCATTTACGTTCCTAGCTGTCAACGTTAATGCTTCGCCTTTTACATCGCTTCTGAGCATGTTCAGGGTTCTTTCGGCGCCAATTACCAATTGGGCATTTTGCACAGTTTTTCTCACTATTGGAGTGATGTAATCTGGCGAACCTGGACCTACGCCTACAATTATGATTTTAGCCACGGTTATGCACTCCTTATGTTTCCCCATGTGCCCAAGATGGCGCCTTCCATGGAAACAAGTATTACATTTACCTTTATCTTATTCTTCACTCTTTCCATAACCCGAGAAGCAACCTTTTCAGCTATCTTATCGAAAGTTTGCTTTAGCAGATTGGCTTGCTTTAGGAGCACAATGGCTTCTTCGGTGGTATTTGAAGCTAATATCTTATTTACAAGCTGTGAGTCAGCACCAACGGCGGCTGCATAAGCGGCAATAACTTCGCCTCTTGCATCAGCCACTTTATGGTGGGTGTTAAAAATTCCCGCGGCTAACTTGACGAGTTTACCAGGATGACCGAGAAGCGTGATTTCCTTTACGCCTTTCTTAACCGCCTTGTCAAGCATGTAACCCATAAAGTCGCCTGTTTGAATAATTGCCTCATCTGGCACGTTAAACAGTTTTTTAGTTATCCGTTCGCCTATGTTGCCTGGCACCAGAAATACGTGGTCATAGCCTTTTGCGAGGGCTACATCTATTTGAGGAACCAACGAACGCCTGCAGGCTTCCAGCGAAAGAGGCTTCACCACGCCGGTGGTGCCGAGAATAGAGATGCCGCCTATCACGCCTAATTTGGCGTTTAAGGTTTTTTTCGCTACCTTCTCGCCCTCTGGAACGCTTATGACAACCTCGGCACCTTTTCCGTTGGGCAACGCTTCTTTGACAGCGGCTATTATCATGCTTCTGGGCACAGGATTAATGGCTGATTCACCTACTGGCACAGGCAAACCAGGCTTTGTTACAACACCAACGCCCTTATCGCCTTTAACGGTGATTTTGCCGTCGTCGGTAAGCCTGACGGTGGCTGAGATTTCTAACTTATCCGTCACGTCAATGTCGTCGCCTGCGTCTTTCACCACAGTTGCTACTGCAGCATCACCGAGCTTCTTGCTTTCTTTGACTGGAATTTCAAAGCGAATACCAATAGGGGTAGGTATAACCACTCTATCAACGGTATTACTAACTAGGGCTGTTACTGCGGCTTTGGCTGCAGCGGCGGCACATGCACCAGTTGATAAACCATACTTCAAAAATCTGGCCATCGCGCTTAATCCCTTTTAGATTTAACTTCCTGCTCAGCCATGGAAAGCAAAGCGTTGAATATTGCCACTGCCACGGTGCTTCCGCCTTTGCGACCTCTAACAATTATGAATGGAACGGGAAGCTTTGAAATGGCTTCTTTTGATTCGGCGGCGCCCACATAACCCACGGGAACAGCGATGATGAGGGCTGGTTTAGCTAAGCCTTGCTTAACTGCATCCGCGAGTTCGAATGCCGCGGTCGGCGCGTTTCCGATGAGAACAATTGCGCCGTCTAACCCTTCGTCTACTGCCAAACGAATGGCGGCAGCTGCCCGCGTTATTGACTTATCGTTAGCTAACTGAACCGCGCGTTTATCGTTGATGTATGTGAGAATTTTGACTCCAAATTTTTTCAGTCTTGCCTCGTTTATGCCGGCCTTAACCATTTTCACGTCGGTTACTATCTTTGCGCCAGCCTTTATGGCTGCGACCCCAGCATCCACTGCTTTCTCGCTGATTACCAGCAACTTGGCGAATTCAGGGTCAGCAGTCGCGTGGACAACTCGCTCGATAATGGGTATATGAGAAGGCGGAATTTTCTCCAAGAAATCGCCGAGCGCTTGCCTGATGAGTTTCATGCTGGTTTTAACAATTTCGTTCGAAGCTGCTATTGCATATGCATCAGTTAGTTCGCTGGGTTCTTTGACTTCTTGACCAAGCGCCCTTAAGGCTTTTTCTTCTATTATCTCGGCTATCCGTGCATCAGCGCCTAGGGGTTCACCGTAAACCAGTTCTATTCCACGCTCTTTCAGCAGAGGCTCTTGCTCTTTCATGGCTATAAGCTCAGGAATTTCGCGGGTAGTATGCACACCAGGCGCAAGGAAAGCAGGAACCAGCACAATCTTGGACACTCCCTTTTTAGCAAGGTTTTCAATTGCCTCTGGGATTGATGGCGTGTTTCTAACCATAAACGCTATTTCAACCGTCTTGAATCGGGCTCTCTCGCGTAAAAGTTCAGCTAACTTCTCAAGGTTTTCCCTGTTATGTGGAAGTTTACTGCCATGGCCGATTATGATTAAGCCTATTTTATCCGTAACCATTCATATTTACCCCAATTTAATTCGGTTCCAAACCGAATAATTTTATTGCAAATTCTATAAGCTTCTTGTCATCGTGCCTAGCGGCTAAACGTAAATTCTCAACTATAGGCACATAAGTCCGTTTAAGCAAGATGAACGTTAAATCTTCCAAGATTTTCTTCTCTTTTGCACCTATAGGGCCTAACAATTTAAGTGCTTCGGCAAGTTCCTTTTGCCTTATTTCCTCAGCCCGTGAGAACAGCAGCGAAACAATATCATTAACAGAGAGGATTTTTATGTCTCTATTGAGCAAGACGAGCTCTTTTTCTATTATTTCTGAGGCTTGTCC
>JAWCMT010000005.1:0-46334 GCA_038849555.1 Bathyarchaeia archaeon | reverse complement strand
TTTTGCTTATTTTTTTCAGCTATTAATTGAAGATCATCTATGCCGTAAAGTTTCACACCAGGTACGTCCCTAACGGCTTCCTCAACATTGCGCGGGTTTGAAATGTCAATTATCACCAAATCATTCATGTTTTGACGTTGACTCATCAATTTAGAAACAGTACTTTTAGTCAGCAGATAATGCGGTGCCGATGTCGAGCATATGACTACATCCGCGTCTAAAAGGACCTCCACGAATTTATCAAACTTTACCGCCATGCCAGAAAGTTCTTCGGCTAGTTTTACCGCTCGCTCATATGTCCTGTTAGCAATAAAGATGGGCTTGAGACAACGGTGTGCTAAAGCCTTAGCTACGAGCGTACCCATCTCTCCCGCGCCCATTACGAGAATTTTCTTTTGATCAAGTTTACCCAATAGCAATTCAGCCAGCTCGACTGCGGCGGAACCAATTGAGACGGCGCCTTTGTTGATGCCTGTTTCTTTTCTTACACGTCTTCCAACGCTTACGGCTCTCATAAATAGGTGCTTAAGGACAATGCCAGCGGTCTTTGCAGATTCTGCTTCTAAATAAGCATCCCAGACTTGATTGAGAATTTGGTCTTCGCCTATGACCATTGACTCTAACCCAGAAGCCAGCCTTAAAATATGCCGCAGAGCATCGCCATCCAAAGAGCACTCGACGGCTCTAGCAGCATCATCGGCTAATGTTCCAGCTCTTTTAACCAAAAAATCTTTGGCCATTCTCGCTACTTTTTCGCTTTCTTCGCTTACAATGTAAAACTCGACGCGATTGCATGTTTGAAGAAGCACACATTCATCCACGTTCTCCATGGAACGAAAAGTTTTTAACGCCTCCTTTGTGTCTTTGAAAGATGCTGCCTCAATTAGAGGAATACGCGCCGTTTTATGCGTGATCCGCACGTTGATTATGTGCACGTTCCTAGCCGAAGAATGCATGGTTGGATAAACCGACCGCCTTAAATATAAGCCTTGCCGTAATTAAAGGAAAGAGGGGCGACCGGGATCAAATTAAAGCGCAGAATCGGATTAGCCTACTTGCCTGGGGCAATACCGTGTTTTGAGGATTTTGGAAACTTGCCTACTGATATCGTTCGAGAAGACGGCGTGGTGAATGGAGAAAGGGCATCAGACGCGCTGGATATGTTAATAGTTCCAGGCGGTAGCCTCATAGAGTCCCAAAGCGTAATAGGCGGTGTAGCACGGGAAATCCTGCGTATGGCTGAATCAGGCAAGTTTGTGCTCGGCATATGCTCAGGTTTACAGGTGCTTTCGAAGGCAACTGATATTGGGCGCTTGTCTGCTACGCCAATTTTGAGGCAAGGCCTCGGCTTGTTGGATGTGGAATTTAAACCATTGATATGCACTGACCGCGTTACCGCTACAATAATAGGCGAAAGTTTCATGACTAATGCTGTCGGCACAGAAGTCACGGGATTCCACTGTCACACCTACGGTAAAATGATAGTTCACGAAGAGGCTAAACCCATCCTTGTTTCCCATGTTAAGCGCGTAAATTATCACAATTCGCCGCAGGACATTGTTTCAGGCGTCGCAAACAAGCAAGGAAACGTCGTAGGCGTTCTCATGCATGGTTTGCTGGATGAGAATCCGCCAATTATCCAGAGCATTATGAGTTCCTTAGGCATATCCGCTGAAGAGCTTGAGGAGACAAGAAAGGCTAATTTGAAGCTGAAGGCTGAAATTAAAAAAGAGGTAGGCATATCAACCAACATTAGAATAAGCAAAGCGGCAGAGACGCGACATCGAAAAACCGTTTTTCTGCTAATAGTAGCAACAGGAAGCGGTTCAGGCAAGACTTTTATTGTAAGTGGCATAGCAGGCGCATTAAAAAAGAAGGGCATCAAAGTTGGAGTGCTTAAGGTCGGCGGGGACATCCGCGATCTTGTTCCAGCGCTCTACCTGATTAAAGAACCGATGAAAACTTATTCTTCAATAAAAATTGGAGAAAGCGGATGGAGACCACTTCATGAAGTGGCTAAGGAAGCAAGCCGGGAATATGATTTTATTTTGATTGAAGGCGCCATGAGCGCTTTCACAGGATTACTTAACGAGGAAGCAACACGGCCTTCTTCAACCGTTGAAGTCGCGTTGGCGCTGGGCGTGCCCACAGTCATAGTCGTCGGCTGTGATAAAGAAGGAGTTGAAGGCGCAGTGATAAGCGCTCTTAACTATGCGCATCTGATGAAGAGGCTGGGCGTAAAAGTTAAAGGTGTTATACTGAATAAGGCGCGAGTCAACTACTTAACCGATGAAGCGAAGATTCTTATTAAACGTGCATTTAGCAACATCGGCGTTGAGCTGCTGGGCACAGTTCCGCGTGTTGAACTTGAAGGCAGAGGCATGATTCCAGAGGTTGAAATAAAATACGAGGAGTTCGGAAGCAAAGCCCTTGAAGCTGCAGAAAACTATTTGGATCTGCCTAGGTTGATGGGACTCGCTTCGCCCATAGGAAACAGCAAAGTAGACTACGATTTGTTTTTGGAGAAATTCAAAGATTCACTTACAAACTTTTGCTCAACCTACCAGAAGGAACGAGGCGACAAAGGTGATTATTGATTTCAAATTTGATGGAAAATACGTTGTCATAGTCGGTGGAGGCAAAGAAGCGTATAGAAAAGCTTTGAGCTTTTTGGATGCTGGCGCAAAAATTTTGGTTGCCAGCAGAACCTTTGCAACCGGCATAAAGAAGCTCGATCGAGAGAAAAAGATTAACCTTCTAAAAGTGGACATTAAAGATGCAGAGTCCTTTTTTAGCCAGCTGAACCCTAAGCCAGACGTATTAGCTGTCGCCACAAGCGATCAGAAGCTTAATGTGCAACTTTCCAAGCTTGCCCGCTCATCAGGCTGCATGGTTTACGTGGCAGATAACCCTGCAATAAGCGATTTTATACTTCCAGCCGTGGCAAAGGTTGGTGATGTAAGAATAGCGGTGTCAACGGGTGGGAAGAGCCCTGCAATGGCTAGGCTTCTACGGCAGAAAGTAGAGAAATTAATCACGAAAGAAGATTTGCTTCAAATTAAGCTGCAAGCGCAAATTCGCATGATGCTGAAGCAGCAAATAGCAGATCAGAAGCTTCGGAAGAAAATTCTCTACAAAATACTTAAAGATGAACACGTGAGGAAGCTTTTGGATGGTGGCAGGCTTGACGAAGCCCAAAGGGCAGCACAGAATATAGTGGAAAGTTTTCAAGCAAGTAGGGAGGAGCATGTGTGAGTTTCCCCAGAGTTAGAATGAGAAGACTCCGCAGAACGCAGGCATTACGCGATATAATACGCGAGGTCAGGCTTCACCCAAGCAACCTCGTGTATCCCTTGTTTGTTGATGAAAATGCCCGTGCACCTATCCCCATAGAGTCTATGCCAGAGCATTCGCGGTTGCCGATTCAAGGTGTAGTGGAGGAAGTTAGGCAAGTGGTTGAGCAGGGTGTAAAGGCAGTGATTCTTTTTGGCGTTCCATTAAAGAAGGACGAAGTAGGTTCTGCCGCGTATGCCTCTGACGGTGTGATTCATAAAGCAGTTCAACATTTAAAGAAAGAGTATGGCGACGAGCTTGTTGTTGCTACCGACGTCTGCTTATGCGAATACACGATGCATGGGCACTGCGGTGTGATCAAGAACGGTGAAGTCGCGAATGATGCAACACTTGAAATTTTGCAGAAAATAGCCATAAGCCACGCGCAGGCTGGCGCTGACATCGTGGCGCCTTCAAGCATGATGGATGGGCAAGTCCAAGCGATTAGGCAGGCATTAGATGACGGGGGCTTCAGCAAAGTGGGGATAATGGCGTATTCTGCTAAATTCGCTTCTTGTTTCTATGGTCCATTCAGGGACGCGGTGGAATGTGCACCAAAATTCGGAGATAGACGCGGCTACCAGATGGATTATGGAAACCCGCGTGAAGCACTGCGGGAAATGGAGTTGGACATAAGCGAAGGCGCCGACATAATCATGGTGAAGCCAGCCTTAGCCTACTTGGACATAATAAGCCGGGCTAAATCAAAATTCAACGTACCAATTGCCGCGTATAATGTGAGCGGAGAATACGCCATGGTTAAGGCGGCTGCCAAAATGGGTTGGATAAGCGAGAAAACAGCTGCTTTGGAAATTTTGACGGCGATCAAACGTGCTGGCGCTGATCTTATAATCACGTATTTCGCGAAGGACGTAAAATCATGGATAAACCAGTAAATAACTCATGGCGGGGCAGTCTGAAATGATTTTAACTGTGGGAACACGAGGCAGCAAGCTCGCGTTGATACAAACAGAAAGTGTGCTTGAAAGCCTTAAACGTCTTTATCCAGCAGTAGAGTTCAAAATTAAAGTCATCAAGACAACAGGGGACAAGGAGAGAAAAAAGCCGCTTTTCACCATTGACATGAAAGGAATCTTTGAAAAAGAGATAGATTTGTCCATAACAAGAGGCGAGGTTGATTTCGCCGTGCACAGCTTGAAGGATGTTCCCACATTAGAGTCTTCGGAGACAGTGATAGCGGCGGTGCCCAGGAGAAGCTCTCCGCATGATGCGCTTGTATCAAGAAACAATGCCACATTCAAGGACTTACCCAGAGGCGCAGTTATAGGGACCGGCAGTTTAAGGCGCTTGGCGCAGGTTAAATTTCTACGCGACGATTTGCAAGTGGTTCCCATAAGGGGCAACTTAGACACGAGAATTCGCAAAGTGAAAAGAGGCGAGCTTGACGGAGTCATAGTGGCCGAAGCAGGACTCGAAAGAATGGAGCTGCAGCACTTAATAGCAGAACGCTTCCCCATAGACCAGTTCACGCCAGCTGCGGGGCAAGGCGCATTAGCCGTGGTGGCAAAACGCGATAACGAAAAAGTCATCAAAATGCTCAGCGCCATCGATGACCCGCCGACCAGAGCGGAGGTCACTGCTGAAAGAAGCCTAGTCCTCGCTCTTGAGGGCGGATGCCGCGTTCCGATAGGCGCAATTGGCCGCGCCAACGACAGAGCATTATCGCTTTACGGATGCATCTTTTCACTTAAAACTCGCGAGAAAATCTCAGCCTCTGCGGAAGGCGCTCTTGAGAATGCAGAAGATTTAGGTAGAACAGTTGCGCGGCTCCTTTTGGAGAAGGGCGCCAAAAAATTTGAGGCAGAATGGAGGGAAAAATATGGGTAGGGGTAAAGTATTTCTCGTCGGCGCTGGACCTGGTGACCCTGCGCTGCTCACTTTGAAGGCTGTAGAAGCTCTGAAAGCCGCTGACGTGATCGTTTATGATAGATTAGTTAACGAGGCTATTCTGGAGTGGGCGCCTAAAACAGCGGAGAAAATTTACGTGGGCAAAAGCGCGGGAAAACACGAGCTACCACAAGAGAAGATTAACGAGTTGCTCGTGGCAAGGGCGTTGGAAGGCAAGAAAGTTGTTAGGCTGAAAGGCGGCGACCCGTTTCTCTTCGGAAGAGGCGGAGAAGAAGCCGAGGCCTTAGCTGAAAAACAAGTAGATTTTGAAGTTGTGCCCGGAGTAACTTCCGCCATTGCAGCGCCAGCTTACGCGGGTATCCCGCTTACCCACAGGGATTATGCCTCTTCAGTCGCCATCGTTACGGGGCACCGTGCAGAAGACGGCGGAAAAATTGTTAAATGGGCTGAGCTGGCCAGTGCTGTGGATACAATCGTCATTTTGATGGGGATAGAACGCTTGGAGTCCACTGCAGCCAAGCTGATGGAAGGAGGCTTGGACCCTAGCACTCCAGTTGCCGTAATTGAGCAGGGAACCATGGAACAACAACGCAGCGTAATAGGCAAACTTGGCACGATAGCGCAAACAGCGAAGAAAAACGGCGTAAAACCGCCTGCAGTGATAGTTATAGGAGATGTTGCCACTTTAGGAGAGAAGCTAGCATGGTTCAAGAAGGCTGCACACTAAAAGGAAGAACCATAGTTGTTACCAGACCGCGCGAGCAGGCTGAAGAAACAGGCAGGTTGATTGTGGAAAAGGGTGGGAAACCTTACTTTTTTCCAACGATAGAGATCAAAAGTTCAGGCGCATCGCCAGATATTAAAAGATTCTTTGACGCCTTGGCGAGAGGCGCTGTGGATTATGTGGTTTTCATGAGCGTTAATGGCGTGGAGCATTTGCTGAAGGCGGCTGAAAACCTTGGGTTAGGTAACCAGTTTGAAAAGCAAATAGGAAAAGCCAAGATAGTGGCTGTGGGCCCGAAAACTGCGCAAGAGCTTGAGAAGCACAGAATCCGAGTGGACTTAGTTCCGCCCACGTACACTTCAGATGGCATAATAGAAAGCTTACGGCAACTCGGCGTTTCTGGGAAGTCAATCTGGATTCCCAGAACCAAACAAGCATCGCAGGTTATGGCTGAAAAGCTTCGGGCTATGGGAAACACTGCGCATGAAGTTTACGTTTACGAGTCACAGCCTCCAGCGGATCCAGAGTTGGCGCTTCAGTTTCTTCAGGATTTAGCTGGCGGCAGGATTCACGCTATTGTCTTCAGCAGCGCGCTCGGTGCCAGAAACTTGTTCCGCATGCTTGCAGCGCATATCACAGCGGAGAAACTGCGTCGACTGCTGAACAAGGTGACTATTGTGGCGATTGGGCCTAAAACGGCTGAAGCATTATCGGATATTGGCTGGAAGGTTGATGTTATGCCCAAAACATATTTGTTTGAAGAAGCGCTGAACGCTTTGGCACATTACTGGAATGTTAATGAACGAATTGAAGTTTCAAGGAGGCAGAAAGAAACATGAAGTCAGCTTCGAGTTTAGCTCGTGAAGAGATTAGACAGCTTAAGCCCTGCATACACGGCGGAGAAGTTTGGGAAATAATCGGCAAAAGCGTTATTGGCAGAGGTGAAATTTTCGACTTCAGCTCGAACATAAACCCGCTGGGTCCTTCACCAAAATCTATTGAAGCGATAAAGAATAGCTTGGAGCTGATTCCAACCTATCCAGATCCAGATTCCACGGCTTTGCGAGATGCCATTGCCGGCAGTTTCAGCGGGCTTAGCAGAGAAAACGTAATTGTTGGAAACGGCTCTACTGAGCTGATTTATTTATTCGCGGATGTTTTCATGAGCAAGGGTGATGTTGCGCTTATTCCTGCGCCGACATTTGGGGAGTATGAAAAGGCAGCGAGGAAGGCGGGGGCGCGCTCAAAGTTTGTGAAATTGAGCCCAAGTTTTAAAGTGGAACCCGCCGTTTTTGCTCGTGAAATAAAAGGAGTAAAGGCAATTTTTGTATGTAACCCGAATAATCCTACGAGCATGCTTACTCGCCGAGCTGATTTGGCAGAAATCATTGAAATAGCTCTTGAGGAGGAGACGCTTGTTTTTCTTGATGAAGATTTCATCGAGTTTGTTGATGAAGAAAAGCGGTTTTCGTTTGTTGGCGAAATAAAGCGGTATCCAAACCTTATTGTGCTGAGGTCGTTCACCAAATTTTTTGGTTTAACAGGCTTAAGAGTCGGCTATGGAATCGCAGCGGACGAGATAATAGAAGTTTTGTCCGTTGCTAAAGCACCTTGGAATGTTAACTGCTTAGCGCAGGTTGCGGCAGTAGCAGCGCTGAAGGACGAGAAGCACGCGGATAAAACAAGCAGGCTTATTAAACGTGAACGCGAGTTTCTGGCAGGCGAGTTAGAAAAAATCAGCTGCTTGAAAGTTTATCCTGCTGACGCCAACTTTTTCTTCATAGACGTTAGGCAATCAGGTTTCACGGCAGCTCAGCTTAAAGAGAAAATGTTGGAGTATGGCGTTTTGATAAGAGACTGCACTTCATTCGCTGGAATTGACGAGCACTACATTCGAGTGGCGGTTAAAACACGGCGAGAAAATGAAAAGCTGCTTGAAGCGCTGAGGAAAACCTTAGGAAAATGCGGCTTATCGAAAACAGGATAGCTTGGAAAAGGATATGTTCACGTTAAATGTTTCCTTTCTTGTTGATTCTCTGCTGATTTTCTTTTTAGCATTTCTAATTGACGTGATTTTCGGAGAGATCCCCGACAGAATTCACCCTACAGTCTGGATGGGCAAAGTCATCGCTTTTCTCAAGCCTAAAATTAAAAGCACCAACGCACGAGTTGAAAAGGCAAACGGCGTTCTCTTAGGCATAGGCGTCATATTGCTTTTCGCGGTTACTGCGTATTTGACAGTTTTTTTGGTTCAGCGCTTCTTCGGCTGGCTACCATACATTATCGCCTCAGCCGTAATATTGAAGTCTAGTTTTGCGTTAAAGTTTATGCGAAAGTGCACTGTACCAATAGCAGACGCCATCAAGCAGGGCGATTGCAACAGAGCAAGACAGTTTTTGCCGTATATTGTGAGGCGAGACCCAGCCACGCTTAGTGAGCGGCATATAATTTCAGCCGCTGTTGAGTCTATAGCTGAGAGCACCACTGACGGCGTAACCTCGCCCTTCTTTTACTTCGCCCTTTTCGGTGTTCCAGGCGCAGTGGCGTACAGAGTCATTAACACGTTGGATTCGATGGTTGGCTATAAGGATGAAGAGCACAGGAATATTGGATGGTTTTCAGCGAGTTTGGACACGGCGGCTAACTATTTGCCAGCTAGGTTAACCGCCATTTTGATGACGCTATCAGCGCTGATCTTAGGTGAGAATTGGAAGGGCGCGCAGAGAATTCTGCAGCGGGACAAGAGAAACACGGCAAGCCTAAACGCAGGGTGGACATTGGCGGCTATGGCGGGAGCCTTAAGCGTGCAACTTGAAAAGCCAGGTTTCTACAAATTAGGAGAAGGCGAGGACTTGGCGCCAGTGCACATAATTCGTGCTTTGCGTATAATGATGCTGACTGCGGTCTTGTTTGGTGTTTTAGTGGTTTTCCCAATTATATTCTTGAAAGCGCTGTTTCTATGGCAACTGGTTTTATAAGCCAAGTTAACGCTTTCTGAGGGCTGTAGGGAAAGCTACGCGTCAACTCATGGCGACTTCGGTTTAGCTGGTTCAATCTGCAGTTTAGATCTTAATACCCTAACAAGCAGCTTGATTGCAGCGGCGATTTTATGTCTACATGCCCACGCGAGCCCAGAGAGCGCAAACGCGAAGCCAAGATACTGGATAGCTATCGGGAAGCCTTCGGTTATTGGCGAGTAATTAACGAAGGAGTAACCTGCACTGCGGGTTTCATCCACTTTGAATACTAGATGATCAGATGTGGAGAGGTAATTCGCGTAATGCATGTTTAGAAGAAGCGCCACCGTCAACAAGATCAGCCCGACAGCGGTTATAGCAGAGAGCAGTGCGCGTCGTTTTTCTTTCGGTTTTAATGAATTGGAGATTAAAGCGTTTTTAGTTGTCAGTGACGCGGCTAAGAGGCTTAAGAACGGCAAAGCTTGATAGTTGTATTTAACCGCGTTGTTATATGGAAAGCTAAGGTTAAGTACAGCGCCTAGAAATGTGTTCGCGCCTATGACGGCAGCAATGGTTGCTAAACACATCAAATCAAAAGGCAAAATTTTCTTAAAAATGTCTCTGCGAAAGAGAATAAGCCTACAGCCTCTAAGAGAAAGTTGCCGACGAAAAAGTATGACGGCGAAAACTCGGCGGGGTTAAAGTTTACGAAGTCGTCATGGGTGAAAGTGGTGTGGCTTTCGCCGTAAAGTAATCCGCGACCCCAAATGACGTCATACCACAAGAAAAACAGAATTAAGGTAGGCAGAAAATATGCCGCTACAGTAGAAATGTGGCTTAGCTTTTTCTGGCGATAGCGAACGTAGAATAAAGATAGCGGAATCAGGACAAAAACGGCGAAGAATTTTGTTAAAAGCGCTACAGCGAAGAGAACACTTGAAATCATGAACAGCACTTCTGAATCTCTGCGTATCGCGTGTATCCCCACAAATAGGCATAGAAGACTAAAGAATAAGCAGGGCACATCGATGAGAAAACTTCTGGAGAGAACAAGCTGCCAAGGAGTAAACGCGAAGAGCGCAGTAGCTAATAATGCCGTTGATTTGCCATAGAGAACTTCACCGATTTTGTACACCAAGAAGGCGCAGCCGAGGCTAAACAATGTTATGAGCGCCACGCCGTTGTTAAAGGATAAGCCGAAAATTTTGAAGAACATAGCTTCGATATAGAAGCCTAATGGCGGCTGATTAATCATGTCGCCATAATATTTCATGTAGGGCATGCCCCACTTAATAACGCCTGACGCCGCATCATATTCAAGCTGCGTATCAAAGTTTTGAAAGGGGCCTATTGTAACAGAAACCAGTGCAGCGCCAAGCAGGATGCTGAACAGAGGATAGTTTTCACTGAATAGTGTATGAAGACCATCTTTATTCAACTGCAGCAACCCTAAAATCCTTTTTATAACACGTTTGGAAAATAAAACTTTCCACTCTACAACCGCCGAGAAGCCGGTGCCCACGAGAACTAGTTTTCGGTTATTGGCAATTTAGGAAGATAGGAGTAGACTCGGAAATTCTTAAATATTAAATTTGCTTAAAAATGCGAAAACTGCGAGGTAATGGTTCATGGCGAAAGTTAAGCCGCTGATAACAATTGCATGCGCAGTGTTTTTCTTAGCATTGTTCATTCAAAACGCGGCGGCGCTTAACACTTCCGAAACGCCAGTGGATGTTGAAGTTGGCGCTTTGCTTGTGAACGTGGAGAAGGTAGATTTGGCGGCAAACAGTTACAGATTGGACTTTTATTTATGGTTCAGGTTTGACCCAGCGAAAATAAGCCTTGCGGAAGTGAAAGAGTTTGAATTCATTAATGGCGCGCCAACAAAGTATGAGGTGAAAGTGGATGAAGCGCAAGGCTACTTGGAGTATCGTGTTCGCGGAGATTTCATTAAAACTTTTGATTTCACTAAATACCCATTTGAGAGCCATGAACTCGCGGTGATGCTTGAACACAAGAATTTAGATGCGTCTCGCATGGTTTTTAAGGAAAGCAGCGAGTCAGGCATGGAATCCACTGCCAGCGTTGTCGGATGGGAGCTTAGAGATTTCAAGACATCTGTAACTGAGCATGCTTATGGAGAGGAGAAGTATTCGCGTTTCGTATTCAGCGTTACATTGGCGAGGCCACAAGTCTCCTCGTTTCTAAAGAGCGTACTGCCAGTTTTAGTTATCACCACGATTTCTTTGCTTGCGTTTTTCATGGCGCCACAGAATTTCTCTCAGCGCATCACGTTAGGAGTAACTACACTTTTGTCTGCAACAACGTTTCACTTATCATTAATCAACGGCATTCCACCAACAGGCTATTTGACGCTAGCAGATAGAATGATGCTTTCCGTGTATGCAGTCTTCCTTTACAACCTTGCCGCTTCAGTGTATATCATGAGGCTCATGGATGAGAAAAAAGTTGACGACGCCGTGCGCATTAAAAGAAAAGCCCTACGGTTCCTGCCGTTCCTTCTAATAATCTTAATCATAATTCAAGTATTGCTGTAGCTGCTTTTTTATGGTCTTACGCATTCGGCTTTTGGTTTTGTCGGTCGCTTTGCTGTTCGCTTTCGCTTGTGATACTCGCATTCGCTGATGCGGGTTAACAGCCAGCCTCTGTCTTGGTAGGTGCAACCGCAGGGCGCTGTAACCGTTCTCGAAGCTTGAGCATCATCTTTCTTTGATATTTCCGTGGTTATCCACCGCAACAGCCTATATTGAAACTAAACAACTACAAATAAGTTATTGAAGCAAGATGACTTGTGCTGAGAAAACAGCCACAGCTCTGAATGCCACTTTAATTGCAATTTAGCTGTTAACCAGTAAAGCCTTATATTTGCTTGGTTCGAATCATAGAAGCGCAGGTGCCCGCTATTGAGCCTCGCAGTTGAAGTGAAATCTTTAGTTAAGCAATTCGGCAACATTCGCGCGTTGGACGGCGTAACTTTTAGCATAAAAAAGGGCGAAATTTTTGGGTTAATAGGACCTAACGGTGCAGGAAAAACTACAACGCTACGTATAATCTCCACGCTGATTTTGCCCACTTCAGGCACAGTGAATGTTTTCGGATTAGACGTGGTAAATCAGGCTTCAGAAGTCCGCAAGGTCATAAGTTACCTGCCCGAGGAAGCAGGAGCCTACCCGAATCTTTCAGGCTGGGAATACCTTGAATTCATGGCCAAATTTAGCAAGGGCAGCGCAAGCGACGTAAAGCAGGCCATCGAAGAAGCCGCGGCCATAAGCGGCTTAGGTGAACGGTTAAAGGATAAGGCTAAAACTTACAGCAAAGGCATGAAGCGGCGTCTTCTAGTTGCGAGGGCTTTAATGACGCGGCCTAAGCTTGCGATATTGGATGAGCCGGCAAGCGGCTTAGACGTTTTACATGCCTATCATGTGAGAGAAATAATCAAACGTTACGTGAAAGACCACGACATTACGGTGCTACTCAGCAGCCATAACATGTTGGAAGTGGAGTATCTATGTAACCGCGTAGCATTAGTCAATAAGGGTAAAGTTGTGCTTGAAGGCGAGCCCCAGAAGCTTAAAGCTAAATTTAACAGTGCAAATTTGGAGGAAGTTTTCGCGAAGGTGGTTGGTTATGCTTAAAGGATTTCAGACAATATGTATAAAGGAACTTAAAGAGTTAATTCGCGACCCAAAAATTCTTCTCGGCATGCTGGTTATTCCATTAGTGCTTTTCCCCGTTCTCGGCATGGTGCTCGGCTACGCGGCGGAAACGGCGCAGGAACAGGCTGAAAAAGCCACTTTGTTGGTGGTTGATAATGATGGAGGCAACTGGTCGGAGGTTTTCATTATTTTCTTGAACGCATCCATGAAAACCATAGTAGTCAATAACCTTACGCCGCAGCAAGTTTTAGAGCAAGACTTGCTGACGCAAAACAACAGCACGCAGTTTATTGAAATCCCCGCGGGTTTCAGCGCAAACATGACGGCGCATACCAGCGGCAATCGTAATATTAAAGCCACGGTGAACGTTTACGGCGTGTTTCAGGGCGGCGGAATATTCTCCGACATCGGCTCCTCCGTGATTAACACGTTGGTAAGCGGCTTCAACAGGTACATAGCGCCAGACGTGGTGCAGACTACCCAGTCAGCCATAATTAAGGGCGAAATCCAGACTGGAGTTGACCCATCCACGCTTGCGGCTTTAATGATGTCGCAGACTCTTGCACTTCCCATAACGATAATGATTATGCTAACGTACTCCATGCAGATAGCAGCAACATCAGTGGCCATGGAGAAAGAGGAGAAAACACTTGAAACATTGCTAACCGTGCCCTTGGCCCGCTTCGCCATTCTCATGGGCAAATTAGCCAGCACAATAATCGTCGCAGGCTTAGCCTCAATAGCGATGATGATAGGCTACAACTACATGCTTGGTTCGATAACCGTGAGAATACCCAGTGAATTGTCCGTGGATTTAGTGAAGCTGGGTCTTGTGCCCTCACCATTCGGCTATATGCTATTAGGCATATCGCTGTTCATGACATTACTCTCAGGCTTAGCGCTGGCGGTGATCATGTCAGCTTTCGCTTCAGACGTTCGAGGAGCAACTGCTCTTGTAGGCTATATTTACCCGTTAATCTTCATCCCAGCAATGGCTTTAATGTACATAGACTTTAACACGCTACCAATGGCGATTAAAGCCGTGTTTTTCGCGATTCCATACAGCCAACCAATAATAGCTTCAAAAGCAGTCATAATGAACGACTACGCAACAGCAGTATTTGGCATAATTTACGTTGCCATATTCACAGTAGTCGTCATGTACATAGCGTCAAGATTGTTCGCAACAGAAAAAATCTTAACTGCAAAACTAAAATTCAAAAAGACAGGGAAAGCAGCAGCGGAATAGCTTGAGTAACAGCGCCTAACAACATTTTTTCGCCACCATCCTGTTTAGCGCAAACATTTTTGATGCAGTCGTCACTCGACACTAAAGAAGCACGGCAGACCTACCCTCTACTGGTTTCTGCATTGATTGACTAATAGCCGCCAAATATGAAGGTTGGTGGCTGTTGTTTTTTGATTTTTGATGATGTGTCTGCGGTGTGTGCGGCATTTTTATTTGAGCCGCTGCTATGTTTTATGCTGTGTGTTGAAGTTGCTGAAGGATGCATGGGCAGTTGCCATAGAAACTTTGAGTTGGATGGAGTTGCAGAAGCTGAGCGAGCACTTGGCTTTGGCTAGGACGGTTAAGCAGTTAGGCGTAAGTGACCCTAATGCTGTCCGCTACGCTTATGGGCTGGTTGTTGAAACTGTTCGACGCAAAAACCTGATAGACAAATTTGTTAATAGTGTTTTGAAGCCTAAGGAAATTAGCGAGTACTCTATGGGTGTTCAAGCTTTTCTGCGACTTTACGTTTACCAAACGCGTGTCGCTAAAAATTGGGCTAAGTTGGACTTGGAAGAAGCAGAAAGCATTGCCCGGTTTGGGCGTGCAATCCTAGGCTGGAAAACTCTACGTTGTGTGGAGCCGTTTCTGGGTTTTCTACTTACTCGCGAAATAGCGCCTGTTCTCAGCGCCGCCGGCGAAATGGAGCGTATAGGGCTCCAAACTTTTCATCCCACTTGGTTCGTAGAGTACTGCTTTAACCTTTTTGGGCGAAGTGAAGCCACAGCGTTTCTAGAGGGAAACTTGAAGCCTCCACCTACTTGCATCCGAATAAATACTCTGAGGGCATCTGAGCAGAAGATTTTGGAATCCCTTGCTGCGGATGGCGTTAGAGTGGAAAAAATTGAGCCACTGAAGTATGCCTACAAAGTCATAAGCACAAAGCAGCCTTTGCAGGAAACAGAAAGCTTCAAAGAAGGCTTGTTCTACATTCAAGACAAAGCAAGCTGTTACGCCGCGGAAGCCGCTGCGCCTCAGCCTGATATGACGGTTTTGGACGTCTGCGCTGCTCCCGGAGCTAAAACCACCTACCTTGCGCAGCTTATGCAGAATCGGGGCAGCATCTTTTCAGTGGATTATTCTATTCGGCGCATGCAAACTTGGAAAAGAGAAATTGCAATTATGGGTGTGGAAATAGCTGAGCCGATTGTTGCCGATGTTTGCACGGGTTTGCCTGTTTCCTTGAATGCGGATGTTGTGGTTCTGGATCCGCCGTGCACGAGTACGGGCGTTTTCGCGAAGCAGCCTTCAACTAAATGGAGGCTTACTCCGAAGTCAATTGATAAGATGGCGGATATTCAGTGGCGTATGATTAATAATTGCGCTGGGAATGTGAGGTCTGGCGGCTCTTTAATCTACTCGACTTGTAGCATTACGGTTGAGGAGAACGAGCTTATTATTGAGCGGTTTTTGAAGCAGCATTCTGATTTCACGTTAGCGGAGATTAAACCTAAACTTGGCGTGCCTGGTCTCAGAGGCTTTGATAAGTGTCAGAGGCTTTATCCGCATCTTCATGAAAGTAATGGGTTCTTCATTGCGAAACTTGTGAAGCAATAGAGGACATTGAAATGCTCGCCGCATAGCGGTTGGTTGTTATGTTTATTGCTGATTTTTGTGGAAAACGTGGTTTTTAATTGGATTTTGTTTTTCTAAAATGCTGTTAATTGCGTAAATCGTAAAATTATTCTGGAAAACGGAAACATTTAAATAAGCCAGCAGCCAATGTGTAGCGTTTAAGGTGCGGAAAACGAAATGAAATTCAAAGGTTGCTATACAGCAATCATCACCCCCATGACACGCATTGGCGAAGTGGATTACGAAGGGCTAAGTAGCCTAGTGGAATTTCAAGTGAAAGAAGGCATCAGCGGCATCCTCGCCGTAGGCACCACAGGCGAAAGCCCAACCCTAGACTGGAATGAACACAACAAGGTTATTGAGCGGGTGCACGAGTACGCAGGCGAAAAATGCTTGACCATCGCCGGCACTGGAAGCAACTCCACCCAAGAAGCCATCGAAGCCACAGCACACGCGCAGCACGTGGGTGTAAACTGTGTGCTCCTGGTAGACCCATATTATAATGGGCCCAGCTCGCTTGAAATACGAAAAGAATACGTAGAGCCCATCGCTAAGCGCTTCCCCGAAGTCCAGATTATCCCATACGTGATTCCAGGAAGAACTGGCACGCAGCTTTTGCCGCAGGACCTCGCCGTGCTTCATAAGGAATACCCAAATGTCAGCGCAGTAAAAGAAGCAACGGGCGATTTGGAAAACATGCGCTTAACCCGAAAATTCTGCGGCCCTGACTTCAGCATACTTTCAGGCGACGACGACAAAACCTACGCCATGATGACTGCAGCGGATATTGCCGCGAGCGGCGTCATTTCCGTTACAAGCAATGTCGCACCACGCGCGGTAGCTGATATGACAAATGCGATACTCAGCGGCGACTTAGCCAAGGCGAATCAGCTTGCACAAGCGTTACAGCCGCTTTTCTCCATAGTCACCGTGAAAACGCAAGAGCAGACGCCCCACGGGCCTGTAACATGCCGCGCGCGGAACCCATTAGCGTATAAGACACTGATGAATGTTTTAGGCATACCCTCCGGGCCATGCAGGCGACCGCTGGGAAAAATGACTCGTAAGGGTTTAGAAGTGGTTCTGGCAAGTGCCCGCAAAGTTTACGAGCACAATCCTGAAGTACTTCAGCCCATAGAAGACTTCTTTGACGTAGACTTAAGCGAGCGCTTATACAATGAACGTTTCTGGCAGGGATTATACTATGCTTAAGCTATGCGTCGCAGGCGCCGCAGGCCGAATGGGCAACGCCGTTATTCAAGAAGCCATCGCCAAAGGCCATCAGATAACAGGCGCTGTTGAAGCTCAAGGAAACCCATGCGTCGGTAAGACGCTGCGCGAACTGGGCATCTGCAGCTCTGACGTGCGTATCTTAAGCTCAGATAAACTCGCTGAAGCGCTGCGCGGGGCAGATGTTTACGTGACTTTTACAACGCCAGCGGCAGAAATGCAGAACATTCCCGCTGTGGCTGCTCTGGGCAAACGTATAGTTCTGGGCACAACGGGCTTCACTGAAGAGCAGAACCGCCAGCTGCGCGACGCGGTTTCAGGTAAGGTTCCTGCTGTTTTCTCGCCAAATTTCAGCGTAGGCGTAAACATACTCTTCAAGCTTGCCCAGTCCCTAAAGGTGTTCCCAAAGGAATACTCTTTCAGCATAAGTGAGATACATCATACAGGCAAGAAGGACGCGCCAAGCGGCACAGCGAAAAAATTGGCGCAGATAATCGCGGAAACCCGAGGCTACACAAGAACCGTGTACGGCAGAGAAGGCATCAGCCCACGGCAACCCGATGAGTTGGAGGTAACTGCGCTACGTGCAGGCGGCGTGCCTGGGATTCACGACCTCATAATTGCAGGTCCATATGAAATGTTGCGTATAGAGCATGTTGCCTTCTCGCGGAGCGTGTTCGCTCAAGGCGCCGTGTATGCGGCCGAGTGGTTAGGCAAGCAGACGCAGCCCAGAATCTTCAGCATGGAAGACGTTCTCGGACTTTAACGGCTAGTGAGGTGGAAGTTTTGAGTAAGCGTGTAGTCATCAAGTTCGGCGGTGCTGACCTCGCAACCGGCGAAAAGGTTCAGCGCGCAGCTAAAATGGTTGCTGAGGCTCCCTACAAAGAAATGGTAGTCGTAGTTTCCGCGATGGGCAAAACAACCGACAACCTTATCGGCGCAATCTCGCAGCTGAAAGAAATCAGCGATGATGATTATGCGGAAATCATATCCATGGGAGAACGCACAAGCGCCCGTGTCTTCGCCAGCGCCCTAAGAGCCGTAGGCGTCAAGGCAGAGGTTTTTGATCCTGCAAGCGATAAGTGGCCGATAATAACTGATTCTAACTTTCGCAATGCCGAACCTGACGTTGAGAAAACCGCAGGGCTTACACAGAAATTTGTGGCGCCGCTTCTGGGCAAAATTGTGCCCGTTGTCTGCGGTTTCCTCGGCAAAGACCCAAAAGGAAGGGTTACCACGCTTGGGCGCGGCGGAAGCGACACAACCGCCCTACTACTTGCCCATTGCCTAAACGCTGACGAGGTAGTGCTTGTTAAGGAGACAAGCGGCGTTCTCTCTGCAGACCCAAAAATCGTTCCCGACGCTAAGCCGCTTAGCAAACTGGATATTCACGAGATGTTTGATCTTGCTCAGGGAGGCGCGAAAATAGTAAAGGCCGAAGCACTGAAGTACAAGTTGCCAAGCCAAACGCTTAGGATAGTGGACTTTGCCTCGGGCAGCTTGGCTGAGGGCGGCACGGAAATCACTGGCTCCTTCGCCATTAACTCGGCAGAGCTGAGCAGTCAAGAAGGCTTGTTGGCTATCAACGTGGTTTGCGACGTCAACACGCAAAACCTCAAAGAGATCTTCCAGGCGCTCAGCCAAAATCACGTTTACGGCGTCAGTTCAGGGAGGAAATCAGTTACAGTCTTCACTTCCGACGGGAATGTTCGCGAAGTCATAAACAGGCTTCACCGCATAGAGGGCTTTAAGGCTATAAGCCACAGGGAAAACGTGGCTCTGCTCCAGATAAGCCACCCTGAATTTATCGATTCGCCTGGAGGCGTCGCGAAAATCTCCACAGCGCTTAGCCGCGAAGGCATAAACATAATTGAAATCACTACTAGCAAAGCAACCATTAACGTTTTTATCGAAGAAAACCAACTCAAAAGAGCAAAGGAAGCGATAAGTGATGCCTTCAAAACGTAAAGTAGCAATATTAGCCGCAACAGGAGCAGTTGGACAACGGTTCATCCAGCTATTGCAGGGGCATCCGTGGTTCCAGATTGAAGTGCTTGCGGCTTCGGAAAAGTCAGCGGGCAAAAACTACAAGGCCGCGTGCAACTGGATTATGGAGTCGCCTTTGCCCAAGGAAATCGCCGAAATGCCAGTAGTGCACACTGACGTGGAATCCGTGGAAAAGGCGGGAGACGTAGACCTTGTCTTCTCCGCGTTGCCAGGCGACTTGGCGGGTCCGGTTGAAGAGGAATTCGCTGCCCTGTATCCAGTCTTCAGCAAGGCAAGCGCGCACCGAATGGATAAGGATGTCCCACTTATTATTCCTGAAGTGAATCCTGATCATACGGCTCTTATTCCAATCCAGAAGAAGCGGCGAGGCTGGAAGGGCTTTATTTCAACCGATCCGAACTGCAGCACAATTCAGCTGGCAATGTCGCTGAAGCCCCTTATGAGATTCGGCCTAAAGCAAGTTGTAGTGTCAACCATGCAGGCGCTCAGCGGCGCAGGCTATCCAGGCGTCGCCTCACTGGATATAATTGATAATGTTATTCCTTTTATTTCCAACGAAGAAGACAAAATGGAATGCGAGCCCCTAAAGATATTGGGCGCATTTGACGGCGAGAAAATATGCCCCGCCGACGTCGTGCTCAGCGCCAGCTGCCATCGCGTCAACGTGAAAGACGGGCATTTAGAAGCTGTCTTCGTAAAGCTTGAAGAAAACCCAAGCATAGAAGAAATTGAAGAAGCTTTCCGCCAGTTTAAGGGCGAACCGCAAAAGCTGAAACTGCCTTCTGCACCAGAAAACCCCATCGTGGTGCGGAAAGAGCCTAACAGGCCTCAACCGCGGTATGACCGCGACGAAGGCCGAGGCATGAGCGTAGTCGTCGGCAGAATCAGAAAAGACCCAGTTATGACGGTTAAATACATGTGCTTGGGCCATAACACCATCCGCGGAGCCGCAGGAGGCGGCATCCTCAGCGCCGAGCTCATGGTAGCAAAAGGCCTGTGCTAAAAGTGCACGTTACTTGCGGAAACATGCAAAATTTAGAATAGGAGCGCGCCTATAGTGACATGCACACAGAAACTTCGTGAACCTTTAGAGAATCGAGAGGGAAGGCTATACTTTGACGGCGTTTCAGTCAGCGAGTTAGCTGCGAAGTTTGATACCCCGCTTTATGTGATTAGCGAAAGGCGCATAAGAGAGAACTATAGGCGGCTGCACAGGGCGTTAGCCAGCAATTATAGTAAGATTAGAATTCTCTATGCTGCAAAAGCAAACTCTAACCTCTCGGTGCTGAAAATTTTGGCGACAGAGGGCGCGCATCTGGACGCTGTCAGCCCAGGCGAAGTTTCCATGGCGTTAAAGGCTGGTTATCCGCCGGAACGAATCCTATTCACCGGAACAAGTGTCAGAAATGACGAGCTAAAGTTTCTCGCAGACGCCAACATAACAGTAAATATTGACTCTCTATCCCAGCTAGACCGCCTACTGAAAATTGCAACGCCAAAGGTTCTGTCTGTGCGCGTTAATCCCGAGATAGGCGCGGGCCATCATGACCACTGCATCACCGCTGGCAAAAGCACAAAGTTTGGACTATGGGAAAACGACGCAATAGCAGCATACAGGCAAGCTAGAAAAGCAGGCTTGACGCGCTTCGGCATACACATGCACATAGGCTCCGGCATCCTCGCTGTTGAACCGTTTGTCCTGGCGCTTGAAAAGCTACTGGGGATAACCAAACGAATCCATGACGAAGTGGGAATCAACTTCGAGTTTGTGGATATGGGAGGCGGGCTTGGAGTGCCCTACAAGCCAGAAGACAAAGAACTTGACTTGAACGCTTTTGCTGAAAACGTGCTCTCCTTATTCAAGAAAAAAATTGCCGAGTACCACCTAGGCGAGCCGTTCTTCTGCGTTGAGCCTGGGCGCTACCTTGTTTGCGACGCTTGTATCTTACTAACCGCGGTGAACACGGTTAAGACTACGCCTTTCAAGAAATTTGTCGGCGTTGACGCGGGCTTCAACACGCTGATTAGACCCGCCATGTACGGCTCATACCACCACATTCTGGTGGCAAATAGGCTGGATGCGGAGGACGCTGAAACCTACGATGTTGCTGGACCTATCTGCGAGTCAGGGGATGTGCTGGCTAGGGACAGGCGGCTGCCGAAGATTCAGGAAGGCGATTTGCTGGCGGTTCTTAACGCTGGTGCATACGGCTACTCCATGAGTTCACAGTATAACGCTAGGCCCCGCGCAGCCGAAGTTCTGGTTAAAAACGGCAAATACGCCTTGGTCAGGCGACGCGAGACTTTGGATGACCTGCTTGCAGGGCAGCAAGTGGCTGAGTGGTTGCAATGAAGTTTTGGAAGATGCATGGCTTAGGCAACGACTACATCGTAATCGACAACCGTGATGGAAAAATAAGCAGCGAGAAAGCTGCGGCGTTGGCTAAGGCACTTTGCGAAAGGCGCTTTTCAGTCGGCGCAGATGGGCTTCTGCTGGTTTGCGCCTCTAAAGTGGCTGATGCGAGGATGCGTATTTTCAATGCTGACGGCAGCGAGGCGGAAATGTGCGGCAACGGCATCCGCTGCTTCGCCAAGTACTGCTATGAAAACGGCGTCGCCAGAAAAAACGAGTTGACCGTGGAAACGCTGGCAGGCATAAAAAGGACTTGGCTGACCGTGGAAAACGGCGTGGTTACCTCGGTGACTGTTAACATGGGCGAGCCAGTGCTTGAGCGTAGCCGAATTCCCATGCTTGGGCAAGGCCAATGCATAAACGAGGATTTGCAGGTTAACGGCGGCACATATAAGGTAACTTGCCTTTCAGTTGGAAATCCTCATTGCGTCATATTCGTTGACAACGTGGATGCGTTCCCAGTACAGCAAATCGGCCCGAAAATCGAGAATCATCATGTTTTCCCGCAGAGAACCAATGTCGAGTTCGCGCAGGTCCTTAACACTAGCGAGGTGAAGGTGCGGGTGTGGGAGCGTGGCTGCGGAGAAACTTTTGCATGCGGCACCGGCGCCTGTGCTACGGTGGTCGCTGGGAACTTGCTCAAAAAACTCGGCAGCAAAGTCCAAGTTCACTTATTGGGTGGTGACTTGGAAGTGGAATATAATTGCGCCCAATTGTTCTTGCGCGGCGCTGCAGAGAAAGTTTTTGAGGGAACACTGTTTAAGGAGAGCGTGTGAGTAGTCATGTTCGAGGTTGCGGATAGGGTTAAGAGGCTTCCGCCGTATCTGTTCGCTGAAATAGAGAAAACCATAAAGGAAAAGAAAGCTCAAGGCGTAGACCTAATCTCGCTAAGCATTGGCGACCCAGACCTTCCGCCGCCGTCTTTCATTATTTCTGCGCTTAAAGAGGAAGCAGCAAACCCGAAGAATCATAACTACTCCCTCAGCCAAGGTGAACCAGAATTTCGCGAAGCCGTCGCCGCATGGTACAAAAAGAGATTCCGCGTTGATGTCGGCAGAGATGAGGTCGTTGCGCTTTTAGGCTCAAAAGAGGGTTTAGCCAACATCGCCCGAGCATTCGTGAACCCTGGCGACCACGTCCTTGTGCCCGACCCAGCTTATCCCGTTTACGCCAACGGCAGCACCATACTAAACGACGGCGTTCCCGTGTCAATGCCTCTGCTGGAGGAAAACGGCTTCAAACCTGATTTCGACGCTTTGCATACGGAAAAAGTGAAAATGATGTTTCTGAATTACCCGAATAACCCCACAGGAGCAACAGTTGACAAGAAGTTCTTGCGGCATGCAGTGGAGTTTGCACGGGAAAACAACATAATACTCTGCTACGATAACGCTTATTCAGAAATAACCTTCGACGGATATACGGCGCCCAGTATCCTCGAAATCGACGGAGCCATGGACGTGGCAATCGAGTTTAACTCCTGCTCCAAAACTTTCAACATGACAGGCGACCGAATCGCATTCGCGGTAGGCAACAAGCAGCTTATCAGCGGGCTCGCGCAGGTTAAGTCACAAATAGACTCTGGACCACCCGTTTACATACAAAAAGTAGCTGCTAAAGCCCTAGAAAGCTACAGCGGTCGCGAGCAACCAGACTTTCTAAAGGAAAACAACAGAATTTACGCCGAAAGACGCGACATGCTGGTCAACCAGCTTCGTGCCATGGGCTTCAAGTGCGACAAGCCTAAGGCAACATTTTACCTTTGGCTAAACTGCCAATCCAGCTCCATCGAGTTCACAACTAAACTACTCAGCGTCGGCGTGGCAGTTACGCCCGGAATAGGCTTCGGCGCTCATGGCGAAAACTACGTACGCTTCTCTCTAACACAGCCGAAAGAGCGCATAATCGAGGCTACTAAAAGAATGGCGGCGCTTTTCAAGTGCAAATAACCGCGATGGCTGTAAGCTTATATACAGTCGACAGCGCATGCTAGTCGCATGGGCACAGGCAAAATAGGTTTTGATGCTTCTTTAGCCGCAACTGTTCTGGAAGCAGACCGATGCGTAGGCTGCGGTGCGTGCGTCTCCGTTTGCCCCCACAATTGCCTGCAGCTTATACAGGGAACTCCTGTTTTAGCGAAAGAGTGCCAATCATGTGGGCTGTGCACGCAGGCCTGCCCCCGCTACGATTTTTCGCAGACAGCACTGGAAAAGTTTGTTTTTGGAAGAAGCCGAAAACCAGACGAGCCATTCGGCGTCTACCTTAGACTGGCAGTTGCAAAGGCAACTGACGAACGAATACTGCAGACTTGCCAAGACGGCGGCGTTGCCACGACGTTGCTGGCTTACGCGCTTAAAAATGGCCAGATAAGCGGCGCCATTGCTGTAGCGTCAAACACTGAAAAGCCCTTTTACCCCAAACCCATGCTGGCATCTACCTTTGGCGAAGTTTTGGCGTGTGCTGGCTCAAAATACACATGCGCACCTAATCTGCTGCTTTTAGCTGACGCGTGCAAACAGAAAAATGGACGGATAGCCTTCGTTGGAACGCCATGCCAAATTCAAGCTGCCCGGAAAATGCAGGCTGCGGGATTAACGAGGCAGACAGACTGCCTCAACTTTCTGGTTGGGCTATTGTGTTCTGGATGCTTCACGTATGAAGGTTTGATGGAAACATACATTCACCGAGAGAAAGGTGTAGACTTAAGGGGAATAAAGAAGATGAACTTTAAAGGAAAACTGCTGCTAACAACGGCCACAGGAGTCATCGGATTCCCCATAGCGGAAATACGGCAATTTCAGCATAAAAGCTGCGGCGCCTGCGGAGACTTCAGCGCTGAGCTTGCGGACATTTCCGTGGGCGGCTTAGGCTTAGACGGCTGGACTCTCGTGATAATTCGCACCCAGAAAGGTGAGGATCTGTTTTCAGGCGCGGAGAAAGCTGGATTCCTGCGCGTTAAAGCTTTAAACGCTGACGATAAAGCATTAGATTTGCTGGTTAAGCTTTCAGAGAAAAAGAGAAAAAACGTTGCTGCCGCTCAAAAAATGGAAAGTTGAAGCCGCCTTATTTTGCAGCTTTGGCGAGCTTCTTCAGTATCGAGTTTTTGCCTATTTCATAAGCCGCTGCGTAGTCAAAGAGCCCCTGCGGCTCCAGCGTTGCACGCGTAATCATTTCCTTTTCAATTTTGATTTTCAACTTGCCAATTGCCAAGGCGCCTATCCCGTAGAGCCCCGGTTTAAGTTCTTTGCCATCGTCGTTTGAACCTAAGCCTTCAACACCAAGCGGCTTGATAGCATTGATGTCTGCGACTATTCTGCATTTTGACGCTTTGTCCAAATCTGTCTTGGAGAGCAGCTGAATGCCGCCTGCGCCTGCTGCGAGTATGATTTCAGCGTTTTTGATGGCTGATGCAGTCTGTTCAGGGCTTGCTACTTCGACAACTTTAACCCGTTCCGCGCCGACTTCCTTGTTGATTTTATCAGCAACTGCTTGACCCTTGGCCATCGAGCGGCTGGAAATGGTTACATTAGCTTTTTCCGAAGCGTAGATTCTGGCTGCTGTTTGCCCAACTGGGCCTGTGCCAGCAAGCACCGTCACGTTTTTGCCTCCTAAGTCTCCAAAGCCTTTTTCAAGCGATAAGCCAAGTGTTTTCGCCACTGCGGCGGCTGCGGTTGAGTAGCCGCCTCTTGGATCCACGATTATCGAGTTTCCCCATGGCGCGGATTTCATGCATTTCAGCGTTGCTTCAACGACTTTGTTGACCATGTCGAAGTTACTGCCGTTGATGAATATTTTAGTGTGCTTCGCTCCTTCAGGCCCACGTGGAAACAGCAAGTCATAGACTATTTTCGGCGCGTCCTCGTCGGTGACGTTTTCGTACTTGAATATCATTGAGTCTGGAAAGGCATCCAGAGCCACAAGCATGTCGAACGGGCTGCAGTACTTGTCGGTGTCTAGAAAAACGAAAACTTTTTTGAAAGCTGGTTGTTCAGTCAAACTTTTTCACCATAGCTGTGTTTGAATGCGGTTTAGCAATTTAAGAATTATCACAAGCCTAAACAATTTTAAATCTTCAAAATACGCTGGCTGCCTAATTTACCCTTTCTTTTAAGGGTGCGCCTAAGGCGAAGCGAGCCGAGCGGAGTAATTGTTTGCGAAAGAATTTTATTTCCATCATAAGATTCAAATGTATGCTTCCATACCGTTTCCAGAAAATTAAGACGAAAGCCGTTGCAGCCGCCAGCCTCCTCGGCGCCTTGGCCGCTTTATGGGAAATCATGCCAGGCCCACCCTTCGACATTCCATTTCCAATTTACCCCAAAATCTCCTGGGACATAACTGGGGTACCTATGATGGTTAGCCTCCTCTTTTATGGGCCAGTAGCCGGCGTCTACACAAGCCTGATTGGCTGCTCAATAATTTTCTTGAGAGGCAACGTGCCAGGCGGCATCTTCAAGTTGCTTGCTGAGCTAGCTACACTCTTAGGCTTTGCCTTGTTGAAGAGAAATATTATTTGGAAATCCGTTCTTGCTATTGCATCGCGCGTTGTTGTCATGACGGTGGCTAATTACTATCTGCTGCAACTGTTCTATAGGATACCCGAACCAGTCGTGGTTGGCTTGCTTACTCCAATCGCCCTCTTCAACGTAACACAAGGCTTAATCAACATAATCCCCGCGTACCTAGTCTATTCGCGGATAGCAAAAGCGCGGAAACCAAATGGTGAAATAGCTGAGTTACACTAGCAATCCTCCGTTTTTTCAAAAATTCTGTTGTTACCCAATTGTTTTTTTAATTTTCTTTCTTCTACTTCGATCAAACTGTAAATATCACCGCAATCATTTAATATTGTGAACCATAGACTTGTTACTGCAATCGTCGAAGTGGATATGGTATGCCGCTATCTGAGAATTTAGAAAAACTTTCAAACGCTTATGGTGTAACAGGCCGAGAAGATGAAGTCCGCAATTTGCTGATTAAGCTGATGAAGCCTTACGTGGACGAAGTCACCGTGGACAGGCTGGAGAATGTTATTGCCATAAAAAAGGGAAAGAAATCCTCGCCGAAGGTAATGCTTGCGGCGCACATGGATGAAATAGGCTTAATGGTGAAAACAATAACCAAAGATGGATTTCTGCAGTTCGTAAAAATGGGCGGCATAGACGACCGCATCTTGCTGGCGCAGAAAGTGCTGGTGTGCACTAAAAAGGGCGCGTTGCATGGTATAATAGGCTCCAAGCCGCCGCACATACAAAAAGAAGAGGAACGCAAAAAAATCGTCAATTACGATGAGCTGTTCATTGACATAGGTGCGGGCAGCCGCGAAGACGCCGAAGCGAAGGGCGTTAAAATAGGCGACCCCGTGGTTTTCGACGTTAAGTACGCGAAGATGAGCGAAGACATCGTAATTGGCAAGGCTTTCGATGACCGCGTGGGCTGCGCTATAATGCTTGAAGTCCTGAAAATGCTGGAGAAAACCGACTGCACAATATACGCCGTCGGCACCGTGCAGGAGGAAGTGGGCTTAAGAGGCGCGGCAACATCCGCCTTCGGCATCGACCCCGACATTGGCATAGCCTTGGATGTAACTGTGGCAGGCGATGTGCCAGGCGTGAAGGAGTTTGAGTCAAACATGAAAATGGGCAAGGGACCTGCACTGACAGTTGCAGACGCCGGCTTGATTACGCACCCAAAGATTTTGCGTTTGCTTCTTGATGTGGCAGAAGAGAATAAAATTGCCTATCAGCTTGAGACCGGGTTGCCCGGCACAACAGATGCCGCGCGCATATCCCTAACTAGGCAGGGTGTTCCAAGCGGCACAGTTTCGGTGGCTACACGTTACATTCACAGCCCCACGGGCATGCTCAGCTTGAAGGACGCGGAGAACGCGGCGAAACTGGTGGCGGCGGCAATTCAGAAAATCCAAAAGCAATTCTAACCCTTTAGCTGAATAACTGGCGCATCAGGCAAATGCGAAACCGTTTTTAGCTTTCTCACTCATTTTTACTGAAGGCGCTTAGCTATGGACAAGAAATTCGAGTTTCTGGAGCACACCGCCGACGTCTATATCGCCGCATACGGCAGCACAATGGAGGAAGCCTATGAAAACGCTGCGCTTGCAATGTTCGAAGTTATGACTGACACGGAGAAAGTCGCGCCCACCATTGAGGAGACCGTCGAAGTTGAAGCTGAAGACGAATACGCGCTGCTATATAGTTGGCTTGAAACGTTGCTTGTAAAATTTGAAACCCAAGGCATGCTTTACTCGAAATTCAAAATTGCAGGTATAGAAGAAACGCCTATGGGCTTCAAAATTAAGGCGACAGTGTGGGGAGAAAAATTCCAGCAGGAGAAGCACCCACAGAGAGTAGCCGTAAAAGCCATAACATATCATCGCATGATGGTTATTAAGGAAATAGAGAAAGTTACGCTGGAGTTTATTCTCGACATCTAAGCCAGTTTCAGCTTGCTCAAGTCCTTTAAGATAGCGCCTACCACACGTTCAGGCGGCATATCCAACGCGTCGCAGTTGGCCACAACAAAAGGCACCTTACGCTCTTTAAAGAACTGCAAAATAGGCTTGGTTTGTTCCTCGTAAATCTGAATTCGCTTCTTTATGACTTCTGGCATGTCGTCTGAGCGCTGATATAATGGGCCGCCACATTTATCGCAGACATTCTCCACCTTTGGCTTTAAGAAGCGTATGTTGTAAACTGCGCCACAGTTCTTGCATATGCGCCGTGTAGACAAACGTTCGATTATTATCCAGTCAGGCACCATCAGCAGGATGATGACGTCTATTTTGGCAATGTCGCCTAAAATCTTCGCTTGCTCCAGCGTCCGCGGGTAACCATCCAAAATGAAGCCTTTCCCCTCTGGAATCTTGGATAGGCGATGCTTCAAAACGTCTACGACGATTTCGTCAGGCACAAGCAAGCCTTTCTCCACGTAACCCTTAACCTTCCTTCCCAGCTCAGTGTTTTCCTTCATGATTTCTCTGAAGATGTCGCCCATTGCAATAACGTCAACGCCAAGCTTCGCCTGCAGTCTTGGCGCGTAAGTTCCCTTTCCAGAACCCGGTGCACCGAATATTATCGCGTTCACTTTATTTTCTCCCCCGATTTTCTTGGCTCCTTAGAAGAACAAAGTGTGTAATTAAAATTTCCATAATTTTTCGCCCAAAAGCAAAGGAAGCATAAGAAAATGTTTGCTGCCAAATGAATTGCTGGCTCCTTTAAAAAAGTAGCGAAATAGCTGCACAGTCTGCTGGTTCATGCTTGACATATTTGCCGGAGGCTTCGTAGGAACAAACGAAGTATACGACCCAGAAACGGACACTTGGACCACAGCTACCTCCATGCCCACAATCCGCGCAGACTTTGGCATCGCAGTCGTAAACGACATCTTATACGTGATCGGAGGCTACATCCATTCTACCCTCGGCATATCGCCGACCGCAGCGAACGAGCAGTACTTCCCCCTCGGCTACGGCGTCCCACCAAAAATCAAAATCATTTCCCCAGCAAACCAAGCATACAACGAGTCCAGCATAGCCCTCACATTCACCGTGGACAAGCCAGCAGCATGGATGGGCTACAGCCTCGACGGCCAACACGCAGTGACAGTCGCGGGCAACACCACGCTAAGCAAGCTGCAAAATGGCGCGCACAACCTAACAGTTTACGCAACCGACCAGTACGGCAATACAGGCGCCTCAGAAACCATCTGCTTCCGCGTAGAAACCCCACAACCCCTCCTGACACTGCTGATAGCAGTTGCTTCTACGACGGCAACCGCAGGCGTCGTCGGCTACGTACTTTACCACCGCAAGAAACGCACCCGTTAAGCCACGCTGGAAGCCTAATGCACATAAAAGACCGCAATGCAAAAATCTGCAAGCGCCACTTTAGTTACTTTAAGCGTACTAACCTTCTTGCACCGTAGGATGCCAAATGAACAAGAGAAGAAAGAGCCTCTTGACCGCATGCATAGCGCTTCTTTTGACAGCATTAGGCTTGCTTGCCTTTTTATCAGGAAATCGTGCCAACGAAAGTGCTAATCTTAAATTAGCTCGTGTAGCCTGCCTCGGCGACAGCATCACAGAAGCCAGCGGCTACCCGGAGCGTCTGCAAGCGTTGCTTGGCGAGAATTCCGTTGTAGGCAACTTCGGCGTCAGCGGAGCTACGGTAAGCTTCAACAGTTACAAGCCATACTATTTTGAAACGGCATTCGATAGAGCTAAGCGCTTTGAACCCGCAACCGTAATTATAATGCTTGGGACAAACGATGCACGTATAGACTATTATCAACAAATAAACAATTTCATAGACGATTACACAAGAATAATAAATAGCCTTCAAGCGTTAAGTAGTAAACCGCAAATTTTCTTGGCGAAGCCGCCGCCCATCTTTAATAATGCATACGATTTGAATGGCACCAGTTTTGTGGAAGGAGTGCTTCCCCGCATAGAACAAGTTGCAAACACATTGGGCTTACCTGTTATCGATGTTTACACGCCATTGGCCAATCATCCTGAATATTTCCCAGACGGCGTTCACCCCAACAACGAGGGCGCGCGAATAATCGCTGATATCGTCTATAAAGCCATCACTTCTACTCAGCCGTAAGCGCCATTAGCATATTTCAGCCTATTATCTTATTCAAGAGGGGCACTTTTCGCATTAACAGGATTAAGCCAAGCGTGATGAAAAGCGTTAGCGCAGTGATTAATGGAATCTCTACAATTGGATGCAGCGTCGTGTAGCTTAATGTGAAGCCAAAGAAGCCTCTTTCAAATGACTCTAAAATTATTACGTGCAACATGAAAATAGGCAAAGTGTTCATGCTTATCGCTTGGACAACACGGCTTGCAGTCGCGTGATCGCTTCCCGGCCAGTCTCGATGGAACCGTAATAGAATCAAAAACAACGCAACAGAGCCCATAATCACGTTTGCTGTTAAATAATCAAAAAAGAAGTTAATTCGATTCATAGCGCTCAACGGGTAATTCATCAACCAAGCGCCAAATATCGTCCAAACAAAACTTGCGATTAATAGGCTGTATAGAAGTGCAGGCCGAACTTTCACCCTCTTCAAGTATGAGCCTAAAACGAAGTAGCCTTCCCAGCCGCTGATTACGAAGGCAAGGGGGTTTAAAGTGTGACCCGTAGCCAATTCGATAAACGGCACAACAGCGACACTGACAAACCAAAGCAGACATAGATACCGAACAACACTCATATTTCCACGGGCTATTATCACCCGCAAAATTGGGGTAATCAAGTAAATTCCAACTATAAGGTAAATGAACCAAAAATGGTAGTAGGCGCCGCCAAACAAGCTATAAAGTATGCCTTTTTCAATGTTATCCCATGTTACGGGTATTTGGCTGACAAAAAAGGCCCATGCGAGATAAACTGCGCTCCAAAAGAGGATGGGCGGCCCGATACGGCTTAATCGTTTTTTAAGAAATACTCTTATGGGCTCATCGAGTTTAGTGCGCTTAAGCAGCAAAGCTCCACTTAGCATTACAAACAAGGGAACACATGGCAACGCTAAGCTTTTGTAAATAACTGCGGTCCACCAGTAGTCCGCTGGAACAGAAGCGGCCTTTAACGTGGTGTTCGCTGCGTGAAGCAGAATAACCAGCGTGATTGCCAAGGTGCGAATAAGGTTATCTGGAATAAAGCTTCTCTCACTTGCATCTAAACTAGTCTTTTCCAATCAAAGACAACCTTAGGCTAATTACGGAATACCCTAATGGCAGCCATGTTTAAAAAAAATTTACAATAAACCCCCTCAAATCAATTCTGCAGTACGGCATTTGGAAACATTTGCAGTTGGAATATACCATGCATTACGCAGGCCAGCATCACAGCTAGCAACAACCGTTGCAGCGCTTTAGCTGGAAGGGTCAAAACCGTTTTATATTCAGCTTCTACTTCTTGTTTGGAGGCAAAAATTATGGGTGAAGCCGAAGGTCGTCCGCCACCAGAGAAAGTTCCTCTTGAAAAAGTAGGCGATTGCATATGGCGCATTCCAAAATACAAGTCGGGAATGCGTGTGCCCGGCATGGTTTTCGCAAACGAAAACCTTCTAGAAAAGATGCAGACTGACAGAACTCTGTGGCAATGCGCAAACGTTGCACATCTGCCTGGCATCTACAAGTACGCTGTAACCTTGCCAGATGGCCATGAGGGTTACGGGTTTCCCATAGGCGGCGTAGCCGCAACAGATTACGAGGAAGGCGTGATCAGCCCAGGCGGCGTTGGTTACGACATCAACTGCGGCGTCCGCCTTGTAACAACAAATCTTTCCGAGAAAGATCTGCGGCCAAAGCTTGGTCAACTTGCAAACGCCATCTTCGAGAATGTGCCCTGCGGGCTTGGAAGCCGACGTAAGGATTTCAAAATAACCCAGAGCGACCTGGATAGGCTGGTTGTTGAAGGCGTCCAGTGGGTTATCAGTAAGGGCTTGGGCTGGCCTGAGGATGCAGAGCACTGTGAAGAGCGCGGCTGCATGAAAAACGCTGATCCCGATAAGGTTTCGTCAACTGCCAAGAGTAGAGGGCTAACGCAGATAGGCACTTTGGGCTCAGGAAACCATTTCCTAGAAATTCAGAAAGTGGACAAAATTTACAATCCGAAGACGGCAAAGGTTTTCGGCATCGAGCAGGAAGGTCAAGTTACAGTGATGATTCACTGCGGTTCGCGCGGTTACGGGCATCAGGTATGCTCGGACTATCTGCGGGTTATGGAGCGCGCGGTGCAGAAGTACAAGATATCCTTGCCTGACCGTGAGTTGGCATGCGCGCCCGGCAAAAGCAAAGAGGCTGAAGACTATTTCCAAGCGATGGCTTGCGCGGTTAACTACGCCTTCGCGAATAGACAGGCGATTATGCATTGGGTTAGGCAGAGTTTCCAGCAGGTTTTCCACGCTGATCCTGAAAAGTTCGGGTTGAAACTTGTCTATGACGTAGCACATAACATTGCGAAAGTGGAGACTCACCAACTTGATGGCGACCAGAAGAAGGTTTGGGTGCACAGGAAAGGCGCTACAAGAGCGTTTCCGCCTGGTCACGCGGATGTGCCACAGGATTATCGCAGCGAAGGGCAGCCTGTGCTTATCCCGGGCAGCATGGGAACAAGCTCATGGGTTCTGGTGGGCACAGAAAAAGCCATGGATTTGACTTTTGGTTCCACGGCGCATGGCGCGGGTAGGCTGCTGAGCCGTTCGGCGGCTAAGCGGAAGTACTGGGGCGGTGACGTGAGAACTGCCTTGGAGAAAAGCGGCATAGTGGTTAGAGCTGCAAGCCCTGCGGTTTTAGCCGAAGAAGTAGACGCTGCGTATAAGAATGTGGATGTCGTCGCGGAGGTCAGTCACCAAGTTGGCATCGCCACGAAGGTGGCAAGGCTTGTGCCCATATCGGTTGTTAAAGGTTAGAAGTGAAGCTTTTTATCGTAAGCGCCCCTTTCTTTTATTACTGCCCAAGTTTCTGAGTGGCTGAAATTGGTTAAGGATGAATGTGGGATATGCGGTAGGGTTCTCAGCGTTGCTTACATGCGGAGATGCAAGAGGTGCAAGCGGCTTTTCTGCCGAGATTGCATGGTGCCCGACGTCACCACAGGAGACCCAACCATGCTGCTTTGTTTACACTGTGCCAGACGCGTGGTTTCGCCGCCGTCGCGGTCTAAGTATAGCGGGCTTACGGCGCATTTGAAGTTCCGCGGCGCCTTCACGAAGCTGGTGAAACTCTCTTTTGCCCGAATAGACGGTTTGATTGGCACTAATCTTCCGATGAGCGCTTATAGGGAGGAGACGTGGTGGAGCAATTCGCCGTCGAGCGCGCATGCGCGGGCTTGGCTTGATGCTGGCTGGGAAGTGCAGGAAGTGAACCTGCAAGAGGGTTATGTGGTCTTCAAGAAAGTCCGCGAGGTGCCTTTGAAAAAGCGCAAGCGTGCGACGGAAGACGAGGCTAAGCCCTTCACTCCTGTTCCTGTGCATTCGCCGAAGCGTAAGCCGCCGTCAAAGACGAAGGTTTCAAAGCTTTACGCGCGGATTAAGAATCTGGAGCGGCAGCGTGCGGCAAGCCGTGGCATTCGAGGTTTTAAGCCGCGTCCACCGCATGAGAAGCAGCTTTTTAGGCCTGATGAAAAACCCTAATAAGCCGTTCAAGCATAAATGCGGAGCGATGTGGCACGTATGGTTGGGCATGTTGTTGGCTTGGAGATAGCAGAAGCCTACGCGCGCCTAAGGGCTATTCTGCTCAGTAAAGGCTGCAAGATAATTGCGGAGGAACCGCCAACGTCTATTTCCGTCCAGCATGGTTCGCTGTGGGGGATTTCGCCTAGAACCGCCAAGAAAATCGTTTGCTATCGCCTTTCTCCATCTGATTCTGGAACCTGCATCGCTTATTCTTCCTCGTTGTCTTCTGACTGGAAGAACCTAACGGCAGTCGGCAGTGTGCTTGCGGTTGTGATGATGGCTGTTTGCTGGTGGATTGCCGCGGATTTGGAAGCGTTCATGTTAACGCAGCAGCCTAGTTACTGGAGTTGGATAGCCACGGTTAATGGTTACGTGGATTTTCAAGTGGGGCAAATGTTTTCGGGTTTAGCGAGGGGGCTTGCAGTTTTTCTGGCGCTTGTGATAGGGCTAGAAGCGGCGGTTGCTGTTTACGCTTATTTGCGGATAGATGTGTTTGCGGAAGAGACTTTGAGGGCGTTTTGATGGAGAAGCTTAAAATAGCTTTTTTATGAAACTACTGGCGGGGCGGTCGTCGTCTAGTTGGTTTAGGACACAAGCCTTCCAAGCTTGCGATCCCGGGTTCGAATCCCGGCGACCGCACTAATACGTTGAAACTTATTTGGCTTGGATACGTATTTCGCTTTGATGTTTGGTTGTTTTGGTTTTAGGTTTGTGGTGGCGTTTTTGTGTATGTTGTTTACGGATATTCTTTGTTGGAATTTAGTTTGGATTCAGATGGGAGAGCTGTAGTTGAGTTTTAAAGGTTGAAACATGAAAAGCAATATTAAATCGTGCGACAAAAGATATTTATAATGGCCAAACAATCTCCTACATAAAAAGGTGAAATAAAATAATGCACAAACTACTAAAAAGCCGAAAAGCCCTAAGCACAGCAGTAACCACATTAATCATACTCGTCGTATCAGTGCTACTGGCAACCGTAGTAGTCTACTTCGCCACCAACGTTGTGAGCACACGGGTTCAGGAAGAAAGCTTACACCTGACCAAGCAACATGTCTGGTACGACCTCACAAACGGAGGCCAAGCAGCAATCATGATAATCAACACAGGCGGCAGAGACGTCGTCATAGACAAAATAACAGTCAGAGGCCAAGCAGCACCATGGGAAAACGTAATCTACTGCATTACCTCAGGCGCAATATCAGCAGACCTCCCGCATATAGAGGCAGATACACTGAGTCCAGGAAACGTTACCATCGGCAGCACTCCATATACTTTCGTCGCGGCAACTGACGACATCACCTTGAAATCAGGCTACACAGCCATAATCTACATCGACGACCCAGACAGCATCTCAATGAACGACATCGGCTTGACAGTTGCTATAACCGTGTTCACTTCGCAGGCAATGCACTACAAAGAGACCAACGTTGAAGCAGTCGTAAGTTAAAAGACCTAGCTCATACAGCTCCCCCAACAATCTTTTTTCTTTTTTTTTCAAAAAAAGAACCTTTTGCACCATTAAAAATAGCTAAACAAGGAGATCTAAAGTTGATTAAACCAAACATGCCAGAAAAGGGGTTTTTAATTGTTATCAAAATCATATGTAGCGTTCTTCTACACACAAACGACTTAATCAATTCTCTTCACCATTTTTGTCTCAGCAAATTGCCCCCGAGGAAGCAGCTGAATTTGACAATTAACAGATGGTCAATTCAATATTCTCTCAAATCGAGAAGGGCACTTGCTGTTCCAGTCACCTTCATAATCCTCTTTGTATCCATGTTAGGCGTAATCTCATTCACATATTACTTTGCAATAGAAAAAGTAAACACCCACAGCTCAACACTCAAAATTGCAACCGCAAAACAAGACATGCTATCATTCGAAGAAAAGCTATGCTCCGCTCTGTGGCATTCAGGCTCAACCTGCACATTTGAATTCAGCGATTCAGGCGGAAAATTAAACATCCAACCAGACGCTAACTCCTTAATTATAAACGTCACCGACAACAACGAAGTTGCCGCCACCATTTTCAACGAAACCGTAGGGCAAGTTGTATATGAACTACCATACTCTCGAACAGCTGACATAGGACTTTTTTTGAGGGGAGACAGCCGAACCATAACCAACCAAAGCAGCGCGCTCATAACTCAACTGTTCATCAGAAACGGGAAACAGCATCCTGAAATCCTATTACGCTACCGCCCAACCGTGTCCTACGCCACTGCCGGAGTAGAAAACGACAGAGCAGTCAACAACGTGCGCATTTACATAGTCAACCTGAACGCTTCGGATTCAATCGCGCTGTACGGCAAGGTCCCGCTAAAAATAGCCTGCGTTAACACCCAGATAATAACCACAACTTATACCCTTTCATATGAACCTGAAACTTTGAAGATAACTTCAATTCTTGACGGCTCAAGCAGCCAAGTTTCCATTCCCATTGCAAGCACCACAAGCGGCGCCGTCATCAACATTGAAACTGTTCTCTGCAACATCGCAATACAGAGGTGGGTGAAGTAAACTTGCCATCGATAGTTCCAAGCTACATTTACACCATATTCGCGTCAATCGTCGTAGGCGCGCTAGTTATCTGCGCCTGCGGCGCCTCAACACTTAACTTAAGAACAGAGGTTGAAAAACAGCAGCTGCTAAACGTGGCAGAATACATTTCCACAGAAAGCATGGCGCTTATTTCACAAGCAAAAGCAGGAAATGTATCCTCATCAGTACGCTTACATGTCCCTTCATTAATCGGCGACAAAAATTACTGGATAAGAATTTCAAATAACTCAGCCAGCGCTTGGGTTGAAGCAGGTTTCGGCGTAGTTGCCACATCAAGCGAACGGCGTGTATGCATACCCGCGGAAGTTTCAGCGTCAGGCAGCTACATAAGCAGTTCAGGAATCGCTACATTAACTTGCCACGCCAATGCTTCCGGCGTCTACTTAACTCTTTCTGGAGGTAATTGAAATGCTGTTTAAAAAGAAGAAAGATGAGGAAACTGAAGAAAAAAACACAATCCCCGAAGAAGAGCTGATAGGGCTCCTGGGCATTCAAGGCTATCACGCGCCAGAAGGATACGTGCAAATTGAAAGCTATCCTCTCAAACCTCCATATTCCTACGCGTGGATTTTTCAAGAAGAAGCCGAAGGCAGTTTCTTCTACGTTGTCGACGAACTTGCCATGACAAAAGAGGAAAGAGAATCATACAAACGGCTGCGGAACATCCTAGAATACGAGTTAAAAGCGCCAAGGGCAGACGAGACCCTTGCAGAATCATTTAACCGACAACTTCCCGGCATAATTGACGAGCATCAAAAAGCTTTCGAAGAAATCGACAAAATCGGTTTAAGAAAAATCCTATATTATCTCGAAAGAGACCTTGTCGGATACGGAAAAATTGACCCGTTGATGCGGGATCCATTTATTGAAGACATCAGCTGCCTTGGAACAGGCAAACCAATCTATCTGTGGCATAGAAAATACGAAAACATGCGAACAAACATTGTTTTCAACGACGAAGAAGAATTAGATGATTTCGTGACGAGAATAGTGCACAGGCAAGGCAAGCATATCAGCATAGCGCATCCAATCGTAGATTTAACTCTCCCAGGAAAGCACAGGCTTGCAGTTTCTTTCGGGAAAGAAACCACTCCTGCGGGGACAAGTTTCACTATTAGAAAATTCAGAGAAGACCCCATAACCATTGTAGACTTGATAATGAATGAAACTATCGACGCGTCAATCGGCGCTTATCTGTGGATGCTGATGGAAAATAAAATGTCTGTTATGATAGTTGGCCCCACAGGCGCTGGTAAGACGACAGCCCTCAACGCCATCGCGTGTCTCGTGCGTCCTGACTTCAAAATCATCTCAGTAGAGGAAGTTGCTGAAATCAATTTGCCCCAAGAAAACTGGGTGTCAACAATTTCCAGACCTGGATTCGGAAGCGAAAGCGAGGGTGAAGTTTCGCTTTATGACCTTATCAAATCAGCCGTGCGGCATCGCCCTGCGCTGATTCTCGTGGGCGAGGTCAGAGGTGAAGAAGCTTACGTTCTTTTCCAAGCCTTAGCCACGGGGCACGGTGGACTCTGCACAATGCACGCAGAAGATGTTGAAGCGGCAATTACGCGTCTGACGCAGCCACCCATGAATATTCCTCGTGGAATAATCCAGCTAATGAACTGCATAATAGTTGTCAAGCAAGTGAAAGCACCAAGCTTTGCCCCATTTGAAAAACGGACTTCAAGCCGGAAATTCGTAAGAATCGCCGAGATAAATTCAAACGGAGACACCCATGACGTATTCACGTGGAACCCTTCAGTAGATGCTTTCCAACAGGATCTTGATCAAAGTTACCTTCTAGCAAAGATTGCTAAGACACTTAATGTTCCCCTCAGTGTGGTCATTCAGGAACTTGAGCGGCGTAAACAAATTCTGTTGAAAATGGTTGAAAAAAACCTCCGTGACTTCAGGAGCGTACACAAAGCACTGAACAGCACCATTAACGAACCAGATTTGACGGATAAAAAACTTTGAGAGGACCAGTGGCAAATGAAAACGCCTCCAGGGTTCATCGGCAAATTGTTCAGTCTGTTGTCGAAGTTTGCTAGCGAAGAGAAAGAAAAAATCGAGCGTGAATTGCCCTTCGTAGTAATGATATTTACTATGCTGGCTGCCAGCGGAGTATCAGCTTATGACAGCTGGAAAAAAATGCGCAAGTTATCCTTCCTGCCTGCTTTCAAAAAAGAAGCAGACGAGGTTGTGCGGCAAGTAGAGGTCTTAGGAAAAGACCTGTTGACTGTTATGCATCAGCGAGCCGAAAACACAAACTCCAAACTTTACAGAAATTTCTTAGGCGGCTTTGTGGCTACCGTGAGAAGCGGCGGAAAAATAGTTGACTACATGAAAAGCGAGCTAAAAGCTATTTTCGAGCTTAGGCACAACGCCATGACGCGTTCTATTGAAAAAATAGCAACCCTAATTGAGGCTTACACCGTCATGCTAATCGTCGTGCTATGCGCATATATTCTCTTTGTTGTCTTCGCGTCAACAAACACGCTGGAGCTGTTGGCAAAAACTTCGATAAGCATTTCGCCAGTTCTGTCTTACCTCACAGCATTCGTCATCATGCCAGTCATGTCCTTAATCTTCATATTAGCCGCGCATAACCTGCAGAAAAGTGCTTTTGAAGAACTGCAAGAGCTTTACAAGAAAGCCGCAATCCTCATCATAGCAGTTGGCGTCGCGTTGGCCTGTTTTGTTCTAATACCCTCGCTGACTGAGGCAATACGACCGCTTGGGTTGCCTGAAATAGTCACGATTGGCCTAGTTGCTGCATCGTTGCCGCCTGCTATTCAATATTTTAGAATGGCGAGAATAAACTACAACGCTGAGGATTCAATTCCCCGCTTCATTAGAGACGTAACTGAATCGCAAAAAATAGGTCTCTCCCCCGAGAAGAGCATAATACAAGCTACAAAACGCAAAGATCACGGTTCATTCACAAAGTTTCTGGAACTAATGCGCAGCCAATTAGAGTGGGGTGTTTCCTTAAGGAAGACATTCAGCAATTTGCGCAGAGAGATAAAAAGTTGGTTTGTTACCCTAAATTTCGCGATGATGATTGAAACGGTTGAAATTGGTGGAAATTCAACCGAATCTCTTGAGATACTTTCTGAATACAGCGAGAAGGAACGTGAACTGCAGATTAACAGACGTGCCCTGCTGAGGCCATACATCATTCTCGCTTTCATATGGAGCATACTAATCGCTGTAACAACCACAATCGTGGCATTAACCACGTACATGATGACATCAGTCGTTAGCACCAGCCTTTCAACAGTTGCTTTGATAGCCATGCAAGATCAGTTACGCACGTTTTCCGTGGGCATAATTCTTCAATGCTGGATTTCAGGGTTCTTCATCGGCAAGATAAGCGAAGGCAACTTTGGCGCTGGCTTCCAATATTCTGCAATGTTAGCGGCAACCGCCTATCTCTCGTTAGTGTTGTCTCAACAGTTCCTTTCAGGCATGTTCGGCATGTCGGTTCCAGCAACGTGACTTGGAGGGGGAAGAACGCCAACAATTTCCATCGACACCTATTTCGCATGCGCACTCCTAGTTTCCGTTGCCTTACTTGCAACTGCTTCTTTAGCTGGAACGATGCAGCCGCGTATAGATGACTTGAAAAACTTGAATAAGGATGACTACTTGAGAGCAATAGCGGAGCATATAGTGACAAGTTGTGGGACGCCAGTAGATTGGGGCACAAGCAACACTATCCCAGCAGCCTTTGGATTGGCAGATTATGATTCGCCATACCTCTACAAGTTGGATGTTGACAAAATCTGCAGACTGAACAGCGAAAACGGCTATTCGCTGTCCTACCCTCAAGTGTCTAAGTCGGCAAGACTGACTAACATCGCTCTGGGCATATCAATTTCTCAAATGCTATCGATAAGCGTCATTCCTTCCGCCAACACCTCCACAGGTGACGCAACAGAGTACACATTCAAGATTTTAATAAGCCAATCCTCAGCACCGGCAAGTGCAAATCTCCATTGCTATGTTGTTGCCAAGGATTTTTTAAGTGATGTTTTCAATGTGACGTCAAGTGCAGGCGTTGGCTACGTGAGTGTCCAGATACCTAACTCCGCTAGTGGACCTGCACTTCTCATAGTTTTTGCACGCGCTACATTTGACGATAGAATAACCGCCTATGAAGCCTATTCTTTTGCTCATCTAGCGCAGAACCCAGCGCCAAACCATACTTTTCTAAAACTAAGCCCGCTGAATTACACGTTAACTTTGGGCATGAACTTTCAGAACATAACAATTGCAGAGGCTTACGCTTTCTCTTATGCTTACCAAGCAAACCTTACCATGATTAATGCCGACGCGTATGGTATTCCCGCATTTTTGGACAAAAGCCCAATAATCCTTGTGCTTGCTGGGCTGAATAGCACCGACTTTTTTATAGAATGGGCTTCTTATCCCAGCGTTCCAAAAGCCTTTGGCTCAAGCTTCAGCGACTCTGAAGAAAACGTTTTCGTATACATCGTAACCATCAAAGAAACACTTTATGAATTGACTTTAAGCTTTGGAGACGTGGTTGAGTGAAGTCGCTGAGGAAAAACAGGGGCGGACAAATACGTGTAATTGAAGCGTTCTTCGCCTCGATATTGCTGCTGTCTTCCTTAACTTTAATTCAGGCTACGCATAGCAGTTCAAGCGATTCTACGAATACACTTGTTTCTATGGGATATAATGTTCTCTTGAGTTTGGACAGTAACGGGCACTTAGCTAGTCTGGTTAGCAACAAAAGTTGGGCAAGTCTCAAGAGTGCTGTTCAATCTTCTCTATCGCCTATGGTATGGTTTAATCTTACAGTTCTAGATGAGAACATGATTTGCATTAATGATGCCCCAATCTGTAGCGGTAGCGCTGTCAGCGACAAAATAGTGTCGGTGCATTATGTATGCGTCAGCATAAGTGGCAACTATGCGGTTTATGTTCTTAGATTACAACTTGCACTGGTAGATTAGCATGAAGAACCGTAATCTGCGCCGCAACAATTCCGGTCAAGTTCTTATCATAGTCTCTTTGATAATAACCTTGCTTATACTCTCCACGGCGCTTTATGTTATCGAAACCGAAAAAGACACAGCAACATATGCTGCAAAAACAGAGTATGCACTCTTAGCATACAAACAAGGAGTTATACACACCGTAATAAGCGCATTGTCCAACATCACGAATGGCGGAGACACTGACATTCTGATTACAGATTTAAGCCAATTTAAATCCGTGGTTACCAACAACTCATTTAATGCGATTTTCAAAATGGAATTCACCCTTTCCAACACAACGCCTTATCAAAACGGCGTCTGGATAAATTGGGATTCCAACGGCAGAGGGATATCAAGCGCATGTGCCAATTTTATCTTTAATTCCTCAGGGCCTTCGGCAACTTACTATTCTGAATACACTGTTAACGTAACATCCGAAATTACTATAACTGGAAAATATACCATGTTAAACGAGTCGCTTAAGCAGGCTACTGTAGCATGCACAGTTTTTAACGAGAACAAGCCCGCTTTAGCACAAAATTTCACGGTTTACTACGAAAAAGACGGCGCATTTCCACTTGAAGAATGGATGCAAGTCGCAGCGCCCAATATAACTGATTATGGAAATGGTACTTACGTTTTATCTTTCACGGCTGAAACCACAAATCCCGGCGACCCGCTGATAATTTCGGTACACTGTCATGATCTGCGGGGCATATTTGTTAGGGCAAATGTAACGTGCGCGCAAGTGTAGTCAGCATACAACGGTTATTCTTGCTTATCAGATGTGTATCCATAATCATTATGGCGAGTCATAATTGAGGGTTCATAAGTAATAAATCGATTTCAGAACGAGATTGCTACGATAAAAATGAAAAGCGATACAAACATTCCGTGTTCTAGTTGCGTATTTTGGAATCAAGAAAAGAAGAGTTTTTCCTGCAAACCCCACGGTTGCAAACGACTTTCTGACTGGCTTCTAAAGTATGCGAAAGACAATGTTGCCAAGCCAGATAATAAAACCGTTCAATATATAGTCTAAAGCATCTTTTTTCTTTACACGCGCTTGCTAATTTCTCATCTATGGAGCGCATCCATAATAATAAAATACTGCTACCACTCAAGCATATTAAAACTGAATTTATCATGCAGAAAGGGCGATGGGATGCAGAAAAGTGGAAGAACTAGCACTCTACTCTTTCTGGTTTTAGCAATATGCGCCATCTTGATTTTACAGAATGGCGCTACTAATCCTTCTGCTTCGGCATCGTCGGACCAAGCGCTCTTTAAAGAAGCAACTGTGCTTTGGGAAAGGACGTATGGCGGAGCAGATGACGACAGAGCTTTCTGCTTGGCATCTTCGAAACGCGGCTTTGTAGTCGCCGGTTCTTCCGCATCGCTTGAAATCGGCAAGACGGCTGGTTGGGTTTTACAGCTTGATTATGATGGAAATATGCTTTGGAACCGAACGTTTATAGAGAAAGCAGAAAGCGAGTTTAGATATGTCCTCAGCTTGGATGACGGCTTCCTACTTGTTGGAAACATATTTCTCCCTTCAGGCTCTGTTGACGGATATGCGGCGGAAATAGATAGCTTGGGAAATTTGAAGTGGAACGTTACCTTGGACAACGGAAAAACCGATAAACTATTTTCAGCATCCAAAGCGCAAGACGGCTTTGTACTTGTAGGCTTGTCCGACTCGTTCAGCGACAACTCTGATGTTTGGGTTGTCAAAATTAACGGAAGCGGCGCGATTGTTTGGAACAAAACTTATGGGTGGACAATGGAAGACGCGGGAAGAGCAGTCATATCAACCGAAGACAACAGCTTCGTAGTAGCAGGCTACACAAATTCCATTGGAAACGGGGACTATGATTTTCTGTTGCTGAAAATTGACGATTCAGGTAATCTGTTGTGGACCAAGACATATGGTGGAGCACAGAGCGACAAGGCTTACGCGCTGGCAAAGACCGCAAACGAATGCCTAATTGTGGGGGATACACGTTCAAAGGGAGAAGGCGAAAGTGACGCATGGATAATAAAGGCTGATTTAAACGGGGATCTAATCTGGGAGACGACTGTAGGCGGCAAAGGCTTCGATATGCCCACATGCGTTGCATGCTCGAAAGATGGCGGGTACTTAATTGGCGGTTTCACTTTCTCATTCGGAAAAGGCATGAGGGATTTTTGGCTGTTCAAAATTGATGAGGGAGGTCGGCTTCTGTGGAGCAGCACCGTTGGCAGAAGCGCCTATGAAGAAGCCTACGGCGTGTTGGATGTTGCAGAGAACGAGTATGCCATGGCGGGTTGGACAAACTCAATAGGAAAAGGGCACTATGACTTCTACATCGTGAAAATTCGCATTGAAAATCAAAATGGATTGCTGCCCGTTTACCAGTTAATTTTTTCAGCCTTAGCTACGGCAATATTGGCGCTTTCTCTACTGTTTTTGTTAATTAAACGTCGCGTTAATAGAAAAATTTCAGGCAGCGACGGGTACTCTGGTTTGAAACAGAGCAACCATTCGCTTTAAGCTATTGTTTCCTGCAGTTTCTCTTCTGTTTGCATCAACTTAGCGAATAGTATCTGCAAAATCCAAATGAACGCGCTGTAGTTTGTCCAAATCGCCGCGGTTCTATCCTTCTTTTTGTCACCTTCTTGATCGGAACTGCTGCTCTCTTGGAATGCGATTAGTACCTCTTGTCTATCTGAAATAATGAAGCCTGGGAGATTTTGGACCTCAACCATGCGGTATTGGTTTCTCGGCCATTGTATCTGCTCCATGAAGAAAACGCTCTTCGGCGAGTTCTCGAGTAGCAGTGTGATGTCAAGTTTACCCAGCTTCTTTTTCAGTTTATCTGTGAAGTCGCTGTAGTACAATTGCGCCAGATAATCGGCTGGAGCGAATATCTGAATTTCTTTTTCTGTCTTTTTGAGTAACTCTTCCGCCTTAAGGGCTACTTGTTGTTCACCCTGCAGCATTTGAAAGAGCTCTTTGTTTGCTATTTCAGTCTTCGGCTGGGGCATTGACAACCAAAGTTCCACGAGGCTTGGTTTAGCTTTTTCCAGAAGCTTGATTTTCATTTTCTGGGCTTCAACCAGCAAATCTATGGCTTTGTCCAAGGGTACAGCTTTAAACTTTAATGGTTTTTCAAAAACTGAGAACAGTAATCCCTTCTTTTCTAAATCGCGCAGTATCCGGTATGTTTCAGTTCTGTGAAGGGAAATTGCTTCAGCTATTTCGCTTGCTTTCTTTTGCCCTGACCTTGCAAGATACAAATAAACCTTTATTTCGTTCTTAAGCAAGCCGAACCTTGATAGTGTCTCTTCAATTGTTGAGAGTTGTTTAGTGAAATTTTTGTCTTTTTTAACAAATCTCCATGACTCGTGTTTGTCGTTGTAAATTTTTATTACGTCATCGGTATTTTCTATCGCAAGTTCCATGCGGTGACTTCACCTTTTGATTCCAAATCTGAATCGCATGGACTGATTCTAACCGAATGTATATTTTATAATTATGACTTCAAAATCTGGATTAGAAATAAACATTCACCCTCTTCAAAAATAATCTCGCTATCAATACGCCGCGCCGCAGACAATGTTAATTCTTAACTAACTCGCCCTTTTTTAAGTCTCAAGCGCCGCTGCAGACGCATCCACGAATATCTTGGCAAACCGCTTAACCAGATCTTTCTGAGTGTAAACCGCCGCATTTAACCTGAAGAAATTTCCCATTCTCTCTGTCTCCACCCCTATTCCGATCACTATTATCCCCTTCTTAACCAGAGAATGAATACATCCCGCTAATGCAGCCGTCACATTATCATAACCATACGGCCAGCCGTCAGAAATCACAACCAACACTCGCTGCTCATCAAACCGAGAAGCCAAAATTTGCCCTGCAAGCCGCATCGCATCAGGCATGTAAGTTAAACCGCCAAATTTGAGCCCCCCGATTCTGGCTTGCACTTTCCTTGTATAGGCTTCGGTGCTATCTTTAAGTACGTAAAATTTGTCGCTGAAAGCGAATAAAGTCCATGCGCCCGGATCCATAAGCAGCTCCTTTGTCGCTTCAGCAACACATATGAGCAAAGCCTTAGCGTACTGGCTTTTTATTTGCATGCTAGTACTTGCATCAAAAAGTATGGACCACGCAAAGCTTCTGCTGAGGTATTCATCCTTAAAGAAAACGTCAGTGGCTGGCTTCTTACTTGCAATAGCCTGGATTACAGCTGTCAAGTCCATCTGCCCCATCTCTTTTCCAGGGTCTTCATCGAGGGCATCCTGTGCGACTCTCAAGCTGTCTAGAAGCCTGCGGCTTCCTCCTTGAAGGAAACGTCTTGCCCTCAAGTATTCCGTGTAATCTTCATCAGGGAAAGATACTTCCTTGAACCTCGTAGATCTGGCGTATTGGTTTAATCGATCTAGAATCTTCTGGCGCCGCATTTTTTGATGCTGTTCAGAGTCAAAAGCTTGTAAAGCCTCTATTTCCTGCTCTTTCCTCCATAATGAGCTAATAGCTTCGCCTGTTGGAACTGTTCCGCCTAGAGTTTCAATTGATTTCAGGAAAGCGTTGTCAACTAAATCTGTAGCTAACTCTGTTCCAGCGAAAACACTGCAGGGACCTGTTTGTTCTGTGTACGGTAATGATGGTGCTTCCAAAAAAGGGCCAAAAGGTTCCAAGCCATCTATGACGCTTTTCACGGTATCATCAAACAACTTTTCAATGTTAATTTGAGCGCCTTTAATTGATGCTAAAAACGTGTTTCGTAACCTGAGCAATTTATCGTACAAATCGTTTACCGTGTTTTCAAATTCAGAGGTAAGAGAACCTTTGATTATGCCGATGTTAACTTTTGAAAGTAACGCGGCCATAATTCGCGTGGATGGCATCAGAATTCTTTCGGATAATTTGATTTTTGCAAAACTTAATGCGTTTGCATAAGCCAAGTCAGCTATTCTTTCAGGGCAAGATGCTTGAATGTATGCGTTAGCGCAAGCGTCTGCTGCAAGGGATTTTGCGAAGATGCTGATAACAGGCTCAGATGAGAATAGAGGAGCAATTTTATTGGCGGGTAAAGGCAACACGGTATGTGCCGTTAAATGTGTTACTGCGGCTCGGAATAGTTTTCCAATTTTTGCTTTTCCATCGGCGTCTGATGTAAACTTGTAGCCTAGAAATGAGATGTGTTTGTCATCTACTGTGTTGACGGCGGGAAAGTTCGCGGTGAACCCGAAAGTATCAGGCTCGAGAGTAGGCTGGTTAATAAGCGGGTTTATAACCATTTTCAATTTCATATTGTCTTTCTGAAGAGAAATATCCCAAGCATACTCAAGGTACCCCATGAGAAAAACCCTTTAGCCCTTGATGCATTTTAGGTCACTGTGATTTAGCGAATATTGATTCTATTATTCGTCTGACGTCATCTTGGACTTCTGCGTTGTCGCTGGTTAATGCGATTATGGTTTCTTCTGCTGCT
>JAWCMT010000004.1:35049-67554 GCA_038849555.1 Bathyarchaeia archaeon | reverse complement strand
CTTCAAAGCCTGCGCAGCCGAAGAAATGCCCCGCGTCAAAGGCCTCATTGAACGCTTCATATTCATACCCATGACAGAAGGCTACCCAACCAAAGACTGGGCAGACGTAAACAAGGAAGACGAAAACAGACTCCACCAACTACGCAATATGCTGCTAAAATCGCGCTTAGCCACAAGAGAACATGAACTGCCAGAAGTAGACTTGCCTGTAAAAGATCGCCTGAAAGAGCTGTGGAAACCCATCATCCAAACTGTTTCAGGCTTAACCGTAGAAAAAGACCTCCGCTTACATCTTGAACTGCTGCAGAAGGAAAGGCTAAACGAGAAAACCAACACACTAGAAGGCCACATCGTAAAAACCATCTGCGAACTCTACACGCAGCAACCTCTCGCCTTCGCTGACATTTGGGACGCACTAGTCAAAGATTTAGAAGGCAAACTCGACGACAAAAAACCAAACAAAATGGACACGCCAGAATTCGGCGAAGTCACCAAACAGAAAATCGGCTACCGCCTACGCGAAATCTTAGGCGGCAAAAAAACCAAAACCCGCCTCGCCAACGGCACCGCTTGGGTTTACAGCTTCGACCAAGAAAAACTCAAACGCATAGCCAAAAAATACGGCGCCAACCTTGTTCCCAAGTTCCAAACCACACCAACAAAAGAAGAAAACAGCACATCCAAACCAGATAACGAAAGCGAAGAAAAAGGCGCCTCTAACGAAAACAAACCAGTTTCAACCGCTTCAAAAACTGAGCCGCAAGCTGAAACACCCAGCAAAGTTATGCAACTCAGGAACTCTGGAACAGCAACCACGCTTGAAGAACTAGCCAGCAAAACAAAGAGCCTTTACCGGTTAACCATGGATTTCGGCATTGAAACCTGCGTCTGCTGCGGCGCCAAAGGCAGACCCGACTGGCAAGTAACACAATTTGACGACTCATGGGGTTTCCTCTGCAACGCTTGCGGACAGAAAATATCCGAGAAAATAAGCACACAAAACTAAGCGCACGGTGGGAGGGAATGGCTGGACTTACACCAGAAGACAGCATATTTGGCGAAAAAGCCGAAACAGAAAGTAAGTCGCCTCCAGCAGGGGACGTCGGCTCCAGCCCCCCATGCCCACGATGCAGAAGCCGAAGAGTCTGGAAAGACGCAAAACGCTACACTTCACGCGGCTTTGTAATTCAACGATGGTCCTGCCGAGACTGCGGCATGCGCTTCTCAGACCCAAACGACGCCAGAAAAGCCAAAGAAGCCGCCAAAACCGCTGCGCCTGTCGATTCGAAGCCATTAAAAAGGCCAAACAGCATAGTATTTACTCGCCAAATATGCGTCACGGAGACGAAAAACTTGGCCGCAGAACCTCAAACAACAGAAGTTCTGCGTAGAAGCGAAGCGGCAGCAACCAACGGAAAAATCGTTGAATACGAATTCTGGCTGCTAAAACAGGGATACGCTAAGGGAACCATCGAATGCAGAGTCAAAGCCATGAAGCGCCTAGTCAAACTCGGCGCAAGCCTCTTCGACCCAGAAACCGTAAAAGAAGTCTTAGCTAAACAATCATGGAGCGAGGGCAGAAAAGAATACGTCACCGAAGCCTACAGCAACTTTCTCAAAATGATGGGCGGAAAATGGGATCCACCACGCTACAGCAGAGTTGAAAAGATACCTTTCATTCCCACAGAGCAGGAAATTGATCAGCTTATCGCCAGTTGCGCGGAAAAAACAGCAGCGCTACTCCAAATGCTAAAGGAAACAGCCATAAGAATAGGCGAAGCATGGCAACTCAAATGGACAGACATAGACTACGTGAACTCAACTATCAGAGTAACACCGGAAAAAGGCAGCCACGCCCGAATGTTCAAGATATCAGGAAAGCTTCTTGCAATGCTGTCGATGCTCCCGAGAAAGTCGGACAAAATCTTTGGCACCTATGATCTGCGCGGCTACCGAAGTTCGTTTGTACGGCAACGGAAAAGGGCAGCTAACAAGCTTGGAAACCCAAGGATCAATCAGATAACCTTCCATACGTTCCGCCACTGGAAAGCTACAATGGAGTACCATAAGACCAAAGACATCCTGCACGTCATGCGGCTACTCGGCCACAAGAGTATCAAGAATACGCTGGTTTACACTCAGCTGGTGGCCTTTGAGAATGATGACTTCGTTTGCAAGACCGCTGAGAACGTTAAAGAAGCCAAAGAACTTATCGAAGCGGGCTTTGAGTATGGCAGGAGACAGTTGATATCCCCTCATTAGGTTCAATTCAAACCTCACCACATTCCCAGCGGCCCCACCGAATAATCTAACCCCACTTTAAATAGGGTCTACTTACGCTTCCTTAAAATGAGTATTTGGATTCGCCGCCAGAAGCTGGGGACTGCTCTTGAAAAGCTGGGGATGGGAGTTGAACCCACATAGAGCAGCTCTGCAGGCTGCCGCCTGAACCGTTCGGCCACCCCAGCAAGCTGAATCTAGGCTTGAGACTCAAATAAAAATATTGTTGAATATGTAGAAAAATTTTAGGCTGTTTAGCTATTTTAGCCCACGCAGAACCCGAACTTCTCTATGCCAGACGGAAGTATCTTTTCTTCTATTAGCAGCTCCCTTAGGCACACGGGGTCTGTCTCCAAGTAGTCGCCTGTGCAAGCGTAAGCTCTTCCTCTGCAGCCGCCGCATGTTTCGCGATATTCGCATGCGCCGCATTTTCCTTTTAACAAGCGGCGTTTCCTAAGCTCCTTGAGAACCTTAGAGTTATACCATATGTCTGTAAGGCTTCGCTCGCGTATGTTACCGATCTTCACGGGCAGAAAAGTGCAGGGGTAAACGTCTCCGTTGGGCCTTAGGCTAAAATAGAAGATGCCTGCGTGGCATCCAACATTGGCGTCAACCCAGAACTGCTTAAGCAGCAAATCCTTCGGCTTAGTGCCATTCGCACGGTGCATTTCAGACACGATTTCCGGGTAAAGCGGCAGCCCACCTGACATCGTAAAAACCATCTCACGAGTTTCCTGCATGTGCTGAAGATACTTTATCAAGCTGACTCGTTGCGTTTGATCCATAGCTTGATTCATAACAGCCTTTCCGCGGCCCATGGGAACCAAGTCGTAAACTGCAACTTGATCTGCGCCCAAATTAGCTATAAGATCTATTCTCGCGGGGACATCGCTGAAGTTGTCTTTCATGGCCATCGTGGTAATCACAACTTCTAAGTCAACATCCAAACAGGCTTTGATTGCCTGCACCGCCTTCTCAAAGGTGCCGGGTACATTCCTAAGTTTATCGTGGCATTCAGGATTAGACGAGTCTATTGGAATTCCCACAGCCATGATCCCAGCTTCCTTTAGCTCAACTGCTACTTTATGATTGAGCAGCATCCCGTTTGTCAGCATAGCCGGGATAATGCCTGCATCAACGCAGTGCTCTGCAAGAGCCAAAACCAAGTCTTTTCTAAGTAGCGGCTCTCCACCGCTAAAGATCAAGGCTTTAGTTCCGAGACTTGCCATCTCTTCTATTGCCCGCATAGCCTCCCCTAAGCTCAACTCGTTTGCTAATGCCTCTTGGGCTTCCACGTGGCAGTGCAAGCATCTAAGGTTGCAGGCTTTGGTTACCGCGTAAGAAACGATTAGCGGCGTGTTCAATTCTCCTTTTAGCCCTTTGCCTAAGAGTTTTTGGCGAAGAAGCAATTCTATCAGCTTAAGGCCAATTCCCATTCTACGCGACGCTCCTCGCTGTTTGCGTTTTCTGTGCTTTGGCGCTCAAGTCTATGCTTTTGAATGTATCATCCACATTTGGATAGCTCTTCGCAGAATCCATGCCACCGCGAAGATAACAGATACAGCGATTACTGCTATCAGCAGATTAGGTCCAATGTCAACTTGCGCTGTAACCGTTTGAGACTCAGGCGCGAGGTCACTGATTTGAATTTCATCAATAGTTACTACCGCATCGTGTCCGAAATAGACTTCTGTCCCGTTGATTATCTTGCCCGCTGGGTTTTGTGTGCCATAGATTGCTTTGACAGACTGCTCGACGCCGTTCACATACAAGTGCATGCCCGTAGCGAGGTCGCGTTTGAAAGCCACATGGATCCACTCGTTTAGAGGCACCACTGGTTCCGTTGTCACTATCTCGTTGAAGCCGCTGACGTCAGTGTAGACATAGCCGCTAAGTGCTCCCACAGGCACAGCATAGCCATTTTGAGGTAGGCCTGCTTTCACGGCGATGCCATAAATTCTGGTGACGTTCTCGGTGGAGGCGTCGGTGCGTGTGCATTTAATCACGACGTTGTTGTAAGTTACGTTTTTGAACTCATGCACTTTTATCCAGGCTTCAATTTGGATTTCCTTCGGGATGTCGAGGCTTGTGGAAATAGGTATGTATATTGGTTGGGGCGAAGGCGGAAAGCCTACTAGAAATCGAATAGGCACGTAAACGCCGTTGTTTCCATCGAAACATAGGGCTTTGTTGAATTTGCCCTCAACCAGCGCAGGCGCTTTGGGCGTAGACACCAGAATCCCAGCGTTTCGCCCCATAGCGTCGGGAGTTACTTCTCTATAGCCGTCTGGCACGACTTCGTCTAGATGCCACAAGCTAACCGTGTAAGCAACGCCTATGCTAAGCGCTTCCACACAGGTTGCAAATCCAATGGTTAAGCTGCTTATGAAAAACAGTGCCAGCAAGAACTTTGCTTTTTTATTTTTAATTTTCGCCATTTTCTGATTCACCTGTTGTCTGCTTGATGTTTGCGGTGGAAATGTGAGATTGCCGAAGTTGTTTCAAAAATACATCGCCTAATGAAGTTGGAATTAGAAATGGCAAGTTCTCGGGGTAACTCAGCATTAGTTTCCATAGTATCAACTCAATTTTACTTATTGAAAAAGTGATTTATTACTCTTCCCAGAGAACACGCTGTTCTTACAGAAGAACGCAAAGCAACTGCATTTTTACCCATTGCAAATTTTCAGGGCATGCAAGGCTTTTCATGGCTCTAACCACGAAATCAAAAATCTCCAGAAGAGCATATACCCTTTCATGATTTAGATAAAACTAATACGCATCAACCGCTAAAACATAATCGCTGCACAAAGAGGCTTAAACTTTGAAGAATGCCGGTGCTGAAGAACTTGAGGGCACAACCTTAAGCGTTTACCTTTACACTGTTAAGAAAGGCAAACCAGTAGGCCCGCGCGATGTCATGAAGGCAGTACAGCTTAGCAGTCCCAGTGTGGCTTACAGGCACTTGCAGAAGCTCGAAGATATGGGTTACCTACAGAAAAACCAGTACGGCGAATACATAATCAAGAGTAAAGCACCCGTAAAAGGATACTTGTGGCTTGGGCGGCACATAATACCGAAAATGCTGTTTTACGCCGTAATTTTCATGTGTATTTTAATTACTGAAATCGTTGTTCTCGCTTTACATTATCCCGTAGAAAACTATGTGTTCAAAATTTTCTTTCTCTTACTAATACTAGTAACAGGCTCTGCCATGTGTGTGTTCACGGCTGAGTGGTTGATGCAGCGCAAACAAATTAAGCGAAGCATCCAGCCAGAATAATGGCCTAAGTGCTTTCACATGAATGTTCCACATGTCGCATGTGAAAAGGAAGGTTTAAATAAATTACGACTTACTTTCGTAGTTAGCTCAAGTTTAAACGGTTGAAAAAGTAGAATGTCGCAAGAATATCGCCATATCCTACGTATACTGGGTACAGATGTGCAGGGTACCCTAAAGACTGTTTACGCCTTAACAGAAATCAAGGGCATAAGCGTGAGTTTATCAAACGCCATACTGAAAAAGGCTGGGGTAAACCCTGATTTGAGAGTAGGATACCTGACAGAAGCAGAGATTGACAAAATAGAAGATATAATCAAGGAACCGGCAAAATATGGATTGCCAAGCTGGCTTTTTAATAGAAGAAAAGAAATGGAAACAGGCAAAGATGTTCACCTCATAGGCGCTGATCTGGTTCTCAGAACGAAGATAGATATTGACAAAGAGAAGGAAATCAAATCTTGGCGCGGTTACCGCCATGCTTATGGTTTGAAGGTACGTGGACAGAGAACAAAAACTACTGGAAGAGCAGGAAAAGCTTTGGGCGTCAAAAAGAAGGCGGTCATGCAGAAACCCGGAGGAACATCAGCTTAGCTGGGTGAAGATAAATGGGTGATCCAAAAAAGCAACGTAAAAAGTATGATACGCCGCGTTTTCCTTGGCGCAAAGATATACTGCAAGAGGAGCTTAAGGTATTAGGGCAATATGGACTAAGGAATAAACATGAATTATGGCGCCACAAAACCTTGCTCTCAAAAACCAGAGGCATAGCCCGCTCGCTTATAGGAAAAACGCCTGAAGAGCGCGCAAAAATGGAAAATGAGCTCCTAGCGCGGTTGAAAAAACTAGGGGTTCTTCCAGAAACGGCAGTGCTCGACAATGTGTTAGACTTGAATATAGAAGACATTCTTGAACGTAGGCTCCAAACAATAGTTTTCAGAAAAAATTTATCAAAGACGATCTATCAGGCTCGGCAGCTGATAACTCACGGCCACATAACTATCGGAAACCGCAGAGTAACCGTGCCAAGCTACCTAGTGTCAAAAGAAGAAGAAGCGCAAATTGGATATGCTCCGCAAAGTGCTTTAGCGAACCAAACGCATCCATTACGGCAAGCAATGGCAACTGTTGCCAAGCCGCCGGAAATAGAGCCGCCTAAAGAAAGAAGAGAGAGAAAGGGTGATAAATTTTGAGCAGTAGCAAAAAAAATGAAAAATGGGGCATCGTCCACATCTACAGCTCATACAACAACACTATGATTCACATAACCGACATATCCGGCGCGGAGACAATCGCGCGCACCAGCGGCGGAATGTTCGTTAAAGCCGACCGCATGGAGTCTTCACCATACGCGGCTATGCGCGCCGCCACTGCAGCCGCAGAAATAGCCCGCGATAAGGGAATAACAGCTATACACATTAAAGTTCGCGCTCCAGGCGGATCAGGTCCACGAACACCTGGGCCTGGCGCTCAAGCGGCTATACGAGCGCTTGCGAGATTTGGCTTCCGCATAGAGCGTATCGAAGAGGTCACGCCTATTCCTCATGATGGCACAAGAAGGCCTGGTGGTCGAAGAGGAAGGCGCGTATAGCTTCTCCCACTTTTTTAACAGAAAAATTGAAATAATGCACTGTTACTTTTATTGACCCGCACAGTCATTATTCATAACTATTATGGAGTGGCAACATCAAGTGGAAATAAAAGTGCTTGAGAAGAACGAAGCGAGTATTCGCTTTATAATAAGAGACGCGGATGTTTCATTAGTGAATGCGCTGCGGCGAATCGCGCTTGCTGAAGTGCCAAGCATGGCTATAGATGAAGTTGTTATAATTGAGAATTCATCCATTTTACAAGATGAGATAATAGCTCATAGGCTAGGTCTAACCCCCCTCAAAACAGATCTGGATAGCTACAATCTTCCTGGTGAATGCGAATGCCAGAGCGAGTTTGGCTGTAGCCTTTGTCGTGTAACGTTTACGTTGGATGCGGAAGCAAGCGAAGGGACACGCACAGTTTATTCAGGTGAGTTGGTCTCTGAAAATCCTGAGATAGTTCCAGTTTCTGATAAAATTCCTATCATAAAACTAGCCAAAGGGCAAAAGCTGAAGCTTGAGGCATACGCCCGACTTGGGAAAGGCAAGAATCATGCGAAATGGCAACCTGTTTCCATGTGTGCTTACAAATATCTCCCAAAAGTTGAGGTTGATAGCGAAAAATGCAAGGACTGCGTGAAATGTGTGGAAATATGCCCCAAAAAGGTGCTTGCAGTAAAGGCGAATAAGGTGGAAGTTCGAGACCTTCTCGCATGTAACCTATGTATGGACTGTGTTGAGGCTTGCCCGCAGAAGCCGGCAGCGATAAATGTTGAATGGGAGAAAAATGCTTTTGTAATGAGTATAGAATCAACAGGTGTGCTTCCTCCTGAAAGAATTATTCAGGAAGCTACTAAAATATTGGATAAGCAATTAAAGGAATTCGAAGAGCAAGTGAAGGTTGAGGTAAAGTGAAAGAGACCAAATCTACAAATCCAGAGCTCGTCCAGCTTATTCTTTTCCTAAAAAAGCAAAGCAGAGAAAAAAACGCGGCTATTTGGCTGGATGTAGCGAGGCATTTAGCCAAAGCAAGAAGACAACGTGTCGCTGTAAACTTGAGCCGCATAAACAGGTATACGCAAAAAAGCGATGTCGTAGTTGTGCCTGGAAAAATCCTAGGCGCAGGCTCGCTTGATCATGCAATAACAGTGGCGGCTTTCGGTGCTTCTGAGAAGGCAAAGGAAAAATTAGCGGCTGCAAAAGCAAAATACTTATCTATTCCTGAGCTTGTGGAAACACACCCCAAAGGTTCAAATGTTAAAATAATCCGGTGAAAAGATGCAAACAATAAAACCCCAAGTCACTATAGTGAATGCGGATGGGCTCATTCTTGGTAGAATGGCCAGCGAAATTGCCAAAAAACTGTTGAATGGCGAAAAAGTGGTAATTGTTAACGCTGAAAAAGCTGTGTTGTCAGGGAAAAAGAAAAGCAAAGTGGCAGAAGCTAAAGAGTTTCTTGAAGTTGGCTCACCAGGTAGAGGGCCTTTTCATTATAGACAACCAGATCGAATATTGCGTAAAACCGTTAGAGGGATGTTACCGTTCAAGCAGCCGAAGGGAAAAATGGCTTATAAAAGGTTGAAAGTGTTCATCGGTGTGCCTGAAGAGTTCAAAGGTCAACAGATGATTACGTTTGATGAAGCGCAGGCGTCTAAATTAAGAGGTCCCTATTTTACCCTTGGAGAGTTAGCTAAAGAAATAGGATGGAAAAGTGAGTAAGTATGCCCGCCAAGAAAGTTTTGGTTGTTAGTGGAAAAAGAAAAACAGCTGTGGCCAGAGCCTTCGTCAGACCTGGCGTTGGTAGAGTAAGAATAAACATGGTTCCCGTGGAAATTTTTGAGCCGGAAATTGCTCGTGAAAAAATCATGGAGCCCTTGATACATGCTGGCGAAGACGTTTGGAAACAGCTTGATATTGACGTTAAAACCTCCGGTGGAGGTTACATGGGACAAGCGGAAGCCGCCCGTATGGCTTTGGCAAACGCTTTATTGAAATGGACGAAGAGTACTCATCTGCGCACGGTCTTTACTGAGTACGATAGGACTATGATTGTTGGGGATTCAAGAAGAAAGGAACCGAAAAAGTTCGGCGGTCCAGGTGCGCGTGCAAAAGAACAGAAAAGCTACAGATAAGGGGAAATTGGATGATAATTCCTGTTAGATGCTTCACGTGCGGCAAGTTGATTGGGGATCTCTGGGAAGAATTTGCGCGGAGAGTAAAGACAGGTGAGAACGCCAGTGACATATTGGATAGTCTTGGTGTTAAGCGATACTGCTGCAGGCGGATGCTACTTTCGAATGTTGAGATAATAGATGAGATTTTACGCTTTTATGAAGAAGCAGAAAAAAGAAGGGAAACCCGCAATCTATACTGAGTTTTATTATCCAAGTTTTCGGTTATTTTACTTCGAAAGTGGTGCAGATTTCTTCCACTGTCCGGTTTAGCGTTAACTCTGCAATATCTTGGGCGTAATCCATTATTCGTCTTGAGTTATCCATCATCAATCTGAGAATCGCAGCTATGTTAGGATCCAGTTTCTTGCTGGTCATTAGCCGGATAAGCTCGTTTTCCAATGGTGTAAAAGACCCACGTTTGAGAATTATTTTCTCGGCTTCATGATAGGCTTTTTTGAACATTGCCTTTATGGATTCCTCAAAAAGCTGATGGGCGTGAGAGTTGAAATTAAGCATTTGTGAATAGACTTCCTCGTCAATAGGTTCTTTTATGAAAAGCAACTGCTCGTCGATTTGCTTTTGTAATGTTGCCAAATTATTGATTATGTTTAGTGCGTTTTCGCTGATGTTTTCTATGTTATTTACGATTATTCTATACAAGAGAAATTCTTTAGGTGTCTTGAAACCTAATTCCCTGAACAGGTTTCGTTCTATGCCGAACTTCAATTGGCGAACAGCATATAAGCCTAGTCTGTTTGTGTCATGGTGCGCGTTAATTACGCTCTGAAACAGGTCGTTACTTCGATTTTTAAGCGCCAAAAAGGCGTCTCTGTTGGCTGAAAGGGCTATAACAGCCATTCTTCTTACCGCATTTTCGATTGGAAATTCTGAGTGCTTTATGAGAATCTGCAATGTAATTTCGTCTGTTTTTTCATCAATAACTTCTGCACCTAGGAGAGTGTCTCTGGCGAAATTTTTTATTATGGCTTTGCTCTTTTCCACATTTTTGCCTTTGAAGTGTACTCGTATGAGGTCAGCGCTTATGACATAAAGCGCCTTTATCATTCGGAGCGTTGACTCCAAGTTCTCCTCGGCTGAATCTATAGTGATGTAGTATTCTTTGAGTTTTGCGTGCTTGTCTTTATCGTATTTTTCTTTTATTTTTCTCGGAATCAAAATTAGCGATGAGTCAGGTTGCACGATGAAGTCGACTTCGTTTCCTCTTTTCAAGCCAATGTCTTGCACCCAATCTTTTGGCAAGGATATTATGTATGAGCCTCTTCCTGTGCATTGAACTCTTCTATGGCCCAAGTCTCTTTCTGCCATGACTGTTTACCTCATTCATATATTTCATTTATGTAATATAGTTCATTACTTTGCATATAAATGCTTTTCAGCAAAGTTATATAAAACATATATCATTTTACCTTGCAACAATCTTGAATAACGGGATCACTAATGCCGCTCAAATTCTACGAATACCTAGCAAGTTCCAATATACACGCAGCAGCTACTGCCATTGATTCTCAGATGAGAGCTTTACAACCGCTCGTTTCCTGTGATCCCCTGATATACTTTAGCTTATAAAAATGCGAAGGGTGTGCTTATGAAAAGAATTGTAGCAAAGGAAGAATTTTGCATAGGCTGCGGGCTCTGTGAGGTTTACTGCACCGTCCAGCACTCCAAATCAAAAGATATCATCAAGGCTTATAATAGAGAAAATCCTCGCCCCCTTGGTCGAGTAAGGCTAGAGGTGAATAAGCCTGTTTCTTTTGCTATTCAGTGTAGGCACTGCGAAGATGCACCATGCGTTACCGCTTGTCTCTCAGGCGCCATGAAAAAAGACGAATCAACCGGGCTAGTGATTCACGACGCTGCGAAATGCATGGGCTGCTGGACCTGCATCATGGTTTGCCCATACAGCGCCATCAAAATGGATGTTTCCGGTAAAGTCGTTGCAAAATGCGATTTTTGTTCAGGACTGGATGTGCCCGCTTGCGTCGCTAACTGCCCAAACGGTGCTTTAGTACTCATGGAGGTGAAGCCGTGATGGCGAAGTATGTGATTATAGGTGCTTCAGCAGCAGGAATTAGTGCAGTGGAAGCCATAAGAGAAGTAGACCCTGTTAGCGCGATAACTGTAGTTTCAGAGGAACCTTGCCCTCCCTATTCACGGCCAATGATTTCTGATTTAGTCAGCGGAAAAGCCAATTTCGAAAAAATGTTGTGCCGCGACAGTCAATTTTGGGAAAAAAATAATGTGCAAGCTTTAATGGGACAAAGGGCTGTTAGCCTAAATTTGAATGAGAAATATGTGGTTCTTGATAATGGCGCCCATGTTTCTTTCGAGAAACTGCTAATTGCAACAGGCGGGAAGCCTTTTGTGCCCAAAATAGAAGGCGCTGACAAAGAAGGCGTTTTTACGTTTACAAAGCTTTCTGATGCTGAAAGTTTAGCGGCAGAAATCGAGAAAGCCAAGAGCGCCGTAGTAGTCGGCGGCGGGCTCATAGGCGTCAGTGTGACTGAGGCGCTGGTGAAACGTGGCTTAAAAGTAACCATAGTGGAGCTTCAAAACAAGATTCTCAGCCTAATCTTGGATGCACCTGCATCAGATATGGTTGCTAACGTGATGGAACGTGCTGGTGTGACAATTATTACTGGCCAATCGGTTCAGCGTATTCTTGGAAAGCCTGAAGATGAACGTGCTGTAGGCGGCGTAGTATTAACCAACGGTAATAGTGTTCAATGTGACTTGGTAATAATTGCAATTGGCGTTGTTCCGCGCATTGAGCTTGTTTCAGGAACTGATGTGAAGACAAATAGGGGTATTCTTGTTGATCATTTGATGCGTACAAGTGTTCCAGACGTGTATGCCAGCGGGGATGTTGCTGAAGCCTACGACTTCATTTCTGGAGAAAACCGGCTGTTGCCTCTTTGGCCTCTTGCTCAGCTTGAAGGCAGAGTTGCAGGCTATAACATGGCGGGTAAAAAAGCAGAGTACCCCGGTGGCACAGCAATGAGCGCCCTGAAGTACTTTGGCATACCAATCATATCCATCGGTTTGGTCAATCCGAAGAACGCTGAGGGCTACGAAATCTTAACCAGACATGAACCTGAGAAGCGACTTTACAAAAAGATCGTTCTCAAAGACGATGTGATTGTAGGCATACTGCTGTTAAATGATATCGAAAGAGCAGGGGTGCTGTTTAATCTAATGAAAAATGGTGTCAACGTGAAAAAGTTCAAGCAAGCGCTTCTCTCAGAAAACTTCGGCCTCGCCACTTTACCATTATCTCTGAGAAAAAGACTGTACTTAGAGTGATCATGATGAAGAATATAGGCAAAATAAACAATCCCTACAATGACGATAAGGACTTCGCCGGTTGCTCCCTCTTTGGCATGATGAATTTAGAGGGTAGACGATTCTCGGCGCGTGATCCCGTCAGAGCCATAGCAAACATGCACGAGCGTGGAAACGGCTTGGGCGGCGGCTTCGCAGCTTACGGTATATACCCTGACCATAAAGATGACTACGCTTTTCATATAATGTACCTGAGCAGGGAAGCTAAGGAGAAAACAGACAAGTTACTACGCGATAACTTCGAAGTACTACATGATGAAGAGATACCTACAAGAACAGCTAATGTGCGTGATCCACCATTGGTGTGGCGCTATTTCATCCAGCCTAGAAAGCAGTGCCTTGAGGGGCAGTCTGAAGAAGACTATGTAATAGCGCAAGTGATGCGTATAAACACGGAAACGGGCAGGGCATTCGTTTTCTCAAGCGGCAAGAACATGGGCGTATTCAAAGGCGTCGGCTACCCAGAGGACATAGCAGACTTCTTCCGCCTAGAGGAATATGAAGGGTACATGTGGACATGCCACGGTAGATTTCCAACGAATACGCCGGGCTGGTGGGGCGGTGCACATCCATTCAATATCTTAGACTGGACAGTGGTGCATAATGGCGAGTTGTCCTCTTATGGCATAAACCGTCGTTACTTGGAGATGTATGGTTACAAATGTACCATGCATACGGATACTGAAGTGTTAGCTTACGCTGTGGATCTTCTCATGCGCAGACAACATTTACCCATAGAAATAGTCGCCAAAATTTTCGCTGCGCCCTTGTGGAGCGAAATAGACGCGATGGAACCCAAAAAGCAGCAGGTTCTCAAAGCGCTACGCCAAACTTACGGGAGCCTCTTGATGAATGGGCCTTTCAGCATAATCATAGCTCATCACGGCGAAATGATTGGGTTAACCGATAGAATCAAACTGCGCCCTCTCGTCGCCGGCACCCGAGATGGCTTCCTTTATCTTTCCTCGGAAGAGGCGGCCATGCGCCTTGTCTCTCCAGCATTAGATCGCGTTTGGTACCCTAGAGGCGGCGAGCCCGTGGTTGGGAAACTCGGCGAACGACCAACTATTGAAATGTTAACTTGCAAGGAGGAAAAAGTTAAATGAAGACATACTTGCTTCCCGAATACATTGTTGAACGAGACCCCGAGCGATGCATTCGTTGCAAGGTCTGCGTGAACCAATGTACTTATGATACGCATTATTATGATGCTGAAGATGATGTTATCCGCAGTAGAGACGAAAACTGTGTTAACTGCCAGCGCTGCGTAACTTTCTGTCCCCCCCGCGCTATAACGATCCGTAAAAATCCTAATGTATACAGGGAAAATTCTAACTGGACTTTGGAAGCCGTTAGGGACATCAAAAGGCAAGCTGAAACAGGCGGCGTTATCTTAACGGGCATGGGCTGCGATAAGCCGCACTTTAGCTATTGGGACAGACTTTTGCTAAACGCTAGCCAAGTAACTAATCCATCGATAGATCCGCTACGTGAGCCCATGGAAATCCGAACCTACCTAGGTGCAAAGCCTGATGCGCTTGAAATGGAGCTGGAAAACGGCGATGTAGTGCTAAAATCGCAGTTAACGCCGCAACTGTGCTTAGAAACGCCGATAATGTTCTCAGCCATGTCCTACGGTGCCATCAGCCTAAACGTGCAGGAGTCGCTGGCGCGGGCCGCCGCTGAATGCGGAACCTACTTTAACACTGGGGAAGGCGGCTTGCATAAAAGCTTGTACAAGTATGGTTCACGCGCCATTGTTCAAGTTGCTTCCGGCCGGTTCGGTGTGCATCCCGAGTATCTTGATACTGCCGCTGCGGTGGAAATCAAGATAGGTCAAGGTGCAAAGCCGGGCATAGGCGGCCACTTGCCAGGCGAGAAGGTAACTGAAGACGTTGCACGTGTGCGTATGATTCCGCCGGGTACGGATGCGCTGTCGCCTGCGCCTCAGCATGACATCTACTCAATCGAGGATCTTAGACAGCTGATTTACGCCATAAAGGAGGCTACTGACTACACCAAGCCTGTGTCAGTTAAGATTGCGGCGGTTCATAATTCCGCGGCAATCGCCAGCGGCATGGTTCGAGCAGGCGCCGACATCATAGCGCTTGATGGTGTTAGAGGTGCTACTGGCGCTGCGCCGAAGGCCATAAGGGATAATGTGGGCATACCCATCGAGTTAGCCATTGCGCAAGTGGATCAGCGTCTTCGTGAAGAAGGTATAAGAAATAAGGCTTCCATCGTTGCTGCTGGGGGCATCAGAAACAGCGCTGATGTTGTGAAAGCCATAGCTTTAGGTGCTGACGCCGTGTATATTGCTACTGCTGCGCTCGTAGCCATTGGCTGCACCGTTTGCCAGAGATGCTACACAGGCAAATGTCCATGGGGCATCGCAACGAGTGATCCATGGATTTCTAAGCGAATAAATCCAGAAATAGCTTCTGAGCGGCTGGCGAATCTGCTTCGTGCATGGAGCCTTGAGATTAAGGAGATGATGGGCGGCATGGGCATAAACGCTATTGAAAGTTTGCGTGGGAACCGTTTAGCTCTTCGCGGCGTTGGCTTAACAGATACCGAGCTGAAGATTTTAGGCGTAAAAATGGCGGGAGAGTGAACAATGGATGTTTGAAGAAGAAAAGGCAATAGCGGAAATCAGCGCCAAGTTCCTTCCGCGCTTGAAAGTGGAAAAAAATGTTTGGAAAATTGATGCTGAAGGGCTGCATTACCGCGAACTCAACAGCCTGCTAAGGGCTATCAGCAGAAACGGCGCTGAACGAATCGAAGTGCACAATGTTTGTGGGCAAAGGTACGTAGGAACCGACTTGGACGCGGCTATTCAAATCGATATTTACGGGACTCCTGGTAACGATTTAGGCGCCTTTATGAACGGGCCCACGATTGTGGTTCACGGAAACGCGCAGGACGGCTGCGGCAACACGATGAATGAGGGGCAAATAATAGTTCATGGGAATGCGGGCGACATAACGGGGCATTCGATGCGCGGCGGAAAAATCTTTGTCCGCGGCAATGTGGGCTACCGAGTGGGCATACACATGAAAGAATTCCAGAATAAGACGCCACAGCTTGTCATAGGCGGCACTGCGCAGGACTTCCTAGGCGAGTACATGGCGGGCGGCATAATTCTGATTCTAGGCTTAGACTTGCGGGAAGGTGAATTCTGCAAGGCGCGGTTTGTAGGCACAGGCATGCATGGCGGCGTAATATACGAGCGTGGCAACATCCTCAAGCCAAGTAAAGAGGCCAACGTTATGCAGGTAGGCAAACGTGATTTACGCATCATTGAATCCTTAGTGAAGGAGTTCTGTAAGCACTTCGGCGCAGATTACAATGTAATTATGAACGCCAAGTTCCATAAAATAGTTCCTACCTCCAAAAGACCCTACGGCAAATTATATTCCTAAGCTTTAACAGTTGAATACCTTACTTAGATAAACCTCTTAAAGTCGCGCTGTTTTTCAGCGCTCTCTTAAATTTTTATCTTACTTATTCTAAGAAAATGATTAAGTGCTGTAATCATAATTTTTCAAATAACCAATACGTTAAAGCGCGTTGTAAGGGTAAAAGTTTATATTTTCCGCTGGTTTTTGCATATTTCCGATTGGAAAAATTCTGACTTTAAAAAGCGAGGTTGAAGATATATGGCGTATTTAACGACAACAGGTTCGGGGCAACCGGTTCTCATTCTCAAAGAAGGCACGTCCAGAAGCAGAGGCAAGGAAGCGCAGCGCAATAATATCATGGCTGCACGCGTAATCGGCGAAGTGCTGAAGACGACGCTTGGCCCACGCGGCATGGACAAGATGCTAATTGACAGCTTAGGCGACATAACAATAACAAACGATGGCGCAGCAATCCTAAACGAGATTGACGTGGAGCATCCCGCGGCTAAGATGATGGTGGAAATTGCTAAGACGCAAGATGACATGGTAGGTGACGGAACAACCACATCCGTTGTGCTTGCCAGCGAGTTGCTTAAGAAGGCTGAGGAGCTCATTGATCAAGGCATTCATCCCACAATACTTGTGAGCGGTTACCGAAAGGCTGCGCAGAAGGCTGTGGAAACCATAAACAAATTAGCCGTACCAGTTGACATTAACGATCGTAAGACGCTTCTTAAAATTGCATTGACATCCATGAGCAGCAAGGCAGTGGGTGCTGCTAGAGAACACCTTGCAGAAATCGCTATAGATGCTGTGAAGCAGGTTACAGAGCAACGTGGAGATAGGCGGATCGCTGACATCGACAATATTCAGCTTGTAAAGAAAACTGGCAAGAGCCTTCTTGAGACGCAGCTTATAAGAGGCATCATCATAGACAAGGAAGTTGTTCATTCAGGGATGCCTAAGAAGAAGGAAAACGCGAAAATTGCCCTTTTGGATTGCGCATTGGAAATCGAGAAAACCGAGATAAGCGCTGAAATCCGCATTCGTGATCCCACTCAAATGAAGGCGTTTTTGGATCAAGAAACCAGCATGATGAAGGACATGGTTGACAAAATCAAGGCAGCAGGTGCTGATGTTGTCTTCTGCCAGAAAGGCATTGACGACATGGTTCAGCACTTCTTGGCTAAAGAAGGCATAATGGCTGCTAGACGCATCAAGGAGTCTGACATGGAAAAGCTGGCGCGTGCAACTGGCGGACGCATCGTCTCCGATCTGGAAGACTTGTCCGCGAAAGATCTTGGTCAAGCTGGTTTAGTTGAAGAGCGCAAAATCGGCGAGGACAAGATGATTTTCGTTGAGAAATGCAAGGATCCGCATTCAGTGGCTATACTCTTGCGGGCAGGGCTGGAGCGGATGGTGGATGAAGCTGAAAGAGCAATGACTGACTCGCTTTCAGTGATCTCCGACGTAATCGAAAACAGCAAAATCGTTGCAGGCGGAGGCGCAATCGAGGTTGAAGTTGCCAAGGAACTGCGCAATTATGCCACAAAAGTCGGCGGCAGAGAACAGCTTGCAATAGAGGCTTTCGCAGAGGCTGTCGAGGTGATACCTAAGACTTTGGCGGAGAATGCAGGCTTCGAGCCAATAGACATAATCGTGGAACTTCGAGCTGCTCACGAGAAAGAAGACGGCAAATACAAAGGAATCAATGTTTTCACAGGCAAACTTCAAGACAGCTTTACGAACGGCGTTATTGAACCGGCTGTGGTCAAAGAACAAGCCATAAAATCCGCCGCTGAATCAGCAGCAATGATACTACGCATAGACGACGTTATAGCTGCCTCAAAACCGAAAGAAGGCCCAGGTGGCAAGACACCACCAAGCGGTCTTGAAGGCGAAGAATAAACTTCCCTACTTTCTTTATTTTACCTGTTTTGTTCTCCTTTAATTTTACAGCAGAATCATTGTGCTCTTGGACTGTATCTGGCTAATTTGCATGTGGCTTTTTTCAATTTGGACTGCAGGCTTTGGTGCCGTCTACGCCGATAGTCCCCTCTATTGTTTTCTGCATTGATTGGCTAATAGGCGGCTAATAGGCTTTAGCTTAAACGGCGAGCCTACCCTCTCTGGTTTCTGCAATGAATTTCTAATATGCGCCAAATATGAAAGGTGCAGGCGCTATTTTTATTAAACCAAAGTTTCTTACGGTAGGCATCGTATGGCGTTCGTGCTCCGGTAGTATAGTCCGGTCAAGTATAACGGCCTCTCGAGCCGTGGACCCGGGTTCAAATCCCGGCCGGAGCACTCAAGTTTTTAGTATTTTTGTCCTGTGCCGGTCATTCCTTAAGGGTGCAAGACCAAAAAAATAATTAAACGTTGCACCAGTTTATTGTTGGTGCTTTCTTTGAAGAAAGCTGCATCAGCCATAGTTCTCAGCCTATTGTTCCTAATTGTGGGGCTAGCTAGCGCGCAAAGTGTAAGTTATTATGGACGGGATTCCGGCGTTAACCCTGCTGCCTTCACCTTGATAATGTATAGTCCAAGCAATGGAACAGCCTATTCGGATACGATGCTGCTTAAGTTCAACATAACTTGGACTACATTTCCGCGTATCTTTGGACCCGAACAATCATTAGACGGCATATATGCCTACTGTGTAGACGATAATCCGCCCGTTAACATCGCGCCTAATCAATCTGCAAGTGACCGCGTCTACGTTACTCCGCTGAACAATTTCACAATTAACCCCTCATTTTCGTATTTAGTAAATATCGCCAACCTAACAGACGGCTACCATAAAATTGTGATAACAGCAAGCCTGTACATTAATGGCAACCACTTATATTTCAGCGAAGCCACTTCCCCCATCGTTTTCCTAGTCCAGAACACCACGCCTACGCCAACGCCTGAAGAGCCTTTTCCAACCGTACCTATCGCAGTTGCCTCTATAACGTTACTAGCCGGCGTCAGCGCTGGTTTGCTGCTCTACTTCAGGAGACACAAGCATTAAGCGGAAAATACTGCCATGCCAATTTTTATTAAGGCATCAGGTTGGCAAACTTTTTCTATGCAACTGCTACTATAATTAAGCTAATTGTTGATGGATGGATTAGGCATGCTGCGTTCTGATGAGACGAAAGTGAAAAGCTTGATGGAGTTAATTTCTTTAAGCGGCAAAACTGCCTTGGTCACTGGCGCCGCTTCGGGTATTGGTCGGGCAATAGCTTATCGCTTCGCTGAGGCTGGCGCAGACTTGGAGCTTGTCGACGTAGACGAAGCGAAACTCGAAGCTACGCGGGATGAGCTTGCAAAGTTTAACGTGAAAATAAGCCTCTACACGGTGGATTTAAGCCGTAAATCTGAAATTGACCAGTTATGGCGCAAGCTGGAGGGCAAAGAGCCTGACATACTCGTGAATAACGCGGGCGTCTATCCGCTGCGGGATTTTTTGGAAGTTGACGAAGCCTTTCTGCAGAAGGTTCTGGACATAAATTTGAACTCGGTTCTGTGGATGTGCCAAAAAATGATAAAGAGCCGCGGGAAACGTGGCGGCGTAATAATTAACATCGGCTCTGTTGAAGCCGTAATGCCAGTCAAGGAGGATCTGGTGCCCTACGGCATAAGCAAGGTCGGCGTCATAATGCTTACGCGCTCGTTAGCCGCAGAATACGGCAGACACGGCTTCAGAATAAACGCGCTTATACCCGGCGGAGTCTTCACCGCTGGCACCAAAAAACTGGTTAAGGAAGCACTCAAATTCAACGTAGGCATAATCCAAACAGGACTGGAGTACCGCCAGCGGCTGCCGCTGGGGCGGCTGGGCGAACCCGACGAAATCGCCCGCATGGCTCTCGTTCTTGCCAGCGACCTATCAAGCTATGTGCACGGCGCGCTTATCGCTGTTGACGGCGGCTTCCTCTCTGCCTGACCCGCCCATGAACAGGTGCTCAGTGCCTTAGAAGCCAAGCGTGCACTGAAGAAGAACCGCTTCATTCTTGTTGCAGTAGTGGAAATGACTTAAATCCCGCTTTGCGTATAGCACTTCAGTAACAATCATCGAAGTTGAGTTGGCATGAGAAGTGACGAAATAAAAAAAGGAATAGAACGCGCACCCCATCGCGCGTTGCTAAAAGCTTTAGGCTTGACTGACAAGGACATCGCGAAACCCTTCGTTGGAATCGCTAGTAGCTACACAAACATTGTTCCCGGGCATATTCATCTCCGAAGCATAGCTGACGCCGTAAAGGAAGGCGTAATCGCCGCGGGCGCCACGCCCTTCGAGTTCAACACGATTGCAATTTGCGACGGCATCGCCATGGGCCACGAGGGAATGCGCTATTCTCTTCCAAGCCGCGAGCTAATAGCCGACTCGGTTGAATCCATGGCGCAAGCGCATCGCCTAGACGCGCTGGTTTTGGTGACAAACTGCGACAAAATCACGCCTGGTATGCTCATGGCGGCAGCGCGGCTAGACATTCCAGCCGTCGCCGTAACGGGCGGCCCAATGGAATCTGGCGTGTTCAAGGCAGAAAAAGTCGGCGTAAACACAGTCTTCGAGGGAATGGGTAAGGTTCTCGCTGAAAAAATGACGCTTGAAGAGCTCGCGGAGCTGGAAACTTCAGCGTGCCCCGGCTGCGGCAGCTGCAACGGCATGTACACCGCGAACACCATGGCTTGCCTAACCGAGGCATTGGGCATGTCGCTGCCCTACTGCGCCACCGCGCTGGCTACAAGCGCCCAGAAGCTGCGGATAGCAAAGGAGACAGGCGAAAAAATCGTTGAACTTATCCGCAAGAAGCTGACGCCAATCAAAATTTTAACTCAAGAGGCTTTCGAGAACGCTATCGCCGTGGACATGGCGCTCGGCGGCTCCACAAACTCGGTGCTGCATCTTTCCGCGATAGCACGCGAGGCTGGAATTTCTCTGCCGCTTAGGCTCTTCGACGAGATAAGCCGACGCATCCCACACCTGTGCAATATGGTGCCCAGCGGACCCTACGATTTGGAGGAACTGCATAACGCTGGAGGCATACCCGCACTGATGAAGGAGCTTTCCCCCATGCTTCACTTGGACGCGCTTACGGTAACAGGCAAAACTGTTAAGGAGAACATTCAAAGCGTCAAAGTCTTAAACGACAACGTCATCCGACCATTAGCCTCGCCTGTTCACAAGGGCGGAGGAATCGCCATCTTATACGGAAACCTTGCTCCGAAAGGCGCTGTGGTTAAGACGGTTGCAGTTTCGCCCAAGATGCTTAAGCACACTGGTCCCGCAAGAGTTTTCGATTCAGAAGCCGATGCTGTAGCGGCGATGAAGAAGCGCGCGATTCAACCTGGCGATGTCGTGGTCATCCGTTACGAGGGGCCGAAAGGCGGGCCGGGCATGCCAGAGATGCTGGTGCCTACGGCGACGATTTCTGGCATGGGCTTAAGCGAGTCCGTGGCTTTGGTTACTGACGGCAGATTCTCAGGCGCGACAAGAGGACCATGCGTCGGGCATGTTGCACCGGAAGCAGCAGAAGGCGGGCCCATCGCCATCGTTAAGGACGGCGACAAAATCACCATCGACATTCCTAATCGCGTGCTGAAGCTGGAGTTGCAAGAACAGGAGATTGCGAAGCGCTTAGCCTCGTGGAAGCCGAAAAAACCGCGGGTGAACAAGGGCTACTTGGCAAGATATTCGCCGACACCTATGGAATAGGCTCAACGCGGCTGTGGCGGGCTCCCTTTTTTCTTTTTAAGTAACCGTGGCTGTTCTCAGATTTTGCGGTCTCCGCGTTTAAGTGCTTATTTTTGGTGGTGGGCGGATGCGTCTTCCAAGTTTTATACGTAAAGCTATACGGTAAAGTTTTCGCAGAGCCTTTATCAGCTGCTCAACATTTGGTGCAGCCGAATAGATAAGTGGTATCTGCTCGTACTCTGCCAACTTTATCGCGTAATCGTCTGGTTTGGTGCGATGGAACACTACTACTCGAGGCTTTAAGTTGCTAACGCGGACAATCATCATCGGCAAATGCGCCACGTCGACGTTTGTGAAAACTATGGCGCGTTCGGTTGTCGCACCGAAAAGTTGCGCGTACTCCAAACCTGAAAAAGCTTCAACTGCCTTTTTACTGTCCACCACAGTGTACCCATTAACTTCCTTGGTGTACTTTCCCGCGCATGCTACCACTTCGCCGTCGATGGCTTTGCATAGGTATTCCACGCGAACGGGAATGGGAAATTCCCTTAGATCCAAGATGGCCATGCTTGGTGAACTTGTGAGCTTGGCGAATTCTCTGGTGAAGCGGCTTCCCTTCTCCTCGTCAAGCTGCAAAAGCGCCATGACAAAGCGCCTGATGAACTTGGCGCCTGGACTTTTCCTTCTGCCGCTCTCGTAATCGCTTATGACTGAGGATGAAAGCTGCATTTTTTCTGAGAGGCTGATCTGCGAAACTGCAAAAAGCTCCCGCCACTTCCGCATGGTTGCGCCTGGCTTGCTTGATAGAATTATTTCTCCAGCGATGCGTCTCGCGAGCACTTCGCGGCTGCTGGGCGACACAGACATCTTAAACACTCCAAGGTGCACCTTTCTCCTCTAATGTTTGGGTATAAAACTTTACTGTTTTCATGGCTGTGCGTCATGATGGCGCTTGAATTGCGTTTATAAGTAAGTTTGTGGTATATGAGCAGTGTCGTTCCGTGTCTAAAGGAGAGACGGAGTGGAACGTTGCAGATGCAACTTCAATAAGCAACAAAAAGAAGGAGTGATGGAAGAATGGCAGAAAAATCTGATGTGATCTTCGTTGGGAATAAGCCTCCGATGAGCTATGTGCTGGCTATTATTACGGCGTTTTCTTCTGGCAATGCTAAGGAGATTACGTTGAAGGCTCGTGGTCAGGCGATTACGACGGCTGTTGATGTGGCTGAGATTGCTCGGAATCGCTTTATGAAGGATTTGAAGGTTAGCAGCATAGCTATTGGTACTGCTGAGATGCCGCCGAGGGAAGGCGAAAACAAAAGCCGCATGGTTTCAACAATAGAGATAACGCTGACTAAAGAGTAAGCGTTGCTGTGCAGTGAAGAGCGCTTATCGACCTCTCCACTTTCTCTTATTTTTATAATATACTTCCAGGGAATTTTAATTGGTGTATGGCTAGCGCCTTTTTTTACTTCGTTGAGGCTTTTGGTTCTTCCCTTTCTTTGAGGTAGGCTTCAACTTTCTTGACAATTTTGCTGAAGGCTTTAGCGACTGGCGAGTCTGCATGCTCAACCACGAATAACGCGCCTTTATCCGAGTCCATGCTTACCTTCGGGTCTAACGGGATGCTGTCGAGAAACGGGACACCCGCCTCTTCTGCCAGCTTCTTTCCGCCGCCTGACTGGAATATATCTATTTTTTCGCCGCACTTTGGGCAAACAAAGCCGCTCATGTTTTCCACTATACCTAATATCGGCAGGCTTAGTCTCCGCGCAAACGTTATCGCCTTGTTGACGACCGCCCGCGAAAGCTCTGAAGGCATCGTCACAATTACGACGCCGTCAATGTCGGGCAAAAGCTGCGCGATGCTCAGCGGCTCGTCGCCTGTCCCAGGCGGCAAATCAATGAAGAGAATGTCTAATTCTCCCCAAACGATGTCTGAGAGTAGCTGGCGTATCGCCGTCATCTTCAGCGGACCGCGCCAGATAGTTGGGGTGCGCTCTTCGGATAAGAAAAAGTCTATGGAGATGACTTTCATTCCTAATGGGCCTTTTACTGGGAAAGCGCCTGGAGGCCCTATTCTTGCTTGTTGCCCCGTTAAGCCTAACAATCTCGGCACGCTGGGACCATGCAAATCAGCGTCTAATATGCCTACTTGCTTTCCAAGCATGGCAAACGCGGCTGCGAGGTTCACGGTTATTGTGCTTTTGCCTACGCCGCCTTTTCCGCTTATCACGGCGATTTTATGCTTAATCTGTTTCATTCTGTATCTTAGAAGTTCCTGCTGTTCTAGCATGCGGTTCCTAAATGTCTCTGTTGGGTTTGCATTTTCTGTTTCGTTCATAAAAAAGCACCCTTTGCGCTTCGGAATTTGAATTGTTGGGTGCACTAAATAGTTTGTGGTATAAACGCCGTTAATTCATGGAATTTTCAAGGTTTTCCCGCTGCAGAAAAGGCTTATTTTTGATAAATATTCTGAATTCATAAGTGTTTTAATGTTTTATAGTGAAGTATTAGCTTGCAAGGTGAAGTTGCATGAGCGAACAAATCCTCAAAGCTTGCAAAGAATTAATTGATGACGCAAAAATAGGTTGCGCCGACCTCGTTTTTAAGGACTTGTGCCTTGAAGTTTTATCCAGAGCACGCCATGTCCTCTCTGAGAAGCAATTTAACCAGCTTGTTGCGTATGCTGCAGATAAAATGAAAGAGAAAATCCCGTTTGATGTCCAAGCGGAATTAACAATTCAAAGATGAAATCAGAACTGCTTTTATTTTTCACTGCATGATGCTTTGCAGGGCTTGGAAGTCAGCGCCAAACTTCACCTTGCACCCTTCTCATTTTTTTAGCGTCAAAGTTTGTAGCCTATTTTTCTCAGAAACTCTTTTCTCTCCTTAACGTCCGTGTCTGTTTCTATACCCTTGCTCTTTAAGCCGTCAACTACACCTATTACTCCTCTGCCCTGGTCTGTTTCCGCAATTATTACCTCCAGCGGGTTCGCGGTTGCGGCGAAAATCGTGCATACCTCAGGCACCTTCTTGATTTTGTCCAGAACGTTTATGGGGTAAGCGTTCTTGAGGTATATTACAAAGCTGTGGCCGCATCCGATTTCAAAGGCTTTTTCCGCTGCTAAATGCCGCAGCTCCTCATCGTTTCCTTCATGCCGCACTAGACAGGGTCCTGAGCTTTCGCAGAAACCTATTCCAAATTTAACGTTTGGCACAGCGTTTACCAGAGCCTCGTAGAGGTCTTCAACGGTTTTTATGAAGTGCGCCATTCCCAAGATGACGTTGCAGTCTTTTGGCGGAGTAACTTTAACTGTTTTAATCTCAACCAATTTGTGTCTCCTCCAAAAATAGAGGTATGCGCAATTAAAGTATAGCATTTTCTGTTTTTGACGCGCGCCTTCTATGTAAAACAGTGGTTTTCATTATACTTGTATACCCCGCTTTTTAATTGACGCAGTCACTGATTATGATAACAAGTTTTATATGGCTCCCTGCAGTGCATAAGCTCATCGTGCAAGAAGCAATTTTTGCGCGTGAATCAAGAAAATAGGAGTTGAAGTAGTTAATGTCCGATAGAGAGATGCACAAGGCAGTCTGCTCTGAATGCGGCCAGGAATGTGAAGTTCCCTTTAAACCTGACCCGAACAGGCCTGTTTACTGCCGAGAGTGCTGGTCAAAGAAACGACCGCCAAAAAGACGATACTAAGCCTTTAACGCTTACCCTTAACCATTTTTATTCCGTTCTTTTTTTATTTTTCAAGTTTTTGGGTTTAACAAATTTTGTTTCGTGAACAAAACCTAAATATCAAAGAACCGCTCTATGCATTCAGACTGCATGCGGGCCGGTAGTTCAGTTGGTATGAACGCCTGACTTGCACTCAGGAGGTCTGGGGTTCAAATCCCCACCGGTCCACCACCAAGCTAACTTCTCAACAAGTTCTATAGCAATGTCCGAATTTGCAGAAGCCTAACCGCGTTTCTGAGCTTTGATAGTAAGCAAAAATGAGAAGTATGGAGTAAATCAGCTAGCGCCTTCATATTTGGCGCATATTAGAAATTTATTGAAGAAACCAGTAGAGGGTAGGCCTCCAGCGCCATTTTCAGAACTATTTAAAGAGCCTATGCATAAGGGGAGCTATGAACTGCGCCGAGCATAACAGCACCGCGACATTATGCGGCTGAATTATGTGCTGGAACCTGTTGAGTAGGGGTGGCTTTGGTCTTACAATCGGTGCTTGTGATGATCAATGCCTTTGTTCTCTGAAAAGAACAGGTTGTTCCGTAGAGAGAGTATTAAGCCTCTCAGCATTTAAAGAGAATCAGGTGATCCACATGAATACGGGGGGCAAGGGCGTTTTTGCTGTTATTTTCCTTCTTCTATTAGTAACGGTTTCATGTGTCGCTTATTCTTTGGCGCTTCATCTGGAGTTGCTTCAAAAAGACTCGAGAATAGATGAGTTAAGTAGATTAAATATTGAACTTAAGAATCAGTTAGATGCCCAGCAGAAACCCTATCTAGTCACATCTCTGGGTGTTTCAGTAGAACCTCGGAATGTTACTTATCCTCATCCTCACTTCACATTTGAAGGCGTGGTTTTCAATGTCGGCTGCAGAACTGCGTACAATGCGAGGCTCGAAATCGCTGCGTATTACAGAAACGGGCTTTCAGCTTTCAATCTATCAATACCTTTGGGAAATCTGGGAAAATGGCAGGTAATACAAGTAAGCCGGATAATCGTTACTTCTGACTGGATAGGCAACTACACTATTACTCCAGTCTGGGACGACTTCTCATAGAAAAAGCGAAGAAGCACTATAAAAAATCTTTAACCGGCGGGCATTTGTAAAAAATATTAGTATGGAAAAATTTGGTTTCAGTGAATGTATGTTAGGTTTTTGTTCTGGTTTTCCCTGATTTCCTTCAACGCTTCGTACTGTGCTTCCAAAAGAATCTTTAACGCGTCAATGTTCTTTTTCACGTCTTCAAGCTCCGCGGTCTTCTGTAGAACCCCTGACTGCACAAGCTGATTATTGATGTTGTCAACGGCTATCTGCAGCACTTTTGCTTTGAAAGCAAATATCTGAAGAACATAAAGCAAACTCAGCTGAGACGACAAACGCTCTAAACGGTCCAGTTCAAGCGTCCTTCTTATGAACGCCTTAATCTTCTGCTCCTCCGATGTCCCTTCCGTTTTGAGCAGTGCTTCATAGGCTGCTGCATACTTCTGTGCCATTTCCCTGCTTTCTTCAAGAGCCTTTTGAATTCTTTTGGCGGTTTTGTCCAGCATCTCTAAAACTTCATCCAAAGCTCAAGCCCTCGTTGTTGCCTTTCTAAATGATTTAAGATGCTTTTCAATTTTTCTCTAATACGTTTAAAGATGCTACCAGACATCGCTTCCAACATGAGCTGACTGATAGACATGTTAATGAAGCAACTGGTTTCTATTATAGCCAAATTATATACTTAAAAAAAGCGGGTCCGCTGGAAATAAAGCGCTGTTTGGTCTGCTTTGCCTATTTCGAAGGGCGATACAGCTCTTTCATCGCAGGCAGCAGCTCTGGAACATTAAACGCTATATCCAGATAGGTAAGCATGCCCACGAGTTTGCCGTTTCTGGTTACTGGCAAATGCTTGATTTTCCATTCCGTCATTAGCTTGGCCGCTTCTTCCACCGTTGCAGTCTCCTCAATTGTCACCAGCGGGTTAGTGTATATGGCTCTGGCGATAACTACGCTTGGATCTAACCCTTGCGTCAGCATCCGCACTATAATATCATGCTCCGTTATGATGCCAGTCGGTTGCCCACTCTGCTCCACCATCACATAGTCAACATTACAGCTTGCCATCCTTTTCACAATTTCCAGCACTGTAGACTCATTTCGGAAGACATTAACGTCCTTAGACATCAAATCTTTCACTAAGAGTTTACTTGTCATGCAATTTTTCTCCTGATGCTATGACAAATGCCGTTTGGCATTTATCTATTTTTTGTTTACACATCAACATTTCACGATGTTTCTAAACTGTAAAAATTACCAATTTAACGTGCAAACAGGATTTCAGAAGACAAATAGTCAAATTGCTAATAAAATAAAAGGGTGCTTGGTGCTTTACATCAGCCATTTTGGCGTTGCACAGGCCTTTTCTTGAAGGCTTAACCTATGATTTTTTCCCAGCTGGCGAAGAAGTCTAATACTTCTTGGCATCCGTAGGTGCGTAGTCTCTGTCTCAGCTCAACTTTGTCTACTACTGCCTTCTGGAAATCATAGATCTGGCTAGCTTTGTCTGCAAGATACAATATGCCATCAATGCCTGTTCTTCCTGCACGAACTGACAGAGTTATCAACTCGCTTGGCGAAGGCACTTCGCGTGGATCGTCACCTGGGCCGAAAACGTAAAAGCTGACGTAAACTGGTTTCTTAAGCAGCTTTTTGAATGCTCTGCAAAGCATCTCCCAGTACCATGGAGTCGCATAGTTCTTTGAGAACATGACAACGTTGAACGCGTCAGCGTATGGTGCAAGAGCATCGAAATCTATGCCGAAACGCTCGTAAGAGTTCACTGGGTCAGGAAGCAAACCTATTACTAACTCGTTTTTCACGCGTTCCCTGATTTGGGCAATGTAGTCTGTTACTTCTTTTTTGCGCCACTCGAACCAGCTTAGCCCGCTTTTTTTCCAAAGTTCGTTGCAGCGTGGGCAAGTGCAGTGTCCATGATCTGCAAAGTGTATGCTGTTCAGCCAAACTCCTGGTGAGCGTTTAGAAACATCTTCGATGTAGTCAAGCTGTTCCGCTCTGTGTTCTGGTTGCGTAGCGCAGAGAACGTCCCAGCGTAAGTTAAAGTTGTCATTTGTTCTCCAGGCTGGTCCAAGAGGTGATTGGGAAATCCAGTCTGGATGGTTTCGCGCGGTAACGTTATCTCCGAAAATTGCAACGTTGCTGTACATGTCTGGCACAGGCGGTAATCGTCTGCCAACTTCTGGTTTCACACGGAACAAATGGAAGTCAAAGCCTTCCGCTTTCTTTGGCTCAAATACGTATGTGCCGAATTTCAAGTGTTTCCACCTTTTTAGAGATGCAAAATGCTGGGCAATGTAATAAAGTTTTGCATAATTAGCCCTAAATTCACCAAAAATCATTCTAAGGTATCACAACTCAGTTGATTAGACGCTTACAGCGTGATTGCCCAGTTAACCAATCGAGTTTACGCTGATATCACCTGAGGTGGCAGTCATTTCCCGCATCTGCAGTGTCTCATACTGTAACATGCGCCTTCATCGTTTTTAGTCGGAAAATTAATTAAGACAAGATATGTGATTACTCCATGCCTAAAATGGTGATTATAAATGACCATAAAAGTAGGAATTAACGGATTCGGAAGAATCGGACGTCTTCTCTACAGAGCAGCACTTGAACGCAAAGCGAAAATAGACTTCGTAGCCATCAACGACCTTGCAGACGCCCAGACAAACGCGCACCTTTTGAAATACGACTCGATTCACGGAAGATTCCCAGGCACTGTTGAAGTCAAAGGCAACGACCTCGTCGTCAACGGCAAACTCCTCAAGGTCTTAGCTCAAAAAGACCCTGCGGCGCTTCCATGGAAAGACCTTGGCGTATACCTAGTCGTAGAGTCAACAGGCTTGTTCACCGACCGCGAAGCTGCATCAAAGCACTTGCAAGCAGGCGCCAAGAAAGTTCTCATCAGCGCACCAGCCAAAAACCCCGACATAACCATAGTCATGGGCGTAAACGACAAGCTCTATGACCACGCAAAGCACAACATACTCAGTAACGCATCATGCACCACAAACTGCCTTGCACCAGTCAGCAAGGTTCTTGATGATAACTTTGGCATAGAAAAGGCCTTCATGACCACCACGCATTCATACACCAACGACCAGAGAGTTCAAGACTTGGTCCACAAGGACTTGCGCAGAGCCCGTGCTGCCGCATTAAACATTATTCCAACAAGCACCGGCGCAGCAAAAGCAATCGGCGAAGTTTTGCCATCATGCAGCGGCAAAATGAACGGCATCGCGCTTCGTGTGCCCACTGCTGACGTATCCATCGTAGACTTAACCGCTGTGCTAAAGAAAGAAGTCACTGCCGAAGAAGTCAACGCTGCAATGAAAAAAGCTGCTCAAGGACCGCTAAAGGGCATATTGGAATACACAGAAGACCCAATAGTCTCATCTGATGTGCTGCATTCTACGTACTCTGCAGTATTCGACGCTCAGTCAACAATGGTCCTAGGCGGAAAGAGCAACTTCGTCAAAGTACTCGCATGGTACGACAACGAATGGGGCTTCTCCTGCAGAATGGTCGAACTAATCGAGCTAGTCGGCAAAAAAGCAGGACTCTAAAAAGCTCCAAACGCAACTTAAACTTTAAAAGCCCTCTTCCTATTTTTCTTTTGACCTAAAAAATTAAAGTGATGTAGTATGGCAAAGTACCTAACTTTAGATGATGTACAAGTCAAAGACAAAGTAGTCCTCGTCAGAGTAGACTTCAACAGCGAAATCGACCCAGCAACCAAAAAAGTCACAAGCGATGTACGCATCCGAGCGCATGCTGAATCCACACTTAAGGAACTCGCGGAGAAAGGCGCCAAAACCGTTGTCCTCGCGCATCAGGGAAGAAAAGGCGACCCAGACTACACACCTCTGAAGGAGCACGCAGCGATTCTCGGAAAAATCCTGAAATGCCCCGTTAAGTACGTGGATGACGTTTTCGGCGAAAAAGCAAAAAAAGCAATAAAAGCGCTAAAAGGCGGCGAAATTCTCGTCCTTGAAAACGTACGCAGCTGGGATGGAGAAACCAAAAGTGGCACGCCCGAACAACACGCCAAAACAGAGCTAGTGCAGAATCTCGCGCCGCTGGCCGACCTATTCGTTAATGACGCCTTCGCGGCAGCGCACCGTGGCCACGTTTCCATGGTAGGCTTCACCGCCGTGCTCCCCTCAGTTGCAGGCAGAATCATGGAGCGCGAGTTGAAATCGCTAGCCCGCGCCTTAGAGAAACCTGAAAAACCCTGCGTATACGTCATGGGCGGCGCCAAAGCAGACGACTCATTGGAAATCAGCAAATACGTGCTAAGCAACGGCATCGCAGATTACGTAATAGTCGGTGGCGTAACAGCACAATTATTCCTCGCAGCGAAAGGCGTGGACTTAGGCAAGAAGAACATGGACTTCTTGGCGAAGAAGGAGTTAACAGGCTTGATTCCAGGCATCAAGGAGCTCATGCAGAAATACCCGGACAACATTTTGGTGCCTGTTGACGTCGCGCTGGACATGAATGGCAAAAGAAAAGAAATAGGCGTGGACAAACTGCCAACAGAATACTCAATTTTCGACATAGGCTCGAAGACTGTGGAGAACTATGCGAAGCTCATCAGCAAAGCCAAATCCATAGTCGTCAGCGGCCCAATGGGCGTATATGAAAACAAAGAATTCAATTATGGCACCAAGAAAGTTTTCGAAGCCATTGCCAACTCGAAAGCTTTCAGTCTAGCAGGTGGCGGAAACACAATCGCAGCCATACAAGAATATGGCTTAACAAACAAAATAAGCTACATCAGCACTGCAGGCGGCGCATTAATCGAGTTCCTCATGGGCAAGAAACTCCCAGGCGTCGTAGCACTAGAGACCGCAGTTAAAACCAAAAAAATCTAATCTTCTCCTTCTTTTTATTTCATACAAGTTGCCTTTACACCCAGCGCATGCATTTTTCGCTATTATTAAATCCTCAAAGCGCATTGTTTAAAACGGTGAAGAAAATGCAAAGAGCCTCATCCAGCGACAAGCAGTATCACATCGCATGCGCAAGAGGCGACTTAGCCGAGTACCTGCTTGTTCCAGGCGACCCAGATCGTGTCCCAAAAATCGCCAGCTTCTGGGACACCGCAAAAGAGGTTTCCACCAAACGAGAATTCCGCAGTTACACAGGCACCTATAAGGGCGTTGCCATTTCCGCGTTATCCAGCGGCATAGGCCCAGCATGCATGTCCATCGCCGTTAACGAGGCATCCGCCATCGGCGTACACACGTTCATCCGAGTAGGCAGCACAGGCGCCATACAGCCCGGCATCAACTGCGGCGACGTCATCATTGCTTCTGCCGCCGTGCGCTTGGACTACACAAGCAACTGCTACATCATGCCAGGATATCCTGCCGCAGCGAACTATGAAGTTCTGCTGGCGCTTATAGAAGCTACCGAAACCCTTGGCATCCCGAATTATCATATTGGCTTAACGGCGACAACCGCCGACTTCTACGCAGGCCAAGGCCGCGCCAGCACGTTTTGCGAAACCTGCGAAATGACCAACTTGGTGCCCACGTTACAGAAGGCGCGCGTGCTAAACGTGGAAATGGAAACAGCAACCCTTTACACACTAGCCAGCCTTTTCGGACTACGCGCGGGCGCAGTGCTTGCCGTGTATAACAGCCACTTCACAGGCGAGTTCAAGGCCGGCGCAGGTGAAGAAAACGCCATAAAAATCGCCAATGAAGCCGTGAAAATCCTATCTGAATGGGACGCGAAGAAAAAGAAAAGTAAGAAGCAATGGCTTTTACCTTCAATGCTAACTTCAAGTGCGGAATGAAAACTCTTTTAGATGCGGCCGCAATTTTTCTAATCAGGCCGGGGTGGCGGAGTGGTTATCGCGCTGGCCTCGAGATCAGTGCAGGCGTAAAATGGGGCCTAAGACAAGCCAGCCAGTGGGCCT
>JAWCMT010000004.1:24620-35039 GCA_038849555.1 Bathyarchaeia archaeon | reverse complement strand
CCGCATCGAGGACACTTAACGATTCTCTTATCCGCTTTGCTCTTCTCATGCCAAAACTCCTTTGGCAATACTCGCCCACAATAGGGGCAATTAATTACTTTTTGACTCACGTATCTCATCTCCTGCTAAACTTGCTCTCGGAGAGAAAAAAGAGGGAGATTGTCTGCGGAGAAACACCGAAATGGGAATATTCCCACGTTTGCGAGTATCCGAGTCCCTTCCCCGGCGCCATTTTTGTTTATTTTTAAGGTTTTGTTGATGATTTTAGGACAAAAATTCCTGTGGTTGCTTGGCAGCTTGAGCTTATTAGAAATAGTGGCTCGAAACCAATTTGGCTGACTATTATTGTTGATGTGACCGCGGCTATGGCTTCGGCGATGTCATAGGCTGACTCGAAAGTGCCTAAAAGAAATCCGCGCTTGTCTTTGTCGCTGGCGTCCACGATGAAAGCCAGAAGTGCGGGGCGTTGAAGCGCGTAGGCGGTTGCAAAGAATAATTCTACAAAGTATAACTGGAATATGTTCGTCACAACAGTGTACGTGAGGGTGCATGCGGCGCCGAGCATGAGTCCTGAAAAGAAAATTTTCTCCTTGCCGTATAGGTCGACCAGCTTGCCTGCTGGCGCCTTAACAAGCGCTGCCGTCAAAAGAATAACCGTGTATAATAGGCCTACGTCTATTAGTGATGCGGAGAAGCGGTTAACAACAAATATGGGGTAAACTGGACCCAGCAGTCCCACTCCTAAAGAGCTGAGTGTGCCTACTGCGATTAATGGCAGGAGCGTTTTTTTCTGCATATGCATTTCTCCTTTCAGTTAAGCTGCATATGCTTCTTAGACTGGGCTGGTCCATTTTCGGGTCAGTTTGCCTCCACAAAATAAATTAGTTAAAAGTAAAAAAATAAATTTTTCTCAGCGACATTCAGAGTTCCACAATTGGAAGCATAAAAAGGCGTTTTATGTTGTTTTTCTGTTCTCTAAATGGTCATTTGATGCTTAATGCGCCCACCGCTATTTTAAAAGCCAAATATTGTTTTCTCTTTTCCGTCATGCTCATGCTGCTCATTTCCGTCTTCTTCGAGTATGTGGTGTGCAACGTGGATGCCTAAGCCCGTGGCTGCGCCTGCTGCGAGCCCAAGTAATGTTTCAATCAGCCAGTCGTACTTGTTAAGCAGTGCTATTATGACGAGTACGTCGAAGATTATGGCGATGGCCAGATAGCCGTAGCACCATGTTTTGATGCTTGTTCCTCTTGGTTGTGTTATGCCTATGCCGGCGAGCGCGCCGAACATTACTAAAAAGCCTATCAAAGCGTAAATCAATTTTCTCCCTCATGATGTAAGCTAATGTTTTAGTCGCGGCTGCTTAATAGTTTATCTGCCCACGTACAGCTTTTCAGCTGAAAATGCTCGCGAACCATTAACTTTTTTTACCATAATTGAGGTTGATAACCTCTAAGGCTGGTTGCATCTGTGGTTAAGTTTGATGAGAGACATTGCCATAAATGGGCTTTACTGCTACGCGAGAGACGAGAAAAACTCGCTCAAGCGTTGGCTGCCATAGACCGCGAAGATTTTGACGGCGCCAAACGTTTGTTTTCCGAAGTCTTTTACGGCGTTTCAGGAAAGCGCGCTGACCCCGGCATGGCTGGGTCTCTCCTTTATCATATGGCTATGGTCACGAAGATGGAAACAGAAACGCGCTTGCTTCTAAATGAGCTACGCTTACCACAGCCCGATGTTGCTGAGGATTTATTGCGCTTCACTGGCGAGTTCGTTTCTGACATGCATGAGCTTACAAAAACCATTGCACCATTAACATTTGAGCCGCGTGTCGTGGCCGCTAAAGCAAGCTTGAGCAACGACGAAAAAATTGACCTATTTACCAAATTAAACAAAAAAGCCAAAGCGTTAGAAGCCATGCTTGCCAACAAGCAAGCTGAAGCAAGTGCGCAGCTTGAGGACTTGTTCTCAGAATGGGCACAGCACATCGCCGAGATGCGTTTGCGGCAAGAATATGAAACCATTAAGGGCTTCCTAATCACCGCTGCGCTGGCAGAGACTGTTGGCATCCAGCGTCTAAAAGAAGCCATGGTAAAGGTGCAGGAGAGATTCGGTGAGGAAACCGTTCGCATTGCTTTAAACGTGACGCTGAAGGTTGGAATGCGCAGAGAAAGGCTTCAATCCGTCATGCTAAGCGACCACTTCATCAATTATGCAATGAACATGGAGCAGCTGGCTGGTCGCATGCAGTTCTTGAATTGCCCTGTCTTCGGGAGTCACAAGCGCATCGCCGAGGAATTGGGCATAAGTAGTGAAATTTCATCTCTTTTCTGCAACCATTTCTGTTTCGCCCATGCAAAAGCCATGCTAAACACGGTTCTTCCTTTCACGTTTGAATTGTGGTATCCTCGGCGAATGGCCACTGACGGAATGTGCGAGTTTTACCTTAAACTTGCCTACTCGCCTGCAGCGTCAGCGTCGGCAGAAAAGCATGTTCCGCTTGTCTTGTCATGGAACTTTACGAGAAAATGCAACTTGAAATGCGCTCATTGCTACATAAACGCCACAACACAGGAGCTTGCTGATGAGCTAACCACTGAGGAGTCGAAGCGACTAATAGACCAAATTTGCGAAGTCAGCAGGCCACTGCTCATCTTAAGCGGAGGCGAACCCCTTTTGCGCCCCGACGTTTACGAAATCATCCGCTACGGGGCTTCTAAAGGGTTAAAGATGGGCTTAGGCAGCAACGGCAGCCTCATCGACGATGCCGCGGCAAGGCGGCTTAAAGAGGCAGGTATAGAAACTGTTTCAATCAGTTTGGATTCGCATATCCCAGCGCAGCATGACGAGTTCCGAGGCGTAGCGGGCTCATGGGAGAAAGCTGTGGGCGCCATCAAAGCCCTGCGCGAAAACGGCGTGCTTGTCCAAGTGAACACGACGGTGACGCAGCAGAATTATGATCAAATCGATGATATCATGGCGCTTGCGGAGTCGCTCGGTGTGGAAAACTTTCACCTGTTCTTTCTGGTGCCCACGGGCAGAGGCGCCAAAATCGCTGACATATCCCCTGCTAAATATGAAGGCATGATTAAAACAGCATTTGCCAAGGCGGCTAGGCATAAGCTTAATGTGCGGCCTTCATGCGCGCCCCAATTCATGCGGATTGCAAAGGACATGGGCTTGGACATGCGCCAGTGGATTAGAGGCTGCATTGCTGGTTTGTACTACTGCCGTGTTTACGCAAACGGCGACGTCACGCCATGCCCATATCTCCCAATCAAACTTGGCAATGTCCGCGAGAAATCGTTCAAGGAAATATGGTTTGGCACCAACATGTTCAGGGCTTTGCGGGACTTTAACGCTTTGAAAGGCAAATGCGGCGTCTGCGAGTATAAAGCTGCTTGCGGTGGCTGCCGCGCGCGTGCATATGGGCTTTCAAGCGATTTTATAGATTACTGCGGCGATTTACATGAGCCCTCCGAGGTGAAAGGAGATTATCTGGCTGAAGATCCATGGTGCGTCTATCAACCCAAGCCAAATTTGAAAAACGATAAGCAAAACACCTAAGTTTTCGCAAGAGCACATGCGTTGCCCGTCGAAACTTATTTAAGCAGTAGATGGCACCACAGTAAAAGTTTAGGAGTGCACTTTGAAGTGGATCTTGGCAGCCCGCAAGCGCTCATGTCTTCGGCAGGGTGCCTGTGGATAGCCGAAAAAGAACGCCGACTAGAAGGGGAGAAAGATGAACGGGTATCGCTTTGCCTACTGCCAATTCGAATTTTCAGAAGCGAAAGCGCTCCACAAAACTGCGGCGTCCTGCCTTAATTCTACAAGTTTCTTATTGCGTAATCCTTCAAACTTTGTTCTGCGTGTTTTCTTCTCTGCTTTCGTCCTAACTTGAGGAGGATTTGAAATATGACACACGCAGGCGCGTCGAAAAGTTTCTGGGGAATGTTCAAAGAGACATCATTAGCTTACTTTTTTGATGTAGGCGGGATATTTGCAGGTTTCATGATTGCTTCTCAACTGGAAGTTTTTCAGCTTACGCCATGGGCTATAGCTCTTTATCCCGCGGTCGTAAGCGCAAAAGGCGTTATCGGCGGCTTGCTGAGCGGCAGGTTAGGCACGGCTTTACATTTAGGAACAATTTATCCCAGATTTTTAAAGAATACAAAGAGTTTTTATGAATTGATTCAAGCTTTGATCATTATAACTTTGATTACAAGTGTTGCAATGAGTTGTGTTTCTTTAGTTTTCGGTTATCTCTTCTGGGGAATAACCTTTGCCGAGTTTCCCGCTATTTTATCGGTTGTCTTGGCAACTATGGCTCTAGGCCTTATTATTACTTTGTTGACGATTAAAGTGGCTTTTATCTCCTTTGCGCGAGGTTTAGACCCTGACATCGTGGTTTACCCTGTAATGTCCACCACCGCAGATATTCTCATAACGCTCTTTTACATTGCGGTTCTCAACATATTCTTCTTCGGTTTTCTCGGTCCATGGATAATAGCCGCGATAGCTCTCGTTCAGGTTTTACTTGCGTTTTACATCTTGCCCAAGAACATGAAGCAACTTGAGTTCGTCAAAACCATCAAAGAATCCGCGATTACTCTACTGTTTGTAGCCTTCATCGTTAACGTAACTGGCACTGTTCTCAAGGGCATAAGTAATTTTGTGGAGAACCGCAAAGAGGTTTACACGGTGTATCCGGCTTTGATTGACATGGTTGGCGATGTTGGTTCAGTCATTGGTTCTACAGCCACAACAAAACTTGCTCTAGGTCTGCTTTCCCCCTCTTTTTCTTCAATTCGGAACCATGCAAAGAATATTTTCAGCGCTTGGGCTGCCTCAATTATGATGTTTATCATTTTGGCTACTTTGTCTCTCGCAATGCTTGGAATGTTTTCATTAACTTCTTTTCTAAGTCTCCTTCTAATCCTGCTGGCTGCCAACGTCATTGCTGTCGCGGCGATAACGCTTGTGTCTTATGCAGTTTCAATATTGACTTTCAGTAAGGGTTTAGATCCTGATAATTTTGTTATCCCCCTAGAGAGTTCCCTTGCCGACAGCCTAACCACAATCGCCTTGCTGATAGCTCTGCTTATAATAGGCTGATAAAAAGTATAATTAAAATATTCCATGAGTGAATATATAGCGTGGGGCGTCTCTTAAAGGCATGCCGCAGTTTGAAAAAATAGAGTACAAGCCTATCCCTGTCCGCGAACTTTTACTTGAGATGAAAAATCTCTCTGAGCTTATGATTGATTTGGCTTATTCTGCTGCTTTGTTTAATGATCATGATCTCGCTGAGGATGTTTTGGAGCTAGAGCGCCGAATTGACACCTTGGCTTATCTCCTAGATATAGAAATCATGATAGCCGCCAGAGACGCAAAGGATGCAGAGAGTCTGATTGGTGTTTCCACGGTTGCTGCTGCTGCAGATAAAATCTCTGATGCTGCAGCGGATATTGCGGCTATAGTAACGCGCAAAATCGGAGTGCACCCCATAGTTGGCGAGATTTTTGAAAAGGTTGAAGAGCGTCTCATGAAGGCCACAGTTAAAGAAGGTTCAGCGATAATCGGGAAGCAGATAGCTCAACTTAATTTGGCGCGGAAAATGGGCGTTGACATAATTGCCATCCGCCGAAATAAAAATTGGATAATCAACCCCGACAAAACTGAGCGCATTTTCCTCGGGGATGTTCTGATAACGCGAGGCGCCCCGCTTGGCATCAGCGAATTTAAGAAGCTTGTTGAGGGTCAATCAAAAGTGGAGGTTTCTAAGTGACTGAGCTGAAGCAGTTCGAAGAAATCGTGGAGCGCTTTGTTGAACTCAAGAATACTTCTGAGCTTATGATTGACTTGGCTTACTCTTCACTTATGCTGAACAGTAAGGACTTGGCTGAAGAAGTGCAGCGTCTCGAGGAGTACGTGGATCAGTTGCATACGGATTTCGAGCTTCTGGCTTTGACAAGCGATTTTAAGAAAGAAGAGGCGTCTGGCTTTTTAGGGCTTATTCGGCTGGGTGTGGCAACTGAAAAAATCGCGGATGCCGCTGCGGAAATTGCTGAGGTTGTTTTGAGAGGTATTGAGCCGCATCCCGTATTAAAATTAACCATACGGGAAGCGGAGGAAACTGTTACTCAAGTCTGCGTGACTTCAGGTTCGCCGCTTGTGAATAAGACTTTGAAGGAGGCGCGGGTGCATGAGGCGACAGGTATGTGGATTCTTGTTATAAGGCGCGGTGAAAAAAGTTTGCGTCCGAAGCCTGACACAGCTATTCAGCTAGGCGATATCTTGCTTGCTTCAGGCTACGCCGAGGGTGTTGATGCTCTCAAAAAGCTTGCTTCGCCTGAACAGGTTTGTAATCTTGAGTAGCTGTGATACGTATTTTAAATTCATTAATACTATAAGTGTGGACGCTGCATTTTTTCTGTGGGAGGGTTATCTATCTCCAAGTCTGAAGAAGAAAACCAAAAAAGTAGTGCGTTTACTTGCCAGAATGTTTCTTGCGGCAGAGTTTTCAATAGGCCCATTAGAGTTTTAAATCTGCAGCAAGCCTCCCAAGAACCATATGATGCATGTCCATACTGTTTGACCAAAATAATGCCAATTGAACATAAAGTAACTGTTACTGTTGAGGAAGTAAAAGAAACCGTTGCAGAAGAGCCGGTGCTTGCAGAAGAGCATGTTGAAACTCGCGAAAAGTCTGACGGCTGCAGTTACTACTTGGGTTATCTGAGTGAGCGGTCTTCCAAGGATAAGATTCCCGATGAATGCATGATGTGCAAGGATATAGTTGAATGCATGCTAAAGAAAGCGAAGTAGGTATGTCTGGCTCTGTTACACACACTTTCTTTTAAGCAGTAATAGTTTTTCTAAAGAATAGTTAGGAGATGTCACAGTTGGCAATATCTTCGCAAGAAACAGTTCCCGACGCAGTTGTCACTTCTGCGTTGGCTCAGCCAAAAAAGTTGAACGCTGAAGTAGTCACAACCATAGCTACCGCTTTTTTGAAGCGTCTGGGTCATAAGGGCATCTTGAAGCCTAAGCGTGTTGCTATGGAAGGCGAGATTTACACTGTTGAAGTTGAAACGAAACGGTTCACCGCCGTAGTCCGCATCGACGCGGCAGCTCGTGAAATTAAAGAGTATGATGTGCAGCCTAAGGTTGAAGAAAATGTTCTGCCTTTCTCTCCGAAACTAGTTTTAACAGTGCTTGTTGTCTCTGCTATAGTCAATGCAGTGCTTTATTTCGCTTTTAAAATGCTTGCCATATAAGTTTGACTTAAAATCGTTAAATAAACTATTAACTATTTTTTAAAAACAAAAAAACTAATAAAATGGATTTTTTGTTGTAAAATTTGGGAGCTTAAGCTTTCTTCTTTTTCTCTTCGGCGGCTTCTGTCGGCTTTGTTTCCTCTATCTTTTTCTCTTCCATCTCGGCAGTGATTTCTTCGATGGGTTTTGGCGGGGGCGTAGTAGCCATTGTCCAGCCTATCCAAGCACCTATGAGCAGTATCGCAATGAACGCTATGAACACTGGTATCGCAACTACCCATAATTGTGGAAATTCGTAATCAATTCCGATCCATGACGGCCAGTTTGGAACAAACAGCGAGAGTGTATAGCCTATAGCGACTAGTAAGCAGACAACTAATATTGCTCCACCTATTGCTTGATCTTTACTCAAAGCTTTTCACCACTTATAGGGCATGTTATATTCTTAATCCATTTAAAGTTTACCATAACGGCTGATATACTTCTGCTATGTAGTTCCCAGTTCCCACGTAGCCAAGTACTTTCGCTGCTCAGGCGTGAGTTCGTCGATTTTTATTCCCATAGCTTTCAGCTTCAGCTCCGCAACTGCCTCGTCTATTTCCCTTGGAACCGTGTAAACTTTCGGCGGCATCCTCGCGGTTTTGGCGATGTGCTCCACGCATAGAGCTTGGTTCGCAAAGGACATGTCCATAACCTCCGATGGGTGTCCCTCGGCTGCAGCCAAGTTTACCAGTCTGCCCTCGGCTAAAAGGTAAAGTCTTCTTCCGTTCCGTAGGGTATATTCCTGCAGGTTGGGTCTCACGGTTCGTTTCGCAGTCGCCAATTCTTCTAAATCTTTCAAGTTAATTTCAACGTTGAAGTGCCCGCTGTTCGCGATTATGGCACCATCCTTCATTTTCTCCATATGCTCTTTCCTTATCACGCTGATGTCGCCGGTGGCTGTAACAAATATATCGCCTACTGCAGCCGCTTCAGCTATCTGCATAACGCGTAGCCCATTCATTGCCGCTTCTAGGGCTCTGAGCGGATTGGTTTCCGTTACCACAACGTTCGCGCCCATGCCTTGCGCGCGCATGGCTATGCCTCTTGAGCACCAGCCGTAGCCGCAGACCACGAAAGTTTTGCCCGCCAAAAGAATGTTTGTGGCTCTTAGGATTCCGTCTATGGTGCTTTGGCCCGTCCCATAGCGATTGTCAAAGAGATATTTCGTGTAAGCGTCGTTTACAGCTATAATCGCGTACTTGAGGCTTCCCGTGTTCTCCATCGCCCGCAGCCGCAGCACGCCCGTCGTGGTTTCTTCTGTTCCGCCCTTAACATTCGCCAGTTCTTCTGTCCGCTTGCTATGCAACGTACCGACAAGGTCGGCGCCGTCGTCAAGAGTTATCACCGGCTTATAATCTAACACCTTATTTATGCACCAGTAATACTCATCAGTTGTCTGTCCGCGCTGTGCAAAAACGTGGACGCCTTTTTCCGCAAGCGCCGCGGCGACGTCGTCTTGTGTGGAAAGCGGATTCGAACCGCATAAGGCAACTTTTGCGCCTCCAGCCATTAAAGCGTCAACTAAAACCGCAGTCTCCTTCGTAACGTGCAGGCATGCGCCGAGCGTCAAGCCTTTAAGCGGCTGCTCTTTGCTGAATCTGCGTTTGATCTGGTTAAGCACGGGCATGTGAGCTGAAGCCCACTCGATTTGCAGATGGCCTTGCGGCGCCAACTTTTCGTCTTTAACTTGAAATTCCTTCATGGCAAAGGTCCTTCTTTTTCAGAAAAGAATTGCCGCCTAACTATTTAGCTTTGCCTTTGCAAGATAGCGTTTACAGCGCTTTTATTGATACTTAGTGTCTTTTTGCTGCTGGAAAAGTTTAATTATGCTTTTACGTCAAATCCTCATTTGGGAGGATGCTGTTGAAGGAACCTTTTGCTGAATTCGTAAAGAAAGAGTTGGGCTCCAACGTTTTGCTAATCACCTGCGGGTTACCTGGAACATGGAAAACCGAGACCTCCGAGGAAATCTCAAAGATCAAGGGGTACTCCATTCTCAGGAGCGATTTAATCCGCCTCGAGGTTCTCAAAAACGAGGATGTATTCGACCCGAAAGTGGCGGGGAACATGAGCAAGCGCTTGTCCGTCTATGATGAGATGTTTCGCAGAGCAGAGGAGCATGCGGTCAAAAGCAAGCAGGGCTTAATTCTTGATGCCACCTTCGTTAAACAGGATCTGCGTAGGCGCGCCGCTGAAATCGCCGCTAAGCACGGCATGACCTTTGTTATTCTTGAAACTCACTGTTCCGAGGAAGCGTCTATTGCGCGGATTCTTAGGCGAACAAAGGAGAATTATGAGTCAAACGCCCTGACCAAGGAAGCTTATTACAATAACAAGAGCAAGTTTCAGCCTGTTGACATAGATGACCTGAAGAAGCTTTTCCCGCAGCTTAGCATTATGCATTTGACCGTGGACACGGAGCATGATGCCCCAGAAGACTGGTACATCATCGGCATGGAGAAACGGTAGATAGGCAGCTCCATGATAATAGATTTGCATATTCATTCCAAGCAATCTGACGGCGCCTTAACTGTCGAAGAAATCTTCAAGGAGGCTAAACGCCGAAACATTGGCTTCATTTCCATCACAGACCACGATTCCATCGACTGCCAGCCAGCCGCCATCAAAGCCGCCGCAAAAGCCGGAATCCGCTACGTTTCAGGCGTTGAGTTAAACGTAACCTTCGCGCATCAAGGGTATCATCAGGGTAAGCCAATATCGCTGGATTTTCTAGGCTACCAATTTGACGCGGAAGACAAGGCGTTAAAGGCTAAACTTGAGCAGATATCGCGTTACCGCGAGGAAAGAGCCTCCAAAATCCTCAGCAATCTTAACGCGGAATTCGAAAAAGAAGGCATCCTGCCGCTAACTAAGCGTGATTTCGACGAAATCCAAGCATCTGTTGATGGAACCCTTGGCAGGCCACACATCGCGGATTACCTTGTGCGGAAAGGCATCGTCAGGAATAGGCAGGAAGCTTTTGACCGCTACCTCGTGAAGTGCGACGTGCCCAAGTATCCGCTTTATCTTGAGGAGGCATCGCGGCTTGTGAGAAACGCTGGCGGAAAAATCGTTCTGGCGCATCCCAACGACCCTC
>JAWCMT010000004.1:0-24610 GCA_038849555.1 Bathyarchaeia archaeon | reverse complement strand
GGCGCTTACCAAGTCGCTGCCTCAACAGACCAAAATAATAGAGGAGGCAATGCTGGCGTATATTGACGGCGTGGAATGTTGGCACATCCGCAATGACGCGGAAACCACAGCGCATTACTTGCGATTCGCAAAGGCGCATGGGTTAATCGTGACGGGCGGAAGTGACTGCCACCAGAAACCCATAGTCATGGGGATAGTAAAAATCCCTGAGTACGTTGCCGAGCAATTTAGGTAATCACGGCTAAAGGTTCTTCGCGTAAGTAGTGGCCAGTTTGAAATATGCGGTTGCTTCCCTCTTTGCGGCGTCCTTGTCTTCGCTACGTACATTTGGGTCGTTTAGTTTGAAGCTGACGACTTTTCCGCGAACGTAGGCTCGGTAGCACTTGTAGAAAGGCAAAAGCAACGGCAATTCTCTGTCGCCAGAATATTCCATGTATTTTTCAATAAATACTTCTGAAAGGTCTGGGCGCCCCCTGAAGTCTAAGTCCATGGCGAGAAACGCCACGTCCGCGGCGGCGTCGGAATACCGGAATCTGTCGTTGAATTCTATGGCGTCGAAGATGTAGATGCCGTTTTCAATGAAAATGTTGCCTGAGTGAATGTCGCCATGGCAATCTTTAACCTTGCCCGTTGTAGCGCGCTTCTCAAAAACCGCCGAGTTTCGCTTCATGAAAGCATAAACCTTACTGCGGATTAGCTCGAAGTCTTCTTTGGATACTGTGTTGCCGATGAACGCCTCGGTTTGCTCAAAATTCTCTTTCCAATTAGCCTCTATCGTGGCTAAGGAGCCGAACTTGCTTATTTGCTGGTTTGTCTCCGCTTTCGCATGGAAATCCGCAATTATCTTAGCTATTCTGTCCACAAGCGTTCTGTCCACTTTGTTCTCTTCGAGGAGTCTGCTCATTATTTTATCCTGCGGCAGCCGCCTCATTTTCACCGCGTACTCCACTGTTTCGCCAGCGCCCTTGATTTTGACTGCAGCAGCCTTGTTGATGGGCACTACTTCAAGATACATGTCGCCGCATAATCGCCTGTTAAGCTCCAGCTCCTTCTGGCAGAAGAACCGCCTCTTCTCCAGCGTTGTGAAGTCCAAGAAGCCGAAGTTAACGGCCTTCTTAACCTTGTAAACAAATCGTTCAGTTAGGAAGACAAAGGAAATATGCGTCTGCTCCAGCTCAACTTTGCCCACGGCCTCGTCGTAGGCTTCAGGCTTCATTAAAGCGTCCACAATTTGTTTCTGCGTCAGCATCTGCCTCATTTGTCCTCCGCCATGAATAGCTAATAACTCTCTTTTGTAAAACTTGGTATATAGGAATATCCTAAGGCAAATCACAGGCAATGGCTGAATGTTGTATGCTTCAATAGCCAATAAGCCCAGTTAGCGGCGTCTATGCGCATTTCTTGACATATTCCGAAATCGGAATAAAAAGATAAATACTGATTCAAAATAACCTTTTTTGGTGCTGCTTGTGGATATTGAAACCGCAGATGACCTGCAGAGAGCCCTCAAAGATGCAGGTTACTCTGATAATGCAATAGCAGAGATTATGAAGTGGTACACTTAAAGGCAGTTTCCGCTCGATTTTGCAGTAACCTTGTAGCTTCGCTCTTAGCTTTACAAACGGATTTTGCTGAAATAGCGCAACAGCTTCTTCTGCAAGCTGCGGCTCTGGCTGTAGTAAGGCGGCGTTGCCGCGTTTTTCCCTAAAATCACAAATTATTTAATCTAAACATTTAAACTACTGCTCTTATATTCTGCTTCGCCGCATAAATATGTGCCGCAGGGGGAAAGAGCTGTGCCGTCAAGGGTCAAGGATCTGGATTTTTGTTTTGAAAATTTACGTGTGAAAATTATTGCTGATCGAAATTATCCTGAGATTCAGCTTGCCGGGTTATCTTTGGGGCCTTTAGCGGAAGGGAATGAGTATGAAGTTTATTACTGGGTAGCGCAGGAGCTGGTTAAAGCGGGAATTGCCCATTTCCGCGAAGACGACTGCTTGGACGCGACTAAGCTTTACAAGATTCAATGGAAAGAGCGTGTTCAAGTGGCGGGGCAAATCTCCGAGCTTTCAGAGGATTTCTATCCGAGGCTTCGCCGTTACTTGGCGAGCATAAAGGGCGAGATAGCTAAGCATCCGGAGAAAGTGCAGGAGTATGAGAAGGCGAAGCATTCCGCTTGGGACATAGTGAATTCCCGTTTAAAGAAGATTGTCGCGTTGTCTTCTGGTCCACCTCAGCCTGACCAGATTCAAAAGAAATTTACCTGCGAAGAGCGCTTTATTTACACTTGCCTAAGTAGGATAATCAATGAGTGGAAAGCGCAGATTCTAAATTTTGAAGGAGAACGTGAAGCAGGATGGCCCGAGAGTTAGAGACGGTAGACCCGCAAAAAAGTTTTCTCGAGTTCTTCAAAAAAGAGAAGTATCGCCAGCGAATCTCGCAGATGGCCATAGCTGGGCGCGAATCGGTCACCATCGATTTTGAAGACCTCTTCGCATTTGACCAGAGCCTAGCCGAGAGACTGATGGAGAAACCCGATGTCTTCCTGCAGTATGCCAGCAACGCTGCACGTGAGCAGCTTGAAATAGAAGACGCAGAATACGCTCAGAAAATAGACAAAATCACCGTCAGAATTGTGCAGTTGCTTGGCAAGGAGCCGCTGCGAAAGCTCGGTTCAAAGCATCTTGGAAAACTAGTTATGATCGAAGCCATCGTGGTCAGAGCCACGCCCGTGCGGCCTATGGTGATGAATGCCGCGTTCAAATGCAAACGCTGCGGCACTTTAACACACGTGGAGCAGACAGGCCCGTTTCTGAGAGCGCCTTTCGAGTGCAGTGACCCCACTTGCAGGCAAAAGGGACCTTTTGAATTCATGCAAGACGAATCCACATTCGTTGACTCCCAAGACCTCCGCCTGCAAGAGCGTCCTGAAGACCTGCCGCCTGGCCAGCTGCCGCGCACCGTGAATGTTAAGCTCGTTGGCAGCGACATCGTTGATGTTGCTCGACCAGGCGATCACGTTTCAATAGTTGGGATAGTCCGTGCGGTTGCGCCTTCTCGTCCGGGAATAGGGAAACTTCGCACTTTCATTTTACACTTGGACGCCAATTCAATCGTGGTGCTGGGTAAAGAACCTGAGACTTCTCCGCCCACGCCTGAGGAAGAAGAGAAAATCCTTGCGCTTGCAAGAGACCCGTGGGTTCACAGGAAAATAATGAATTCGATAGCGCCTTCAATCTACGGCTACGAGCACATCAAGGAGGCCATCATGTATCTTCTCTTCGGCGGTGTATCCAAAAGCCTTCCAGACATAACTGTACGTGGCGAAATAAACACGCTCCTAATCGGTGACCCAGGCACCGCCAAATCCCAGCTTTTGCAGTATGTAGCCCGAATAGCGCCGCGTGGATTGTACACCTCTGGCAGAGGCACAACTGCTGCTGGCTTAACCGCCGCCGTAATCCGCGAGAAAGGCGGAAGCATGAGCCTCGAAGCAGGCGCTCTGGTGCTGGCTGACAAAGGCATAGCATGCATAGACGAAATGGATAAGATGCGTCCTGAAGACCGCGTTGCCATACACGAGGCCATGGAGCAGCACACGGTTTCCGTGGCGAAAGGCGGCATCGTCGCCACATTAAACGCTCGCACAGCCATACTCGCCGCAGCTAACCCCTCCTTAGGCAGGTATGAGCCGCATAGAACCGTAGCCGAGAATATTTCTTTGCCCGTGACGATTCTGTCCAGGTTTGACCTGATTTTCGTGTTACGGGACATCCCGAATAAAGATTCGGATGCAAAAATGTTGGAGCACATTCTCGAGATTCATAAGAGAGGCGCAAGCCCCTTAGACGCGCAAATAGAGCCCGACCTGCTGCGAAAATACGTGAGCTATGCAAAAACCATTAAGCCGACGCTGAGCAGCGCCGCCGCGAAGCGCCTCGGAGATTTTTATCTGGCGATGCGTTCAGCAAGCGAAGCTGAGGGGTCGCCTGTAGCGATTACCGCGAGGCAGTTGGAGTCGCTTGTGCGCATAGCCGAGGCAAGAGCGCGCGTAGCGTTGAGAAAAGAGGTCACCGTTGAAGACGCGGAAGCAGCGATAGCCATCATGAGGCGGTCTCTGGAGGAAGTTGGAATAGACGTGTCCTCAGAAAGAATGGACATAGACCTTATAATGACTGGGAAACCTAAAAGCGTCCGCGACAAGCTGCAAGTAGTTCTCTCAGTGCTGGTGGAAATGGAAAAGGAAACAGGCATGGTTGAAAAAGCCGCGCTTGTAAGCGAGTTGGAATCAAAGCATCAGATTCAAAAGGCTGAAACGGAGCGCATGCTCAGCCAACTGCTGCGTGAAGGCACAATCTACGAGCCAAAAGAAGGCTATCTAAAGAAGACATAAGTGGAAACATGAAGGCAGTACTGGCTGTTGCCGGCACAAGACCTGAAATAATAAAGATGGCGCCTGTCATACGGGCTTTGCAGAGAAACCGAGTTCCCTTCACTTTTGTCCACTGCGGGCAGCACTATGACTATAATATGTCGCAGCAGTTCATCGAAGAACTGGAGCTTCCCCCGCCAAGCGTCACCTTTAAAATTGCTGCCGCATCGCCTGCTGCACAGACAGCACGGATAATGCTAAACATGACTGCGCTACTCAAGAAAACCGCGCCAGCACTGGTTCTGGTCGAAGGCGACACCAACAGCGTGCTTGCCGCAGCTCTGGCGGCAAACAAGCATGGAATCCCCGTGGGTCATGTGGAAGCTGGCTTAAGAAGTTTTGACCTGCGTATGCCTGAAGAGTATAACAGGCGCTTAACCGACCATCTGTCAGCGTATTTGTTTGCTCCGACGCCACGGGCAGAAGCTAACTTGAAAAGCGAGTGTGTCTGGGGCAAAATTTACGTAACCGGCAACACGGTTATCGACGCCGTGCATCAGCATCTATCCATAGCAGAAAAGAGGTCCCGAATTCTCGCTGAGGTGCGCTTCGAAAAGTTTGCCCTTGCAACGGCGCACAGAGCCGAAAACGTGGATGACCCGGCAGTGCTAAAGAATTTCATAGAAGCCTTCGCAGAATCGCCGTTGCCCATTGTCTATCCTGTGCATCCGCGTACGAAGAAGCGGCTACGCCAGAGCGGATTACTTGCAAAAGTCAAAAAGAGCAGGAACATTCAGGTTTTGCCTCCTGTGGGCTACTTGGATTTTCTTGTGCTGCTGAGAAAATGCGAGTTAATCATTACTGATTCAGGCGGCATACAGGAAGAAGCCACTGCACCCTGCATCAGGAAGCCCATAGTAGTGATTAGGCTCTCAACAGAAAGACCTGAAGCCGTAGAAGCAGGTTTCGCCACGGTTGCTGGAACCGAAAAAAGCGGGATACTCTCCGCCATAGGCGCAGCTCTAACCAGCAAAAAGCAACTTCCAAGCTTGTCTCCCTTTGGCGATGGAAGAGCAGCTGAAAAAATCGCAGAAGCCATCAAAAACCTCTCTTGACATACCTGTCAAAGTCGCATACAAAGCGCCGCTATGTTTTCGCCGTTCAAGCTGCGAGGCATTTCAAGTGAAAACTATTTATGCCACGCGCCAAAGCATCTGTTGTAAAAGGATGCGAGCATCAGTGCCTACTTTCCAATGTAAAAAATGCGGCCGAAAAATTGTCGGCGACTATGAAACATGCCACTGCACTCATGAACACAACTGCCACGAACAAAAGAACCCAGTATGCTGCGGCCAACCAATGCTCGAAATAATAGACGACTAGCTCTACCCAGACAAGCCAACGTTTGCTCTCAGCAAAACCTGTCCTGCCCTTAATCATTAAAGCTGAAAGCATTACTCGGCATGCGTGTCTACAACTATTTTCCACGCCTATATAAAAAGGATATAAGCTTCGCAGAGCACAAAACTTCGCAAAAGAAACATGAACCACAATGGTAACGTTTATTACTCTAGTTTATTATTGCTAAAAGACGCGAAGCGGGTATACAATGGGTCACAGAAAAACTCATGCTCCAAAACATGGTTCACTTGCCTATTTGCCTAGGAAACGCGCCAAACGACCAGTCGCAAGGATACGCTACTGGCCGAAAATCAGCGCAGACGCTCCCAGGCTTTTAGGCTTTGCAGGTTACAAGGCGGGAATGACCTACGTCTTCACCATAGAAGACCGAAAACGCAGCCCAAACTTCGGAAAAGAAGTAATGCGCGCTGCCACGGTAATAGAAACACCGCCTATGCTTATATGCGGAATCCGCACTTACACTAAAACGCCCTATGGCCTTAAGAACCTCACTGAGGCATGGATGAAAGATCCTCCAGCCGATCTTGACCGCGCATTAGTGCTGCCTGAAAACTTTGACACTGAAAAAATGCTTCAGAAACTCGAGCAGAACCTGCCGAAAACCGCTGTTGTCCGCGTTATCGCTGCAACACAGCCCAGACAAGCCAGCCTCTCCAAGAAAAAACCCGAAATCACCGAAATCGAAATCGGAGGAGGGACCATACCCAAACAGCTCGAGTATGCGAAAGCACTTTTAGGCAAAACCGTAACCGCGGAGGAAGTCTTCAAAGATGGCCAATACATTGATATAGCGGCCATCACCACGGGCAAGGGCTTCCAAGGTCCAGTTAAACGCTGGGGCGTCACCATTCTTCAGCATAAAGGAAGGAAAACCAAACGCGGCATCGCCACGTTAGGCCCATGGAATCCTCATCACATCATGTACACTATTCCACGTGCGGGTCAAATGGGTTATCATCAAAGAACCGAGTACAATAAGCGCATACTTAAAATTGGCAAGGATGGCAAGGAAGTGACAGTAAAAGGCGGCTTTATACGCTACGGCATACTCAAAGGGCCCTACATGCTCATAGACGGAAGCATCCCTGGCACTGAAAAGCGTCTCATACGGCTACGTTATCCAGCGCGGCCGCCAAAGGAAGTGCCTGAAGCTCCGCCGCAAATTACCTATATATCGCTTGATTCACCTCAAGGGAAATAACGGAGACTAAATGTATGCCTGCTAAAAAAACCGTGAAAATCTTTGACCTTCAAGGAAAACCCGTAGACAAAGTAACTCTTCCAGACGTTTTTGAGACGCCAATAAGACCTGACGTGATAAAACGCGCTGTGCTTGCAGTTCAATCCAGCAGGCTTCAACCTCAGGGACGCGACCCAATGGCTGGAAAAAGAACTAGCGCAGAATCTCGCGGCACGGGAATGGGAATAGCGCGTGTGCCACGCGTGAAGGGTGGAGGCGGCAGAGCGGCTTTTGCTCCAAGCACCGTTGGTGGACGGCAGCCTCATCCGCCTAAGGCTGAAAAGAATATTGTGCGGCGTATTCCTAGGAAGGAAGCTCGGCTTGCGTTGTTTTCAGCTATAGCTGCTACTGCGTCTAAGGATGCTGTGGCTGCGAGAGGGCATCGTGTCGAGGATGTCCCCGAGTTTCCTTTAGTGGTTGCCGACTCGTTTGAGGCGCTTGCTAAGACGAGCGAGTTGGAAGCGGCGCTTACGCATTTAGGTGTTTTATCTGATGTTTATCGTGTAAGAGAGAGCCGAAAAATTCGTGCTGGAAAAGGCAAGCGGAGAGGCAGGAAAATGAAGCAGGCTGTGGGGCCGCTTATTGTTGTGGCTGAAGATAAGGGGGTAGGTGCTGCGGCGAGTAACTTGCCAGGAGTTGATGTCGCCACAGTTAGCGGGCTTAATGTGGAGTTGCTGGCGCCGGGCACGCATCCTGGCAGGTTGACATTGTGGACAAATGGCGCAATTGCGCAGTTGGCTAAGCTTTATGGTGGAGGGAAAGTTGAATAATGAACATCGATGAGGTTATTCTTCATCCGTTGATGACGGAATCTGCGAGTCTCATGGTGGAGAAGGATAATAAGCTAATCTTTTTGGTTAATCTTGACGCCAGCAAAGCTGATGTGAAGAGGGCTGTTGAGGCGCTTTACGAAGTGAAGGTTGATAAGGTTACTGTTCAGATAACGCCGCAAGGCGAGAAAAAGGCTTTCGTTAAGCTTAAGCCAGAGTATAAAGCGTCAGATGTCGCGATTAAATTAGGCATCTTGTAAAATTAATGTGGAGGCATGATTAGTGGGTAAAAGAATTCGTGTTCAGAGGCGTGGTCGCGGCGGCTCACCTTTTAGAGCTGCAACCCATAAGCGCGTTGCTCCTGCAAAGTATCCTGCGTCAATATCTTCCAAGGACTATTTTGAGTCTTCAATAAACGGCGTAATTGAGTCTCTTGTGCATGATGCTGGTCGCGGTGCGCCTTTAGCGTTTATCCGTTTTGAAAATGGCGAAACATGCTACATTGCCGCTCCTGAAGGCGTTTCTTTAGGACAGCAAATTAGCCTAGGCGGGAAGGCTCCTTCGGAAATAGGTAATATTCTACCGTTGGGAAAAGTTCCTGAGGGAACTTTAGTCTGTAATCTTGAGCTTCGGCCAGGAGACGGCGGAAAGTTGGCCAAGTCTTCAGGCGCCTATGCCACGGTTGTTGCGCATACTCCGCAGGGCACGATGATTCGGTTGCCTTCTGGTCGTACACGTTACGTTGATGATTATTGCATGGCCACTGTCGGCGTGGTTTCTGGCGGCGGCAGAACCGAAAAGCCGTTCCTTAAGGCGGGAGAAAAGTTCCATCTGATGCGTGCAAGAGGACGCAAGTATCCGCGGACTAGGGGAAGAGCCATGGTGGCTGCCGTTCACCCCTATGGCAGTAGCAAACGTAGCGCTCGCAAGGTTACTACGACTTCGCATGGTGCGCCGCCAGGACAGAAGGTTGGGTTGATTGCTGCTAGAGGTGCAGGGCAAAAGCGTAAACGGAAAACAGCATGAAATAACGTTTATAGCGTTAAGCATATGTAAAATTAGGTGAGGAAAAATGCCGAGAGAATTCATGTATCGCGGTTACACGCTGAGCAGTTTGCAAGCCATGTCTATGGACGAGTTCATTAATCTGCTTCCTGCAAGGCAGAGGCGAAGTCTTCAGCGCGGCTTGACACCTGAGCAGCGAATATTGCTGGGAAAGATACGCGAGGCCCAAGAAGCCGCTAAGAAGGGCGAAAGTGTTACTGTAAAGACTCATGTGCGCGATTTGGTTATTCTGCCCGAGATGATTGGCGCCAAGATTCTTGTGCATAACGGCAAGGAATTTTTGCCTGTAGAAATAAGGCCTGAGATGATTGGACATTATCTAGGCGAGTTTGCCATAACAAACAAGCCTGTTAAGCATGGAACTCCAGGCATTGGTGCTTCGCGGTCTTCAATGTATGTGCCGCTGAAGTAAACCACTGTCTTTTTTTCCATTTTGTTTTCTGTTGCTTGTGGAGACTGCAGCCTCCTTTTTATAAAGCAGATTTCTCTCAAAGCTCAGTGCTTACTCGGTGATTTGGATTTTGCAATCGGCGGCTCCATGCTCAAGAGAGACCTTGATTGTGTAATTGCCGGCTTCCACCTGTGTGTAGTTAGAGTTTTTCTGATTCCAAACATGCGGGGAATAGGAGTACTTGGAATGCGGCTGGTATGTAGGCACTGGGATTGGAAGCGTAATGAAGGTTATGCAGCTGTAGACCTCCTGTCCTGCTGAGTCAAACACCTTATACGATATTGCTGTCGTGCAGTTGACGTGTTCATTTTTGCCGTTAATCACGCAGGCCGTTATTGCCACATCTTCGCCTTTCCTGTATACCTCTTTATCCGTCGCAAGCTGAACCGTTAAGGCATCATTATATAAAAGCGGGTCCTGAACTGTTACGCTTTGAAACCCTAGGAAAGCTACTGCAAGCACGACAACCAAGACTGAGACTAAGGCGAAACTGTAATAGACTTTGCGGTTCGGCTTCTTCGGCGGCTCTGCAGCTTTGGCCATCAAATCACAAATGTTCTACTGTCTTTGCCATATTTAATGCTAATTTTTAGAACAGACTGTATAATTCGCTTGTGCGTTTTTAGCGGGTTTCCTGTTGCTGATGTTGCTTCTGTCGGGCGGGGTTGAGTTTTGTTGTTGTGGCTGCTGCTGTTTTGAATTGTTTTTTTCATTTTTTACTTGGTTCAATTTTGAATCTCATTTTAGGGCAAAGTTTTAATATAATTTTGTGCTTTATTTTTTGTGTGGAAGTTGCGCGTTGATTATGCGTGGGTGGAAATTGGAGATGCGGACACCTTGTATGGTTGTTTGCGCGCTGCTGCTTCTGTTTGCTGCTGCATCATCACTGCTGGATGTAAAATCCGCCAGTGCACTTAAAGTTGCTACACAATGGGGTTATCTTTACCCTAATCCTCCTGCAGGTGAGCAGAACGCAGAAATGTGGATTTGCGATCAAATCTATTGGTATTTCTATAATCAAGGTTGGGCGCCCTCAAACGCTTGGGGAGAATACACTCAACAAGGCTATGTGCTTTCTGTCCTTCAGTATTGCCAATATCCATACAATAATGTTGATTGGGCAACGATTTGGTGGGTTGGAGATTTTAAACCAGATGGAAATTACCCGCCTAAACATCGGGCATGCTACGGGTATAATAACCAACACATTTGGGATTACAATGTATACGCATACGCTAACTACTACTGGTGGCCTCCTCCTAACGGACGGTGCCAGCCAATACCTAGTAAGCAGTATTTTAGTTTCATCTGGACTTGCGCAAATGGAGGTCTCTATTTTGATTCTAATGGCAATACGTGGAATGTAACTGGGATTACGGCTCCTGATGTAAGTGTGAATAAACCTACGTACATTCCAATCAATCCATTTACAAAGTACGGATATGTTGAAAACCCCTACTCCACGCCTCCTACTGTTGTCGGTATGCCTTATGGGTTTACTGGTACATTAAGCATGAGCACTGATGGATACCACTCGCCCAGCGGAAGCTATTGTTATATAGGCTGGGAAAACATCTCGCCATTCATGGTAAACCCCACGAACTACAATGGCAAGTTCTACAAAGATTTTGTTAACCACTTCTACCGCTATGCTCTAGGAATAGATTACGGACCTACACATCATACAATAAAGCAGTCCCTTGACTATGCAACATTAATGACATTAGGCATCCAATCTTTAGATGATACAACGCTTTATAGTGGATATTGGGATCCTGGTCCAGGAGGATGGTGGTATTGCCGATTGAGAGTGTACGGCAACAGTAACTTGATTTTGCCCTACTAAGGAGGAAGAGCAAATGAAAATGTTAGAGAAAACAAGTGTGGCCATAATTGTCCTGTTGATTTTGGCAACTCTATTCATCCAAACTTCGAGGGCCGATATAGCAGACTTCACCGCAAAGGAGATGTTATATATGTTCCTAAGCGAGGTCGTTGAGCTTGATCTAAACAAATATAATATAACTACTGAAAACTACAGCTTCAAATATCCCCCAGAATACGGCGGCAACGCCAAAGAGGAACATGTATATCTGGAACTTGTTTCCAAAGAAGGAAACATCACCGTAATGGGGCTATTCCTCAATTGTTTCATTAGAGGCATATTTATTTACGCTCCAGAAAATGGTTCAATAAATTTCAAGCATCAACAATCAACTAATGCTGTTGACGAGTCAAGAAACATTCTGCAGAGGTACAAAGTCTTCGCCCAAAACTGTGGCTTCAGCACTGCGCATGTAGATTCAGCTTTAACACTACTGAAAAACGCCGTCAGTGCATCTTCAGCGAGCGCCGACTTGTACATGTTCAACAATATTACTGGTTTTGCTCCTTCTGTTACCTATGCAGGGAATATGAAGCTAGAAACGACTGAAAAACGTATTAGCTGGATTTATACCGAAAAAGGCGTTGATATGCCCAACAAAATCCTGTCAATAAGTTATGGCGGCAATAAATTGTTTTTCGCTGATACTTGGAATCTTTTCACAGTTGGCGCCTTCAGCGTTATTTCCGAGAAAGAAGCCTTAGAGATAGCTGTTAAAGCTGCAGACAACTACAATTTGACTTTAGTTGGCGAGAATGGCACTTTATTCGTTGCTGAAAAGCCAGGCTGGTCAAACCTGACTTCTATATTGCTAAACATGGTGCCTGGAGAAATATATAACGATGAGTCAAACAAAGAACTGCGTATCTTAAGCGGCGGTAACACGATCAGAAATCCCTTGGCGCTTTATCCGCTTTGGGAGATAGTACTCTATTTCAGCAAAAATATTAGCAACACTTATGGCATTGCTGTTGGTGTATGGGGTGATACGAGGGAAATTGCCTATATTACTCCGTATGGTTACCTTGGGGATTTTGGTGGGAATTCATCGTTGTCTGTTGTGGTGTCGGTGCCTTCTGAGCCTTCGGTTGCGCCTTCTGAGGCGCCTGCAGAACCTGATAATGATTGGTCGTCAAGTGCTTATCTGCTGGTTGGCTTAGGTGTGCTGGTCGCGTTGATTGCCGTAGTTGCAATAACCATTAAGAAGCGAAGCAGATAGCAGTTTTCCCTTGCTATTTTTTCTTTATTACTTATGGCGTTTCATTGACTAAAGATTTGCGATTAAGCAGAGATTTTAGTGCTTCTAACTAATATCGGAATAATCTGTGTGTAAAGCGTAAGCTGCAAAAATGGAAAAACTGTTGTATTGATAGTGGCGTCTATTGCTTTTGTTTTAGGAGGGCTATTACGTCTGGGAAGTCTATGCCCAGCGCCTTCGCCTTCTCTACTGTGGGTACTCCGTTTGGTGTCCAGCCGCGGCGCTTGTAAACTGCATCCTTCAGCTTCTCATACTCCGCTTCGCGATGGCGCCTTAGGATGGCGATTTTTTCCTCTGTTGACTTGCCAGCGGGGTCGATGCCCAACTTCTCCTTAAGCTGCTTGTCGTAGCGGTCTCTGCGGCTCTCATACTCTTCTTTCGTGACGGGGCCAACGGCGCGGTAGGGTATTGCGTCGTGCTCGCGTGTGCCATAGCCCATGCGCAGGTTGAAGATGCGCTGGAAATTGTAGACCCGCTCGCTCATCAGTATCAAGTCGTCCACGGTAACTTTCTTGCCCGTAACCGCATAGAACAGCTTGGCGTAGTTCTCTACGTGCGCCATGACTTTGGCAGGTTCCTTCGTCTGCTTGTTGTTTTCTGGCACAACATCGTTCCACGGCAGCTTGCACAAGCCGTTAAGCCCGAACCACGTGCGCCACATGGGGAACCAGTGCAGGCTTTCGGCTTTCTGCTCGAACGTGGGCATCAGGTTATGCACCATGTCGAGGAAAATCAGCCATGCCTCGTCGTGCTGCGGGCCTTTAAGCGTTAGCCCGTAGCCGCCCTGCTGCGCCAGCGACTCCTTGGTAACGTATTCTGAGAACTCTAAGCCTTTCGCTTCCATGCCGATGTCATTCATAACCGCGGGGTCGGCGCCGTATTTCTCCGCGAAAATTTTCTTCATTCGCCTTATGCCTTGACCGACAATGACGCCGAAGCCTTCGCCACGCGCCATCTGATGCACCAGCTCCAGCGCTGCTTCCTTGTTGCCGAAACGCAAATCCAAGCCGCCTGTGGCTTCCTTGCCAATTAAGCCCATCTCGTAGCATTCCATGGCGAACGCTGTGGCGGTGCCTACGCTTATGGTGTCCACGCCGTAGATGTCGCAGTAGAAGTTCATTTCGATAACGTGATCCACGTCGAAGATGCCGCAGTTGCTGCCCACCGCCGCCGCAGTCTCATACTCCGGGCCGGTGACGAATACCTTCTGCCCCTTATACGGGCCAGTTTTCAACTCGAAATCCTTGACGACATGCGCGCAAGATAATGCGCAGCCCATCCAGCAGCCGTCAAAGCCCTTGTGGAACTTGCTTCGGTAAACTTCGCGTCCAAGCTTTTCTGCTTCAGGATGTGAGCCAAAGCGGAAATTATTCACGGGCAGCAGGTCAAAATTATTCATTGCAGAAACAAGCTGAGGCGACCCGATAATGGACATCTCGTTCTGCTTTGGATCAAGCAGCCTTATCTCCCTGTTATGGGCGGTGCCGACCTCCTTCACCAACGCGGCGTCAGCGGGCCCGTTACTTTCAACGGTTATCCGCCCCGAATACTTGACTACGATGGCCTTTATCCGCTTGTTACGCAGCACCGTGCCTATGCCGCCACGGCCAGCCTGCTTCAGCCGATGCACACGCCTCGCCGCGTCGTACCAAGATACGTTCAAGCAGCCGATCAGCGTGTGCTCCGCGCCTGGGCCAGAAGAAACCACCGATATGCTCAGCGGGTTATCTTTGCCATACTTCTCCGCTAAGAGGTCGGTGACCAAGTGCGCTTCCGAGGGCAGCTCGTCCGCGGTTTCCACTTGAACCTTGCACTCGTCGCCGTCGATGAATATGACTACTTCGGATTTGGGTTTGCCTTGCACTTCAAGCGCGTCCCAGCCTGCGAACTTTAGGTAAGGTCCAAAGTAGCCGCCCACGTTAGAGTCCACAACCATATTTGTCAATGGCGAGATGGAAACTGCTATGCTCTTTCCGCTGCCAGGATAAACAGGAATGCCACCTAAAGGGCCGGAGGCAATGCAGATTTCGTTTTCTGGGTCATCCCACCGCACGATGCGGTTTTTGGGCAAAGCGTTCCAGAGTAGCCACAGGTTGAAGCCGCGGCCGCCCGTGAACGTTTCCTTCATTTTCTCTGAGACTGGTTTGCTGGCAATTTGCATGTTGGAGAGATTCACGTAGAGCGTTCTGTTGTTGTAGCCTCTCTCCACCTTTCGGGGTTCATACTTAAACTCTGCAAGTATCAAGCTTAAGCCCTTCAATTAGCCTTTGAGAAATTAAAGCATGATGTGAAGGATGGATAATAGCCTTTCGATGCGCTTAGCCATTTCCTAAAAGGAGAATTCTGCGGTGAAAGCTATTTACCCTCGCTGTCCTATTCTCTATTTTGAGAGGCGGAAAAGTGAAGATAATCGAGAAGAACCTTCAGCAGGGCTTCGTTAAAGTCGTCCCCACATCGGAAGATGACCTGTGGCATCTTTACAACGTCATCTATAAGGGTGACGAGGTTTACGCTTACTCCTCAAGAGCCATAAAAACCGAGCAGGATTACTCGCGGCCAAAAAGTGGCGAGCGCATCTCAGCCTTCATGGGCGTGACGGTGGAATCCGTGAGCTGGGACAAATTTATGGGGAAGTTGCGGGTTCACGGCTTAATCTGCCACGCGCCCGACATAATCCCCCGAGGCGCGCATCACACCATCAGCATAGCTCTAAACCAGCCTTTAACCATCGTTAAAAAAGAGTGGCCCAAGCACCTTCTTGACAGGCTGACGCTGGCAAGCAGAGCCGAGAAGCCGCTGCTTATCGTTGCGATTGATGATGAAGGCTACGCCATAGCTGAGACGAGGCAGTATGGCGTGGACATTAAGGTGGAAGAGCGCGTGAAACTGCCGGGCAAGCTTGAAGCCGAAAACCGCGTGGCTGCTGCAAAAGCGTATTTCCGCCGAGTGCTGAATAGCCTGGCGCAGCTTTGGGCGCCGACGCATAGCCCAATCGTCATCCTCGGTGTGGGCTTCGTGAAAAATGACTTTGCGCGGTTTCTTGCGGAGGAAGCTGCGGACATGGCGAAGTCGGTTGCAGACGTAAAAAGCGTTAACAGCGGCGGCGCCGCTGGCATCTACGAAGCACTTCGCTCGGGCGTGCTATCGAAAGCTGCAAGGCAACTGCGCATTATAGATGAGGCTGAGGTCATGGAGGATGTTATGAAGCGCCTTGGAAAAGGCGAAGCCACTGTGGCTTATGGGCTTGAGGCGGTTGAGCAAGCGGTGAAAATGGGCGCGGTTGAAAAACTAGCTATAGCCGACATATTGCTGCGTGAGGCGGCGGATGAACAGCGCTTGCAGTTGGAGGCGCTTATGCGGGCTGTTGAGCAGCATGGCGGAGGCATCACTTTAATCAGCTCGGAGCATGAGGCAGGAGACAAACTTCGCGCCCTAGGCGGAATAGCCGCGTTGCTCAGGTTTCCTGTTGCTGGTGTTGCTTCTGTTGGGCGGGGTTGAGTTTTGTTGTTGTGGCTGCTGTTTTGAATTGTTTTTCATTTTTAATGGGTTAAATTTTGAATCTAATTTTAGAACAAAGTTTTAATATAATTTTGTGCTTTATTTTTTGTGTGGAAGTTGCGCGTTGATTATGCGTGGGTGGAAATTGGGTATGCGGGCACTTTGTATGGTTGTTTGCGCGCTGCTGCTTTTGTTTGCTGCTGCATCATCACTGCTGGATGTAAAATCAGTGTCGGCTTCTAAGGTTGCTGTGCAGTGGGGGCATCTTGCGCCGTCTGGGTATCCGGCAGGCGAGGGTGATGCTGAGTCTTGGATTTGCAACGAGATTTACTGGTGCTTCTATAATACGGGCACTTGGGCGCTGTCAAATGCTTACGGAACATATACGCAGCTTGGGTATGTGGCTCAAGTGCTTCAGTATTGTCAATTGCCTAATAATGGTGTTTCTTGGGCGACTGCTTGGTGGGTTGGGGACTTCAAGCCTGCGGGAGGAAGCCCGTTGCCTTTTGGTTATCTTGGGTTTTATGGGCATAATGGTCAGGATATTTTTGACTATGATGTCTATAAGTACGCCAACTATTATCTTTGGCCTCCGCCATATAATTGGTGGCAGCCTATAGCGAGTAAGCAGTATTTTGCGTTCGTTTGGACTTGCGGGAATGGTGGGCTTTACTGGTATAATGCGAATGGGGACTGGTATAATGTGGCTGGGATTACTTCTCCTGCGTCTAGTCCGAGTTATCCGCCTCCGTCTAATCCTAACACGAAATATGGTTTTGTTGTTAATCCTTATTCTGTGCCGCCTACTGTTGTGGGTATGCCGTTGGCGTGGACGGGTTCGTCGAGTATGAGTGTTGACGGTTATAATTCTCCTGATTATGGAAGCTACTGCTATGTAGGTTGGGAAACGATTTCACCTTGGATGGTGAATCCTACAGGCTATAACGGCATGCAATATAAATGGGTTCCCTACTACTTCTACCGATATGCCTTAGGCATAGATAACTATGGAGTCCACGCAAACAGAGTTCCCTTGACTATGCAGCGCGGATGGTGTTTGGGCCTGGATATAATTTTGGCACGTCGAAACTTTCAAGCGGAGATTGGGTGTATTCTCCAGAAGCGGGTATGGTTGGCTGGTGGTATTGCCGCATGCGCGTGTTCGGTAACAGTAACTTGATTTTGCCCTATTAAGGAGGAAAAGCAAGATGAGAGTCTCCACAAAAGGGTTTGTTGCTGCGTTGTTACTGGTGACAATCGTTGCAGTTCCATTAGTGCCGTGTTCAAGAGCCTACAGAGAAGCGCCTGAGGCGGAGGCCAAACTGCAGAAATTTCTAAGCGAAGTCGTAGGAATTGACATGTCACGATATAACATGACAAATATAGGTTCAGGCTTTAGTTACCCCTTATGGTTTGGCGGCGTCGTTAAGGAGGAAGGTGTAAGCTTCTATCTTGAGTCGAATGGTAGTATGATAAGTGTGAGCGGCTTTTTTGACAACGGCTTATTGACTTGGCTTACAGTTCATATTATGAACGGGTCAATTATTTATTCGCGGCAACCATCAACTAACGCTCTTGAGGAGACAAAAGGTATACTGCAAAGATACCAGAGCTTCGCCGAAGGCTACAAGGTAAACACTGCGCATCTTACTTCCGCGTTAAACTTGCTTGGCGGTGTTGAATTAGCTTCGCCAAGTACTGCTCTAAGTATGCTTAATAACATTACCGGTTTTGTTCCTTCCACTGCCGCTTCGGGTAGCATGAAGATGGAAACTACAACGACCGGCATTAAGTGGATTTACACTGAGAGGGGAGTTGACATGCCCAACAAGTGCTTGGTAATAGATTTTGGAGGTAACGAGCTATTCTTCGCGGATACCTGGAATTTGTTTACTGTTGGCTGTTTCAGCGTTATTTCCGAGGAGGAAGCTAAAGGGATTGGGTGGGACGCCGCAAAGAATTTCGATATGAAGTTTCGTGATGAAAATGGCACGGAGTTTTATGTGAAGCCGCCTGGCTGGTCAGGTTATGTTGAAGTAGGGCTTAGCATGATACCCGGCCTGTTCTATAAGCGGGATCCCAATGATCATTTTGTTGATCCTGGCAGTGCAGTTAGAGATCCTTTGGCGCTTTACCCCTTGTGGCAGATGGTGTTCTACTTCAACGCGAGTGTTGGCGGCGCTGTCGGCATCCAAGTTGGCGTGTGGGGAGACACAAAAGAAATCGCCTACATCAGCGAATACGGCTATCTCGGAGACTTGAGTGGGAATTCATCGTTGTCTGTTGTGGCGTCGTCGCCCAGTGAGTCGTCAGCTGTGCCTTCTGAGGCTCCCACAGAACCTGAAAATAATTGGTCGTCAAGAGCTTATCTGCTGGTTGGCTTAGTGGCAACCGCCGTGGTAGTCGCCATAGCCGCAGTAGCGCTTAGAAAACGAAGCAAATAAAACACACTTCAATCTCCTCCTTTTTTCTACACGCTTCATTGTTTGCCGCGTCGCAGAGGCATTTTATGCAATAAAGGGCGAAAACTGCGCTAAGAGCCGCTTTATAAAGAGATTATGTTATATACTTGTGCTTATTTAAATAGAGAAGACAAGTGAGCTTTAAATGAGCAAGAGAAAACCAATAATCTCAATCCAGAACATTGTTGCGTCGGTTTCTCTAAACCAGAAAATCGACTTGCAGGAAATAGTGGACAAGTTCCCCCAGACAGAGTATAATCCAAACGTGTTTCCCGGCTTGGTTTTCCGCCTTAAAGAGCCCAAGACTGCCACGCTGATTTTCGGCACAGGCAAGATGGTGTGCACAGGCGCCAAGTCCGAGAAAGAATCGCGTACTGCGGTGGAAAGGGTAGTCAACGAGCTGCGCAGCAAGGGCATCCAAATAACCGAAAAGCCTGTGGTGAACATTCAGAACATTGTTGCCTCTGCCGAGTTAGGCGGCGAAATCGACCTTGAAAGCCTCGTGTTCAAACTCAGCCGAGTCATGTATGAGCCAGAGCAGTTCCCCGGCGCCGTTTACCGAATGGATGAGCCGCCAGTGGTCTTCCTAATCTTCTCAGCTGGAAAGCTGGTATGCGTCGGCGCCAAGAAGGAAGAGCAAGTTTACGAGGCCGTCGATAAAATACAGAAAATCCTCGAAGAGAAAAACCTCATCTACTACAGCGACTAAGCCTCGCGCTTCAGCCTTCGCCGCACAGCCGGGTTCTCATCTGCAAGTTTCTGCAGCGCCATCTCAAAAGTTTCCTCTGGCGCTAACTCCCTTTTTATGAAGACGCCTGTCCTGCCAACCTCGTCCCTTTTCAGCAGAGCACGAACTCGGTCTCGCACGGTCTCCACCGACACGCCCAGAACTTTAGCCGCATAGTCCTCATGGCCGATTATGCTGCTCTCCAAATGTCCCTTCTCTACGGGTTCAATAAGCATCAGCCGCTTATCTACGCCAGCCACACGCGCGTTCGCTTTTAGCTGCTTGAGGGTTACTTCGCCGCCGAACCTGTAGAATTCCCGTTCAACCTTGCGCATACGCGTCAACGAAAAGGAGACACTTGTCTTCTCATCTATCATGATATGCGCCTTCATGGCGTAGAGCGGTGTAGCCTGCACCAGCAAACGCGCGTTAATAGGCAGCCCAGCTTTCTCCAAGGCAGTTTCCACCATGAAAGAGGAAGGTGGCTCGGCGACGAAAACGTCGATGTCGCTTCTCTCGTTTACGTCGCCTCGGGCTATGCTGCCATGCACCAGCGTCTGCAAGTGACATTGCTCCAGCGCAGCCATTATGCGCAGGGCTTTTTCACGATATTCCTTGAGCAGCTGCCAACGCTTGCTGGTGTAGACGACTTCGCGGTATTCCCATTGCTTTTTGGGCTTAGCAGCCATCCTTCACCGTCTCTTTACGGAATATTGTGCAAATGTGTTTATTTAGCAATTCTTAATCAAGACATTACCAGCGTGAAACATTCAATGTGCCCTGATACTGCCGCCGCTGTCTGCACGGTCTGCAGGCGCCGAGAAGCTTTCTTTTTTAGGCGTTACTCTGGCGAGAAGCTTTGCCGAAAATGCTTCGCCGAATCCATTGAAGCGAAGGTGCGGGTGACCATTGCCACGTACAAGATGTTCCGTTTTGACGACCGTATAGCGGTGGCGGTTTCCGGCGGCAAAGACAGCCTAAGCCTGCTGCATATTTTGGCGAAGATAGAGCGTCGGCATCCGAAGGCTTCGCTGGTGGCTGTCACCGTTGATGAGGGCATAAAGGGCTACAGAGACGAAGCTCTCGCAATTGCGGCGGCAAACTGCAAAACGCTCGGCATAGAGCATAACGTGGCTGCCTTTAAGACGCTTTTTGGCTTTACGCTGGACGAGATAGTCGCGAAAGCACGAGAGAAGAGTGCCAGCGAGCTTACGCCCTGCGCTTACTGCGGTGTATTACGGCGGAGAGCGCTGAATGTGGTTGCACGTGAGGTTGGCGCTGACAAGATTGCCACGGCGCACACGCTGGATGATGAGGCGCAAACGATTCTTTTGAACATTTTCCGCGGCGACATCACGCGGCTGGCCAAGGAGAAACCCGTCACGGACGAGGCGCATCCGCGGTTCGTGCAGAAAGTCCGGCCGTTCTGTGAGATACCAGAGAAAGAAAGCGCCTTGTACGCGTACGTTAAGAAAATCCAGTTTCAGGATGTGCCATGTCCCTATGCCTCGGCGGCACTGCGGAACGAGATGCGCTTCATGCTTAACCACATGGAAGAGCGGCATCCGGGAACAAAATTTGCGGTTTTCAAATCCATAGAGCGCTTAAGACCCGCGCTGGATGCCATCGCCAGCAAGGCCGAATTCAAAGAATGCGTCGTCTGCGGCGAACCCGCGTCCGCTAAGCTATGCAAGGTCTGCGAGATGCTCAGGCAGATAGGCCTAGGTTAGCTGCGGCTGAAGCCCCTTTTCGCTTTCAAGTTTCGCAGCATCTCGGAGGCTTCGAAAGCGTTTCGGGCGGCGGCAACCCGCTTAGCTTTTCTTACATCGATGCGTGCGCCGCAGTATGGGCAGGTCTTTGTTTTCTGGTCTTGTGGTGTGAGGAATAAGCCGCCGCATTTGCTGCACACGATGATTAAGGTCGGTTTAATTTGTATGCACCTCGGAAAGTATAGTTTCTCGCCATGGCCCTTTATACCATTATCGCCTTCTGCTCCATCAACAGTCTTAGCTCTTTTACCGAACCGATAATTGAGAATTTCCGGAAGACTTCGGTCTCTCTTTTTTCTGTCTCCCTCGTCTCGTTGCCGTGCGATTTCTTTCTGTACCTCAATTTGGACTAGTGTTGAGGCGCTTCCAAGGCGATTAATCTCGACGCAACAAGTTTACTGGAAACCATTATCTAATTCTATGTTTTAGTACAAGTTGTACTATAGATTTGAACAGTTTTCCTTTGGTGTTAGGCGTATGTCTGCGGTTTTGTTGCTACTTCCCCGGTTTCTTATGGAAATGTTGGCGTAACCCCCCATTTTCTGGTTGTGTCTTCCGCGTGTGAAATATGCTGTTGAGGCCTGAGTGTGCTGTGTGGAGGTTTTTCCTAATTCTTGGAATACTGCTTTTTATATGTGTCTGGCTTATGCGTAAGGGTAAAGAGGCTCGTTGGTTTCTATGACGCTTGTGGTTGATGACGCGGGTAGCGGCGACCTGCTTTTCGGCGTGGTTATAGGTGTTTACCGAGAGGAAACCGGCGAATTCAAATACGATTTGGTTGACGTCAGGTTTTATCAGGATAAGGCGCTTTACGCTGAGAAAGTCTATCTGCAAGAGGCTTCACGCGTGACGTTGCGGCTTGTGGCGGCTCTGCAGCCGAGGCTTGATGAGGCGATTCATGTGTGTCAGGGCTACGTTTTTGATGTGGCGGCTGCTGAGCTTCAGCAGGTTTACGGCGAAGAGCGCGTTAAGCGTGTGAGGGTGGCGGGTGAGGCGCAGCGGCTTGTGGAAATCGCCTACTTAGACGAACTGCGGAATCTGGGTTATGAGCCGCTTCCCGACCGCGAAGCCAAACGTGCGAAGAGCTTCTTTCACATGCTGGGCTGGTTGACGGCGAATCCCGGGATGCTGCGGTATGCGAAGACGGCTTTGCCGCGGCTGAAGCGTTATCGGCTTTTCCGGCAGTTCCATGAGCGTGAAGCCTATGATGCGGTTTGCAGCGTCTGCGGTGGCTCATGCACGGTGCCCTTCAAGCCTGCCGGCGATAAGCCTGTCTATTGCGCGTCGTGCTGGCGGAAGCTTGCGCGGTCGGGTCGGAAAAGGCGGGCGGCTAAGCCTTAGCTTGGGCGCTTCAGCTTGGGGCGCCGCGTGGGGGGAAAATATTGGCTTTTAAAGGAAAAAATGGTGTTTTCTGCCTGTTATACGGCTTCGACGCGTTTTATTTCTGGTACTTTTGCTTTTATGACGCGTTCTACGCCTTGTTTAAGTGTTAGCATTGACATGGGGCAGCCTGCGCATGCTCCTCGGAGGCGGACTTTTACGGTGCCGTTTTCCACGGAGACGAGGTCGATGTCTCCGCCGTCTGCTTGGATTTGCGGTTTTATTTCGGCGAGGGCTTTCTGCACTTTGGCTTCTACGGTTTCATTCATCTTTCTCTTTCACCACACCTTTTTTTGTTTTGGCTAAGCATGATGACGCGGCATTTCATAAAAACGTTCCCGTCCTTTTGGGCTGCGGCGGCTTGGAGAATTTTATTAGGCTGATGAGCGAATATTCTGTTGGCGTGTGGTGTGCGAGCGTGGATAGCGAGGCGGAGCGGCTGGGGAGTTTGAAGCCCGAGGAGAAAGTGGCGATTTGCATTGAGATGAGTGACTTTTGCGTGCGTGTCTGCGAAGCGGGTATTAGGGCGCAGTTTCCGGGCATCAGTGAAGAGGAGCTTTTGGAGAAGTTGCGGCAGCGGCTGGAGTGGGCTAAGCGTCATCGCGGACGGTGATGCAGTGTTGGATGTGTTTCACGGTTTTGTTAGGCGGCTGGTTGAGGCTTTTGAGAACTCAGGCCTTGATTACGCGTTTACTGGCGCGTTGGCTGCAAGCTTTTATGGGGTTCCGCGAACCACAAGCGATGTTGACGTGATGGTGGCGGTTGCTGGTGTGGCTGATGTTAAGGCTAAGGTTGCTGCGGCTCTGCGGCACGTTGGGCTGGAGGTTGACGAGCGCAGGCTGAATTCAGCGTTGACATCGGGCTACAAAATAGCTTCATTTAAGTCTAGGACGGCGCCGTATACTGTCGACGTAATCTTTTCAGATGAACGTTTGGAGAAGCGGGCGGGGACTGTGTCTGGTCTACGCACGTTTTTTCAGTCTCCTGAGGGCTTAGTGCTGGCGAAGCTGCGGATGATTAAGGCTACTGTGCCTCCTGAGCGGGCCGCGAAGGACAAGGCGGATGTGCAGGCCATTTTGGCTTTTAGTAGAGTGGATTTGGCAGTTGTTAGGCGGCAAGCACGACAGGATGGCACGCTCGCGATACTGGAAAGCCTAATGGAATAGCTGTTGTTCGCTTTTTATGGTGTTGCCTGGTTTTGTGGTTAAGTGAAAAAATTGGGGTTGGTTGCGCGTGTTTGCGCTTTAGGCTTATTTTACGGTGGCGTCTTTGTTTTTGTCGCTGATGTTGACGTTTACGACCTGCTGTATGTTTTGCTTCTTATCCTTCTTGAACACGGAGTTTATGATGGTGAAGATTAGCCAGGCGATGAAGCCGTAGATTACGCCGTTGAACACTGCGATTATCAGCGTTACGGCGTCTACTTGGCCGCCGACGAGGTAGCCTGCGGCTGCTTCGGTTCCTGGCAGTAGTGCGTCGTAGATGGCTTTTCCGGGTGGTATGGATGTGTCGCCTAGGGTTATTATGACGGCGATGGCGAAGACGGCGAGAAACACAATTGCTCCTTTCATTCTCTCATGTTCCTTGAGCAATTGCTGTGCGTATAGTGGATATAAGCTTTTAGCGAAGCCGCGCTCTGAGAGTTTGGGTTGGTGCTTTTTTGGGAAAGGTTTAAGTGTTTTGTAAACAGTATTGTTTACGGTGAGCTTTAGTGACTCAAGTTCAGCTTAGGCTATCCGAGAAGACTCTTGAGGAGATTGACCGGTGGGTAGCGGAGGGACGGTTTAAAAGCCGTAGCGACGCCATAAGAAGCATCATAAACCTCTACCAGGAGAGGGAGAAAACCCGAGAGTTCTATCAGATGCTGGTCAAGCGCAGCGAGGAAGCGCGGAAGCATCCTGAACAGCTTGTTCCGTTAGAGGAAGTCTAAGCGTTTTGGTTTTTAGGGTTCTGTTGCATCCGAACGCGGCGAAAGCTCTGAAAAAACTTGATGCCGCAAACAGGGAGAGAATGCGGAAGGCGCTTGGAGAGCTTACAATCGACCCGTGGAAAGCTGGGAAACCACTGCACCCCTCTGACTTCTGGAGCACAAGAGCAGGCGACTACCGAGCCATATATGAAATAGACACAGAACAAAACCGAGTCATAGTGCTCTTCATCGGACATAGAAAAAAAGTTTACGACGATTTCACAAAACTGCTCTAACAACAGAACCAAGCCAATACTGCGGTGAACCAATGGTGGAGACCGCCATATGCTGCGTAGAATGCTAAACCCAAAGAAAAAGTGTAATGCAAACTAAGGAAACTTT
>JAWCMT010000003.1:68626-71611 GCA_038849555.1 Bathyarchaeia archaeon | reverse complement strand
GAACTGCCAGCTTTCATTGACAACCCTGAAGATTACATGCCCAAGAAACTGCCGCAAGCCGACATATGCTTATCCTCTGGGTTGCATAAGGATTTGCTGCTGGAGCTGCCGCATCACGTTAGCAAGGCTGGCATCAAAGCATTAATTGTTCCAATCGAGGATTGGCAAGAAGTTCCTTCGGGCGTAAGAAAACAGGTTGAAGAGAAATGCGGGGAACTCGGGCTTGAATGCGCGTTCCCTAAGCCCTTCTGCGCACTGGAGCCCGAAAAGGGCAAGCCGCTTATCGCAAGGTTCATCGAAGAAACACGGGTTGGTCGTCCGCTACTCGAGATTTCAACAGCAAAAATCGGCAATGACGAAGTAATCGAATATGCCGCTGTACTCCGTAGCGCTCCATGCGGCTCCACATGGTACATAGCGCGGAAACTTGCAGGCGTTTCCACCAGAAAAGACGTGTTATACGACGCTATCGCCAAGGCGCATCACAGCTACCCATGCACCGCCACCATGGTTACCGACCCGGAGACAAAGGAGCCTATACTGCACATCGGCGGGTTCACTATACGCGAAGAAGTTGAAAGAGCCTTGGAAAAAGATAAGGCGCAAAAACTGAAGGAGAAAAACGCTGCTTAACCATAAGCGGCAACGGTATCATACGTAATCCTTAACGTTTAACTGCGCCTTTGAGATACTTCTCCGGGTTTTCTTCGAACATTTTTTTGCAGCCTGGCGCGCAGAAGTAGTAGGTTTTGCCCTTGTAGCTGGTCTTGTATTTCGCGGTTTTCTCATCCACATCCATTCCGCAGACAAGGTCCTTCGCCACAATTTCACCTCCCCTTGCTTCTTTGATAATCAGGCTGTATGTTCACGCGTCGCAGGAGATTCGCGTTTGTAACCACCGTCACAGAGCTGAACGCCATCGCCGCTTCGGCTATAACGGGATGCGCAAGTCCTAACATTGCGAATGGAATCATGATGGTGTTGTAGAAGAACGCCCAGAACAGATTCTGTTTTATCTTGCGGAAGATAGCCCGTGAAAGCTTCACTGCCTTAACAACGTCAGACAAGTTGCCTCTCACGATTACTATGTCGCCTGCCTCGATGGCTATGTCTGTTCCCGTGCCTATGGCAATGCCAACGTTGGCCTGCGTAAGCGCTGGCGCATCGTTTATGCCGTCGCCGACCATCGCCACAAGCCCTGCTTCCTCTTGAAGCCTGCGGATTTCCGCCACCTTCCTGTCAGGAAGCACTTCCGCGAGCGCTCGGGATATGCCGACTTTCCGCGCGATGGCTTCCGCCGTTCGCCTATTATCGCCTGTCAGCATAACCGTCTCGAGCCCAAGCTTTTCCAGCTCCGCAATTGCTTGCGCCGCATCCTCCTTGGGCGTGTCAGCCTCCGCAATTATGCCCATGCATCTGCCATCCTTGGCCACGAGCATGGCGGTTTTCGCTTCCAATTCCAAGCGCTGAAGCGCCTGCTCCAAGCCGCTATAGTCTATTTTCTCCTCGGCCATGAAGGTTCTGTTGCCAACTAACACAGTGCTTTCACCTTTAAGTTGCGCCTTTATTCCTCTGCCCGTTACCGCCTCGAACTGCCCAAGCGCATAAAGCTCAAGCCCTTCCTCTGCTGCTTTACGGAGAATCGCTTCGGCAAGCGGGTGCTCCGAGCCCTTCTCAACGCTAGCGGCAAGCCGCAGCACCTCTTTCTCGCTGAAGCCTTCAGCAGCAATTACGTCCGTCACTTCAGGCTGCCCCTTTGTTATAGTGCCCGTCTTGTCGAAAACTATCAATTTAACGTCCTTAAGTGTCTGTATCGCTTCGCCGCGTCTTATCAAGACGCCGTTTTCAGCGCCCATGCCGCTTCCAACCATAAGCACAGTAGGCGTTGCCAACCCAAGAGCACATGGGCAAGCAATTATCAGCGTTGCCACCGTGGCGAATATGGCCAGCGACACCACGCTTAAGGCGGGGTTAACCCATGGCAGAAAACTGCTTGCCCAGCGGCTCACACTGCCGATGACTGTGGGCACCATGAGCCAAAGCGTCAGCGTCAGAAGCGCCAAAAGCAGAACAGCTGGGACAAAGTAGCTGGTTACGCGGTCTGCGAACTCTTGGATGGGCACCTTAGAGCCCTGCGCTTCCTCCACCATGTGTATAACCTGCGCGAGGAAAGTGTCTTCACCTATCCGCGTCGCCTTTACTTTGAGGAGTCCACGTTGGTTAATCGTGGCGCCTATTACTGTGTCGCCTGTCTTCTTCAGCACAGGCATGGATTCGCCTGTAGCCATGGACTCGTCAACGCTACTTTCGCCCCCCACAACAACGCCGTCGGTGGGAATCTTCTCTCCGGGGCGCACTATCATCAAATCGCCAACTTCCACCTCGTCTATGGGAACCTCGACTTCCGCTCCGTTTCTGACGACGCGCGCGGTTTTCGCCTCAAGCTCCAAAAGGCGCCTTATGGCCTGTGAAGCTCTGCCCTTCGCTTTGGCTTCCACATACCTGCCAGTTAAGTGGAAAGCCATTATCATGGCGCTTACGCCGGCGTAATTGGCTATGGCTGTAAGAAACGAGGCAGGCCCAGTTAGGAAAGACGCCAGTGTGCCCAGCATAATTAGCACGTCCATGTTGGCGTTGCGGTGCCAGAGAGCTTTGGCAGCCGACTTGTATGTTGCAAATCCCGCGATGAAAAGCACTGGTGCGGCAAGCGCAATCATGCCTATGTTGAAAACCTCATGGCTTGGCCATGCAAAGCCAAGAAACATGTCTGGAATCATCCAGAGCACGATGGGTATGGTCAGCGCCCACGCGATGGAGGCTCTCCTTTTCGCTGTCGCCAGCGCTTGCTGCTCTCTGGCTACTTCTTCCTCGAATCTTGCTTTCTTTTCCTCTCTTCCGAGGACCTGGTAGCCCGTGTTCTCTATGGCCATTTTGATTTTTGCGTAGCTTGTCTTCTCGGGGTCAAAGCTTACTGTTGCCTTCTCG
>JAWCMT010000003.1:0-68616 GCA_038849555.1 Bathyarchaeia archaeon | reverse complement strand
CTCGGTGGCCAAGTTAACATTCGCATCCTTCACGCCTTCCATCTTTCTTAGTTCTCTTGTGATAGTCTGCGCGCAGGAAGCGCATGTCATTCCCCCAATGCGCAGAGTGAGGGTCTGAGACTCTTCAACCACGCCGTAGCCAGTGTTTCTAATGATTTCCTTCAGTTTTTCCTCGTCAATGTAGGCGTCATCATACTCGATGTAAGCTGTTTCTGTCGTCAAGTTTACGTTTGCCTTCGCCACACCTTTTGTCTTCAAAAGCGCCTTCTCTATTGTCTGCGCGCAAGCGGCGCAGTGCATTCCGCTAATTCTAATTTGAATTTTCTGTTTAGACATTTATCCAACCTTCAATTGCAAGTGGCATTTAACAAGAATAAGTCTCTACGCTTCTATTTTTTGTTAAGCGCCAGATATAAACGTGAAAGGCGGCTACTCTAACCGTTTGATGATGTGGTAGCCAAACTGTGTTTTTACAATGCCTGAAATTTCGCCTTTCTTAAGCGCAAAAGCAGCGTTCTCAAACTCCTTAACCATCTTGCCCCGCGTGAACGTGCCAAGGTCTCCGCCGCGCTTCTTGGACGGGCAAAGCGAAACCTGCTGGGCAATGGCGCTGAACTTTTCGCCCTTCTTTAGGCGCTCCAACACCGCTTTGGCTTCGCTCTCGGTCTTAACCAAAATATGCGCGCAGTGAACTTTGTCTGGCATAGCCTACAATAAACGCATTTTCACTTAATAACTCTTTACCAGCGTTGCGCTTAAAGCAACCGAATCGCTTTCATATTTGGCGGCTATTAGCCAATCAATGCAGAAACCTATAGAGGGCCTATCCAGCGGCAGTAGTTAAGTAGCTAAGCGACATCGATTATCATTGAAACGTGCAGAGTGTAATGCTATGGTGCACCGCTGGATTAAGCTTTCAGGATAGTTCCCCAGCGTCTTTACGTGATAATAAAGTTGAATAATTGTTTGCGAAATGAAAGCTGTTTTCCCATGGAATGTGGTCTAGTCTTCTTCAAGTTTTCTTTCTTTGATTTTCAGCGTGTTTTCTTCGCCGCTTATGACTCTAAAGTAGTCATTCAATCCCTGCTTGTGCAAGAACTTCTTCACGAGCACCCGTAGATGCTTTTTAGCGATTTCACCTTTAACTGTAACCTTATTTGATTCAGCTGTGACCTCGGCTGCTGTTTTTTCCTTCATGAAGTTGGCAAGTGCTTGAATTACATCTTTTCCTTCATCTTTAAGTTCAGCGGCATCAACTATCATATCCACCATACTTATTGTTCACCTCGCTTCCACTTACCTTTCTTGCAAGCTGTGTTTTACAATCTCAAGTTTTTCGATTTAGCAAATGCTTACTTGGCAATTAAGCTTTTCTAGCCATGAAGTAACAGCGCTATTGACAAAAAGTGAAGTGCCATTTTCAACTTAGGCCGGCTTCAAAATGACGCTTCCCCAAAATCGCCGGTAGCCGCAGCACTATGCCATTTTTAATTAACTACTGCAGGCATAAGCAGTTACATTGGGTTTTAGCTGTCTTGCACATTATTTTTTTATATATGAAGGCATCGCTTCTTCCAAAATAAACGGGCATGGTATCTGAGTCATGGATTACTTGGGTGTGGCGGCGCTAGGCGTTTTCGTGGTTACCCTTTTTTTAATGATTAAGCGTCCACGCGGTTTAAAACTGGGCTACGCTGCCGGCATAGGCGCTGCCGCGTCGTTGCTGCTCGGCACAGTGTCGCCGGGTGAAGCGGCACAAGCGTTCTTGGATATTTGGGATGCTGCTTTGGCGTTCATAGGCATAGTCGCCTTCTCGGTAGTGCTTGACGCTATGGGTTTTTTCAAGTGGGCTGCGTTGCGGGTGGTAAAGCTGGCAGGCGGAAGCGGCGTGCGCCTTTACTTCTATGTTTCGTTACTGACGGCTGCGGTAAGCATACTATTCGCCAATGACAGCGCTGTGCTGATTCTCACACCCATTGTTCTGGAGATTATTAGCCAATTGAAAATTGATGCAAACGGGCGGCTGGCATATCTTTTTTCCGCCGGTCTTATCGCGGATACCGCGGCTATGCCGCTGATTACGAGTAACCCGATTAACATTGTGAGCGCAGATTTCTTCAAATACAGTTTTGTTGACCATTTGGTGTTTATGGCGCCTGTTGCTGTGGCAACCATTGCAAGTAGCCTGTTACTGGTTTATGTTTTCTTTAGGAAGAAAATTCCGACGACATATGATGCCGAACTTGCGAATGTTTTGTCTAATGGAACGCAGTCTATTGCGCCTAAATTGCTGAAGGTAAGTATTGCCACATTAATTGCGATTGACATCGGCTATGTTTTAGCCTCATGGAGCCGCGTTCCCGTTTCCATAGTGATCTGCTCAGGCGCGCTGTTTCTTTGGGCTGTTTATTGGATGTCGCTTCGTGGCGCAGTGAGCTTCAGCGGTGAAAGCAAAGGCTTGAGGGCGCTGGCGAAGGAAATCAACTGGGACATCGTGCTTTTCATGCTTAGCATTTTCCTTGTCGTTCAAGGCTTAAGGAATGCAGGCATTACTGAACTGCTGGCTTCCGCGCTTATGGTAACCAGCGCATTTCCTTCGGTGTTCGGCGTACTGGCGCCAAGTTTGGTGGTGACGGTTGGCGCGAGTTTCATGAACAATTGGCCCATGACTATTCTCGGTTTGATGGCGATACGGCACGCGGCGGCAACTGCTGGCCTGAGCGGGCAAGCGTTGACTGGGCTGGTTTTCTCCAACATCATCGGAAACAATCTTGGCCCACACTTTTTCCCATTAGGCTCTTTGGCGATTCTCATGTGGCTGGAAACAATGAAGCGCAAAGGCGTTAGAATAGGCTTGAAAGACTACTTGAAGGTAGGCTCCATCCTATCCATCGCAGAAGTGGCGGTGGCGTCGCTGGTTCTATGGATTGAGCTCAGCTTTTTCGGTTTTACTTTAAGTCTTTAGCGCTTGGAAAAATCAACATCTATTTTATCGGTTTAACTGAGAACCATCGCGGAATAACTGCGTGAAGCAGTTATTGACTATTTTTGAAGAAAAAGAGGGATGCCAAGCCTATATCCGTAGAACAATGTTTTCAGCGTATTTTTTAATGGTCTCTGCGAATTCAGCTATAGTTTCTGGCGCATACGGCCTAAGCGCTTCAAACCGCTTGTCCAGCGTATCCTGCGGCACGAACTGCTGGAGCGCGTATGTTTTGGCGCCTTTCACTATTTCGCCTATGCGCTCCACATCCGCGGCCGTAACCAATTCGGGCACAACCGTGGTTCTGAACTCGTAGGGTACTTTGCCCGTCTTCAAAATCTCAACCGTGCGCATCAGCCCTGCCGTGTCCTGCGCGCCTAGCTGCTTGTACTTCTCCAGCGAGGTTTTCACGTCTAAAGCCACGTAATCCACATGGGGCAAGCATTCCTCCAGCACTTCAGGGTAGAAGCCGTTCGTGTCCAGCTTAACCTCGAAGCCGCGTTCTTTCAGCTTAGCCAGAAACCTTGGCAGTTCGCTGTGCATTGTCGGCTCGCCGCCAGTCACCACGACAGCGTCCACGTATTTCTTGCGGCTTTCCAGCAGCTCCAGCGCTACGGCTTCCTGCAGAAACGGCGGCTTCGGGTCAACAACTATGCGCCAGTTATGGCAGAAAGGGCAGCGGAGGTTGCAGCCCGGCGTGAAGAGCACCGAGGCTATCTTGTTCGGGTAGTCGATGAGGCTGGTTTTCTGTAAGCCGCTGAACTTCATGCGCCTTCACTCTTTTTTTAGGCGGAAACGGGCACGGTCACCATCATGGCAGACTTGTCAAAGGTTTTGCGGATTGCAAACTCCGCTTGCTTCCCATCGTTCCACTGGTCTACTGGTCGTAGATAACCAACAACACGTGAGTAAACTTCGCAACTGGCGCTGCATATTGGGCATCGCTTGTGCTCACCGCTTATGTAGCCATGCGTGGGGCATATGCTGAACGTGGGCGTTAACGTGAAATAGGGCAAGCGTGAGTTCCAAGTTACCTTCTTGATAAGCTCCGCAGCTGACTTCCATGAGTGCAGGCGTTCGCCGAGGAAGATGTGGAAGACTGTGCCGCCAGTGTAAAGCGTCTGCAGGCTTTCCTGATGCTCCAGCGCCTCGAACAAGTCGCCTTCATAGTCCACTGGCAACTGCGAAGAGTTCGTGTAGAAGGGCTCAGCGTGTTTAGCCGCCACGTACCGCTCATTTGCCACAATGATTTCGGGATACCTGCGCTTGTCGATGCGCGCAAGCCTGTAGGAAGTGCCCTCTGCTGGTGTCGCCTCCAAATTGTAGATGTTGCCTGTTTCCTCTTGGAAGTCTGCTAGCCGCTCGCGCATGAATTTGAGTATTTTGATAGCGAATTCCTTACCTTCCTTCGACGCAATGTTCACGCCCAGCAGATTCACGATAGCCTCATTTATGCCGACTAAGCCTATGGTGGAGAAGTGGTTTTTCCAGTATTTGCCGTAGCCCTCTTTGATGTTACGCAGATACCGACGTGAATACGGGTACAAGCCCTTCTCAGTAAAAGCCTCAAGCACTTTGCGCTTGATCTCCAAGCTGGTTTTGGCTATTTCCATAATAGCTTCTAAACGCTGGAAGAACTCCTCTTCGTCCTTGGATAAGTAACCAATGCGCGGCATGTTAATGGTGACCACGCCGATAGAGCCCGTTAACGGGTTAGCGCCGAAGAAGCCTCCTCCACGTTTGCGCAGTTCGCGGTTGTCAATGCGTAGGCGACAGCACATGCTACGTACATCTTCAGGATGCAGATCGCTGTTAACGAAGTTTGAGAAGTAGGGCACGCCGTACTTTGCTGTTACCTCAAAAATTGCTTCCGTAACAGGGGAGTCCCATGGAAAATCCTTGGTTATGTTGTACGTGGGTATTGGGAAAGTGAAAACTCTGCCTCTTGCATCGCCTTGGCGTAAAATCTCGGCAAAGGCCAAGTTGAACATCTGCATTTCGTCAGCCATGTCGCCGTATGTATCCTCGGTAAGTTTTCCGTTGAAGAGCACCGCCTCGTCTTTCATGAAATCTGGAATTGTCAAATCCAAAGTTACATTGGTGAACGGTGTTTGAAAGCCAACACGGGTCGGCACGTTCATGTTAAAGAAGAACTCCTGCAGTGCTTGCTCAACCTCTTTCTGGCTTAGATGGTCGTAACGTATAAACGGCGCCAAGTAAGTGTCAAAGTTGCTAAATGCCTGCGCGCCTGCCGCCTCGCCCTGAAGCGTATAGAAAAAGTTAACCACTTGGCCCAGCGCTGTTCTGAAATGCTTCGCGGGTTTGCTTTCAATCTTGCCTGCAACGCCGCCGAAACCGGAAAGCAGCAAATCGCTGAGGTTCCAACCGACGCAGTAGGGGCCCAAAACGCCCAAGTCGTGAATATGGATATCGCCTGAAAAGTGTGCTTCAGCAATTTCCGAAGGGTAAATCCGAGATATCCAGTACTTGGCGATGATAGTTGATGAAAGGTAATTGTTCAAGCCCTGCAGTGAATAGCTCATATTCGAGTTCTCTTTAACCCGCCAATCCTCAATCTCCAAATACTGGTCAACCATGTCCGCGGAGCTTAAAAGCGCAGCTAGCTCCCGCATGTCCTGATGCTGCTTTCTATAGAGGATGTACGCCTTGGCTGTTCGCGCATGGCCATTCTCAATAAGCATTTTTTCAACTATATCTTGGATTTCCTCCACTGTGGGGCAGCCGTCTTCGCCGAAGCGCCTGTGCAACTCAGCGACAACTTGGTCGCTTATGCGCTTCGCTTGTTCACGGTCTTTTCCGCCCACAGCTTTGGCGGCTTTCCAAATGGCGTTTGTTATACGATCCTGATCAAAGGGTTCTAATTTTCCATCACGTTTTCGTACAAATTTCATTTTTTCACCTCAAGGAGTACTCGCCTGAAGTCTTCAGGCTCTTCAAACTGCTTGTATACGCTAGCGAAGCGGATGTACGCGATGCGGTCAAGCGTTTTCAGGTATTTCATGACTAGGTCGCCGATTTCTCTGGATGTTACTTCTTCTTTGCCTTTCAGCATGAGGTCTTGGCGTACGCGGCTTGCTAACTCGTTGATCTGCTCCATGGTTACGGGTCGTTTTTCGCAGGCTTTCTGTAAACCGCGGATTATCTTGTTCACGTCGAAACGTTCAAGTTTGCCGTCTTTCTTGCGCACCATGAGTTCGACTGTTTCCACGTACTCGTAGGTGGTGAAGCGTTTTCCGCAGTTGACGCATTCTTTCCGTCGCCGCGTAGTGTTGTCTGGTGAATCGCGTGTTTCCAAAGTTTTGAACTCGTCAGATCCGCAGTATGGGCATTTCACAGTTAATCACACATGGCTATAGTGTATAGCAGCACACTATTAACACTAATGGTAGTGTAATATTAATTATTGTTTACATCTTAAACGAAATAAGCGAGCTTGCAGCCATCTAAAATATACATAACTAAGTTGAGTATGCGACGGCTAAGTCGAAGCTTATCACGTAACTTTAGCCGTTAAAGATTTGGAATCACTATATAAGCTCAAAAAATTTATTTCACCGTCTATTTTTCAAAATACCCAGAATAGCGAAACGTTTACTTCCGAAGTACCTGAAAAAAATTATAAACAAGAAACTTGTATAAGCACTTATTTCTATGCTCCCGCGATTATAATCGCGCTTCATGGGCGCTTTTACTGAGATTGTCGCGACCGCTCAAGCCTTTTTTGCAGCTTTCTTGCCTGTTGCCTCTAACTCTTTGATGCGCGTCTCAATAAATTCGACGACTTTTTCTTCGCTGTAACGCCCCTCTTCCTCTTGCTTCTTCAGCTGCTCACGAATCGTTTCAAGAATTTTGTCCACTTCAAAGGGCTTAACTATGTAAGCGTCAGCGCCTTTATTCACCGCAGCAATAGCGTTTTGAAGCGTTGGATATCCTGTTACTATTACCTTTCGCATTTTTGGCTTGGTGTCGCGCAGTTTTGGCAACAACTCAATGCCTTCCATATCTGGGAGGCGAACGTCGATAAGCGCCACATTGTAGAATGATTTCTCGCTTTTCTCTATGCTCTCTTTTGCCGTCTCCGCCGTGTCAACAATGTATCCTTCGTCTTCAAGTATTGTCTTCAACACTTTCCTTATGTTCTCATCGTCATCAATAACTAGGATTCTCGCCGCTTCGCTCATACTTCTTTCACTTCAACTTGGCTAATAGAAGCATTATAGCATTGATAAAGCCTTTATGAACTTTTGATATGAATTTGCATTACTTGGTTAATAACTATTAATGTCTGCGTGCACGCGCTTTTTCATGAACCCTTCCCTCGCTGCGTCAACGTACTTAACAAATTCAAGTTGCGTGTCTTCTATTTTGAGCGGAAGCCCAATTTTTGAATGCAGATTTTTCATGATTAAAATCTCTATAAACCGCGCACCTGTACCGAAGATTTTTTCAAGTGCACCCTGAAATTCTTCTAGGTTTTCTGGAATTCTGTTTCTTGGCACATAGAATTTGCTCTCTATGTGGAAGTAAATTGAATGCTTTACAGATTCACCCAGAGAATTTAAAGCTTCATCGATGGCGTTTAATAAAATCTCGTCGAACTCTGCTGAGTTTTTCGCCAATTTTCGCGCACCCCGCTTGTTTTAGCCGCTTTGGCCTGATGGCTTGTGCATATGCTATGGCACTTATACATTTAAAGTTAATTCAAATTTAGCTTTATTTGTAGACACCGAATCGGAACCAGAAAAATGAAAAAATAGAAGCATATTAGAAATTTACATTCTGGTTCTTTCCTCGATGTATACTTTCCTTCATAAGGCTTAACTCTTTAGCGTAATCCATCAGCGCCAACCGCAAAGTCTCACTTTCGCTGGCGCCTAATCGTCTCGCTAACTCGCTAAGAATCTCCCGTTGCTCCTTGCTTAATACAACCTTGACCACACATTTCCTCGGCATAGCACACACCCTTTTTTTAGGTTTAACCCCGCGCAGTAGCCCACACGTTAGTCACCCGATGGGCCACGCTGCAGTACAATTTGCCTTTTCACTTTCCTCGTATATTAATCTGGTATCAGTTGTGTGAGGTCTAAGAAAAATGCCATGGGAAAACACGGAGCAATACATCAGAAGCGGACACCGCGATGTTGCGGAGTTCCAAACAGACACTCTTAAAACAATCACGTTAAACGAGAAGGAAGGCATCAAAGCAATAGTAGGCAAACAAAAAGGAAAGCACACCATGGAAGTGGTCAGCTACCTGTTTGAAAAAGACAAAGGCTGGACCATGGAAAAAGCCAAAGAATGGTTCGAAAAGCATCACACGCCAACTAAAGAGCATGTCTACGCTGTTCTACCATTCGCCATCGCCGAGAAAATGCTGCAGAAACCGCTACGCATACGCGGCATAGCCATGACCGTAGGTATGAGCCGAAACTTCAACATCTACACGCCAGACGAGATTGAAGCCTTCTCCGCCAAGCTTGCGGGTGCGCCTGTTTACATTGAGCATGTAACTGCTGAGAATGCGGTGGGCAAAGTCACAAAAACCGAGTGGGACAGGCAGCGTTTATGGTACAACGCGGAAATCTACGATGAGGAAATCGCCGAGAAAATCCGCAGAGGCCTAATTAGGCATGTGAGCGTCGGCGCAGACTACGAAACAATAGACATCGTTGACGGAAAGGTTCCGCATGGCTTATGCAACGCTGAAATCAGCTTGGTAGCTGTGCCGGGCATAACGGAAACAAACATCCAAATCCTTGAATCGCTTCAGGTTAAAGAGCAAAGCGCTGAGCCCATAATCACCGGCGAATACATTCTTGGTTTCTACCAAGACGCTTCTGCCTTCATGCCTGAGCATTTACGCTTGGTGTGGCATGACCGCAAGCATACAGAGCTTCAACGAGGCAGCAGCAGAGTTGCCCTCGCATGTACGTGGTATCCAGCGTGCTGGCGAGGCGGAATTATACAGACGCGGAGTGGAATAGGGCATGAGCGTGAACCCACCGGTGGTGGCGATAGCGTTTGGCAATATGGCGCCGCCGCAGGGCGACGTAATCGAGCTCCGTGTGCATCTGGGCTGCACCAGCGAGGTAAGCAGTTTCGAGATGCTACTGCAGAACTGGGGCGGCAAATACAGCCCTAACGGCGCGACGCCCATAAGCGTAGGCATGGACGGCAACATAAGCGTGGGCCGAGGCGCCGCATGCCCGCTACTGATGACCTGCCGCGTTGAAAGCATCAAGTACGAGGCAACTCCCCCAGAAAGTTACGTGCGCGTAGGCGGGCGCTGCTGGGGCGAGCGGCTGTTCCGCCGCGTTGTCACTAAAACATACGAGAACATGAAGGGCGAGGACATCGTTAAGGATCTGCTGGATTACTACGTCGGGCTTAGCCATGTACGCGGGGGCACTGAGCTTGTTGAGGCTACCGATACTACGTACACTAAGCTTGAGTATGAGAGCACGCCTGTCTGGGACATTCTGCGTTACATCGCGGAAACAGCGGATAAGCAGGGCATAATAGGCTACGATTTCCGCGTGGCACCAGACGCTAAATTCGAGTTCTTCCCGCGCGGCAGCAAAACATCTCCCATCAGCTTAAGTGAAAAAATTGAGCAATGCGAATATCGCCGAGACATCCACCGCGTCAGGAATAAGGTTACGGTTTACGGCGCCACCGACAAAAGCGCACCCGCCGATAAGGATGCGTGGACTGAAAGTCTAACGCCTTCAGACGGCTACTGGGTCGCAACGGCAGGCAGCATTAGCCTCGACGCCAACGTGAGGCTGAAGGGCTTCGCAAGTGTAAAGCTCTACGCGGAAAACCTGTATTACGGCGCCGCCGCCTTTATCCTCTACGCTGGGAGAGAAGTCAATGCGAATCTTTACCCGCTTCTAAACCTGTGGCTACGCTGTGAAGCCGCATATAACGGGCAGGGTATCCTGCAGCTTCTCGACCGCACGGGCAGGCTGGCTCAGCGGCCGTTCACCATAGGCAAGGATGAATGGTTCAAAATCGAGTATAAGGTAGGCGAGAAAAACGCTGACGGCCGGAATGTGGAAAGCGGCTTCGACTGGAACTATGTTTGGCAAGTTCGCCCAGCGGTGTTTTTCGACGGCGTCGGCACAGGCGGCTTCTGGATTGACGGCTTATGCTTCGGCGGATGCCGCTACTCCAGCACACAAGAGGCCAGCACGAGCCAAAGCAGCTATGGCCTCCGGGAGCAAGTGGAGGTTAACGAGGGACTCTGGAGCGATGCCGAATGCGCTCTACGCGCCAAAGCGTTGCTGGCAAACCTCAAGGATTCAGCGGAGCAGCTTACGCTTAGAAGCACCGTCATCGATTATGGCGCTTCGCCGCTGCTGCCAGGCGACAAAGTGCACATCACATTGCCTAATGAGGGCGTTGACGGAGGTTTCCGCATTCTAAGTGTCGAATACAACGTTGACGCTAAGACGCAGACGCTGGAGACTGTGCTGGAGCTTGGACGCGAGAAGCCGCTGCTTGCGGACTACCTGTTTAGGCTGCAGAGTCGAACAGACAGTCTCAGCCGATATAAGCTTGCAAGGAGCTAAAAGCCTGATGAACCGAAGCAGACGGACAGTTGTCGAAATCCGCGCTGATCTGCATCAGCGAATTAAGCAGTTGGCTTTGCTGAACGATCTGCGAATTTACGAGCTTGTAAACGCCATAATTGAGGATGCGCTTTCGGACAAAGAAAAAGTCAAAGTCCTGATCAAACGGCTGAAACTATGAAATCCTTTATGCTACCTTCCCCTTTTTTAAGCACTGTAATCCATAGGAATAACTGTTTCTGGTTTTAACAGAATTGTAGCTTCATCTTTGAAATATAGATGTTTAGCCATCAACATTTAAGTGTCAGATGCCCCACTATATTATCATAGAGTTCAGATGCATTTTCAACGTCAAAACCTTGGCGTTCTGCTTATCGCCGTTTTGCTGCTGGTATTTGCCACTCCATCCTCTCTCGCAGATAACTATGAGCGAACTTTTAGTTTCCAATTTCACTTCGGCCTATCCAGCCAGAAATTGCATGTTTCCGTGCCTTATTCACTTTATGAGTATTATGATGCCAAAACGCCTAAAATTGTCCGAGACATGGATTACGCCGCGCTTGTAACCCCTAACGTGTTTAGGCAGGTTGCAGAGCGCCTTCGAGAAGCCACCGCTGAAGGTAGCCGCAGCGACGAAGAGTTCGCTAACGCCGTGCTGATGCTGGTTCATCAGGTTCCCTACGCCATCGGCGACGTTAAATATCCAATTGAGACGCTGGTGGAGAACTCTGGGAAATGTGACACGCTTTCTCTTCTTGCGGCTTCAATTATGAAGGCAGGCGGCTTAGACGTTGTCCTACTCTACTTTAAGGAGACTCATCACATTAACGTCGGCGTCTACCTGCCCTATACACCGCGGGGCACGTGGTGGTGGCTGCCCGCCACAGGTTACGACTGGAACGGCAGGAAATACTGGATAGCCGAGTGCACTGCTGCAATGGGGTGGAAAGTAGGCGACGTGCCGCCCATTTTAGCGGAGGAGCAGCCATGGATTATTCCGCTCGAATATAGCGAATCCGCATCGCCGGCGCAGGTGTCAGCAAGCTGGGGCGGCTCCTTGCAGCAATCGTCTATATCGATAAATCTGTCTGCGGCGCCAGCGGACGTTGGCTTTGGCGAGCGGCAGCTAATAGTTGCCGGCGCCGTTTCGCCTGCACTTGAAAGCGCCTCTGTTGTCATGTATGTTAGCCGTAACGGCATTGCTTATGATGTTTACATAACCGAGACGGATATTTGCGGCGGCTACTCTTTCAATTGGAATGTCACCTCACCTGGCACTTATTATGTGCGGACAAGCTGGAGCGGTAGCGCAGAGTTTTCTGGCGCAGACAGCGAAGCGCTAACAGTGTTTATTGGGTTTCCCGCGTCGCTTGTTCAGTTCGAGGGAGTGGGCTACTATTACACTTATGGTCGCGCTTACATTGCTCAATATGAGCTCGGCGTTAGGCAAGGCATTAAAGAATTTCTTGATGTCGAATTGTCGGGCGATGGGTTTCTGCTTACAGGCGAGTTTATTGTGCTGAAAAGCGGGCAAGTAATAACGGTGTCCAGAAATGAGGCGGTGCCAAGCATCATAGAGAATATGGTGATACCGCAGGGTTTTCAGCCGTTGAGGTTGCCTGATAACTTGGCGGAGACAACAAATAATCAGTTTGCGCTTATTCTGCAGAACAGTGGCGGCGAAAATTACACGCTGAACGTCAAGGGATTAGACTACTATGATGTGGCTCAAGTAAGCGCGCTTGGCAAGATGGCTTTTATTAACGTGTCTGAGCGCTTAGAAGAAGGCGTTTGGTATAGGGTGGCGGCGAAGATAACCGGGGAAGAGGTGTCTGTGCAGTTGCAGGATGAGAACGGCACTTTTCTGGAGCACTTGGAAGCGGCGCAGCAGGAGACAGCGGATGCGAATGGGCTGGTTATGCTGTTAGCTAATACTACGGAGAGGGCTGTGGCCTTCAAAAACCTGAAGATTGAACCGCTTAACGGCTCAGCGCAGCCTCTTGTGCGCCCCGGAGACGGAGTAGCGGCGGATTATGGAGAGCTGCTAGCGCTATACGTTAACGTAGGTACTCTTCTGGCTGCGTTTTTTGTGGCCGTGGTTTATGTCAGAAAAAGGCGGCGTGCAGTGCTGGCAAGCCGAATAGCATGCGTTGAGTGTTGTTAGCTATCCAGATACCGCAAACCTTTTGAATCCAGTTTTTGGTCTATTGAGGTTAGTGCCCACTGGAAGCGGGACAGAAATTTTTGGCGTTAACTGCTTTGGCGGGTGCTCAGTGTGGCGTTTACACCGTGCTTATTTATAATAGGTGGCTGGGGAAGAATTAGGCTTTAGGCGTAGTGTTCCAATTAATTGTCTGCCGAGACTGAAGGGTGATTTTTGGGCGTTTCTTTACGTGTTTTAGCAGTTTAGTTGCATTTGAAGCAGGTGCATCCGAAAGGCTTTTCCAGAGTTAGCTAAATAACAGTTAGGTTAGGGAGAGACGTGTTATGGGCGATGAAGAAGCTCAGGTGAAACCGCAAAAGCGTTTAGTTGATCTTGCGGTGCGGTATTTCAAGAAGGAAGGTTACAAGATTAATCAGGAGAACGCTGTTATGGAAGGTTACAGCGGCATACCCCGCAGGTTCGATCTTATTGTTCAGAAGGGCAAGATGGAGCAGGCGGTTTGGATACGCGACTGGAACAGAACTATCGGTGTTAATCTCGTCATCAGCTTGGACACTGCCTCTGAGGATGTGGGCTTGTCAAATCCCATACTGATCGGGGAAAAGTTTAGCGATCACGCTAAGTCTTATTCGAATAGGCGTAAGATTACGCTTTTGACGCGGCAGAAAATAGCCATGAGTCTCAGGTAAAAATCAGATTTTCAAATATTCTTCCACGAGCTTCTCTTTCTCCAGCATCCCCAGCCAGTCCACGCTGCCCACAAAGCATTTTCTGCGGTTTTCCAAGAAGGCGAGTATCTCGCTTGCCGCCGCCTCTGCCGTTTTGCCTGTTACGTCTAACTCGCAAATCTTCTCCTGCCTTTGGGCTTGTAGGGCTTCAACGAGGCAGACGTCTAGGATTTCGGCGGCGAGGTTCTCCCAGAGTTTATCGCCCGCGAAGCCGCGTTGCTCCATGAGTCGCTTGAGCTCTATGGGGTTTCGGCGGAGAACAATTATACGTGTGACATAGCGCTTTGGAACAACCGCGTGCGCGTAGTGTCCGTCAATGATGACCGTGCCTTTCTCCGCTGTCTTTATTGTTTCGGCGATTTTTTCGCGCATTTTCGCCTCGTCGATTATGTGGGTTTTTCGCTTTTCGTCTTCGCCGGCGATTAAGTGGTGCTTCTCGGCATAGTCGGTGAGGTTGATGTAAAGCGCGTCGAGTTTGCTGGCAAGCTGCTTCGCTATTGTGGTTTTTCCGATGCATGGTGTGCCCGTTATTAGGATGACGCGTTTCATAAGGTTACTTCTGTGTGAAGGCGGTAGTTATCGCTTGTGCTTCGCCGCGGATATGTTTATTGGCTGCCGCTGTGCTTTTCTATATTGGGCTGGCGAGTTGGCGTGTGGCTTTCGTTCCCTTACGGGAATGAGGAAACTCCGCCCACATGTAGAATTGCACCCCGGTTCATTCGGGGAAGGCGAGAGCCTTGGCTACAGAGCAGAAACGGAACGTCCACGTGGCGCGTGAAGATGAGGCATGCTAAGTTGCCGACTTATGCCATGTGGAAGCGGTGAAACGGCTGTCCTGCAAGTGGAAAGGGCAAACAGGCGCCGATGAGGCTTCTACCTGAAGGGCGCGGGTAGCCCGATTAGCCGAATGCCACAATCATTCAACAGAAGGCGGGTTATGACCAACACACCAGCCCAATAAACAGCACATAATACAAAATTAGCACCAATTATGAATTGGCTTTCGTAAAGCTTAATTATACTCAGCGTGTATGGTGCTTCGTTTCGAAGCTGAATCTGATGGAGGTTAATCTGTGGACGCGCCTAAGAAATCGAGAACTAAGCTACTCATTGGAGCAGCTGCCGCGCTTATTGTGGTTTTGCTTGTTGCTTACTCAGCGCTTACCTACCCTCGGGTTTTAGTTGATTTTTCAGTCTCATTCACCATCGGCGCGGACTCGCGGCATGTGGAGTTTGAAGTTCCATTTCTCCATGAATACGTGAAGGTTGAAGTTTCCGTTCACAGCGGCAACTCGCTTTGGTCGGCTAAAATCCTAAACGGCGACGATGTCTTGTGGAGCCACGCTACATCGCAGCGTGAACAGACAACCTACAGCAGCGAATGGATAAGGCTGCCAAGCGGCCGATACAATTTCACTTTTGCAACCGCCGGCTTGGGCTCTTTAGAAGCAGAAATTAAGCTAACGTCTAAAGGCGGATTCTGGTAAAGAAAAGCAAAGCCAGTTGCCACACGTAAAATAGCCTTTCCCGATGCAAGCAAATAAGTTAACATTGCAAGTTATCTAAAAAATTTATAACTCGTGAATTTTAAACTTAAAGTAATTGATTCGCCATGAGCAAAACCGCATTATTGACGTCGCTTTCCGCTACTTTACTTATTGTTTTAGCTTCTACCTCAGTTCAAGGCTTTGAGGTAACTGACACCATAATTCTGGAGCGGTTCGGCGGCTATTACGGCTTAGCCTACAACCCCGACAGAGGCGAAATCTTCCTGACGAACGGCGACTTCCACCTTGTCTACGTAATCTCTGAGCAAACGCATTCCGTAGTCGCCACCATACCCGTAGGCCACATACCCTCAGCGATAACCTATAACCCCGCGAAAGGAGAGCTACTGGTAACCAATTTCGGCTCCGACACGGTATCCATAATCTCCACCCGCGATTACATGGTAAGCGCGACAATACCAGTGGAGCACAAGCCCATGGGCGTAGCCGCTGCCCCAGATAAAGGAAAAATTTTCGTAGCTAACTATGGCTCCGACACAGTATCCATCATATCCGACGACGACCACTCGTTAATTGCGACGGTGCCCGTGGGCAAAATGCCATGCGCAGTAGCTTACGACCATGCCAGAAACGCGGTGTTCGTAGGCCATGCTGGCTGCAATCAAGTCTTAGCGTTATCAGCCGACACGCACAGCATTATCGCAAACATAACCGTGGACGGATTGCCCACAAGCCTAGCATACTGCTCTGGTAAAGGCGAAATTTATGTGGTCAATCACAATTTCAGCTCCGTGTCAGTAATATCAACGGGCACTTACGCTGTAACCGCAACCATACCTGTAGGAAACCAGCCATCCGCCTTAGCCTATGACGGCGAAAGCGGGCAAATGTTCGTGGCAAACTTTAAGTCAAAATCGATATCCGCCATCGCCACAGAAAACAACTCCGTAGTTGCAACTATACCTTTGGAAGGCGAACCCCAAGGCATATGCTATGCTTCGGGCAAAAAGGAGCTCTACGTGGCCTTTTCTGAAAGCCACCGAGTAGCAGTTATATCCGCTCTGGCGCCCAATTCGACTAGCCACATCCACGATGATTCTGCTGCGTACCCATTAATCATCGCTGTTTCCGTTTCCCTTGCACTACTGCTCCTTATAGCGCTACTCCACAAACGACTTAAATCGAAACACACGCCGTCAATAAAAAATTGTTAGACGACCGCAAAAATTTCGTTACAGCAAATCACTTTCATCAAATAGCAAAATTAGAAAAAAGAAGGTTAGCATATGTGTTTCGAGTTCTCAACTCGGCGGTGGCGGCGGAGGCGGCGGTGGCTGAGTAGCAGCGGCGAATACCTGCTTCACTTGGACTACAGTGGTTCCCGCCATGCGATCAGTGTATTTCTGGCGCATGTCAGGCCCAGGCGTAGCGATGCCGATTATCCAGTCGAGTAGCAGTAAAAGCGGGTAGATCTTGCTTAGGTTGCGAAGGAAGGCCTGTCCGAATTGTACTCTGCTACCATTTGTCATCTGCACTTTTAAGCCCAATATTCTCTTGCCGATGGTAGCGCCCCATGCCACATCCAATATAGCCGAGTAGAATACTTGTATTACACCTGAGATAAAAGGAAGCAAAAGCCAGTATCCAAATCCCAGCAGCCACCATGCACCGCTCCAGATTATTGATAATACTACGAAATTCAATATGATATACCCTACAATGCCGATGATTATGCTGTCAATGACTAATGCGATAAGGCGGTAGAGCCAATGATTAAAGTCAATTCCTGAACTGCTTTCTGCAGTCATCCATTCTCCCTTCTATAAGAGGCTTTTTAACGCAAGTTACTATTATGGTTTTCCATTCAACAATATTCTGGCTGATACCCTTAACATTACACGCTCTCAAAATCCATGTCGCCTACACTTGTTAAAGCTTTATTAAATCATTGATGGTAAGTATCAATAGGTGCAACAATTGGAGAAAAATCAGAAAAGCATATCCAAAGACAAATTGATTGGCATGCAAGTTATTGACGCAGAAGGAAACCTTGTCGGCAAAGTTAAGGACGTAAGCTTCGTCATCGGACAACCAAGCATCTCGCTCAACGTCGAAGACAAAAACGGGCAAACCGCTGACATTTCTTGGGACAGAGTGCAAGGCGCAGCAGACTTCATCGTCCTTAAGCCCGCGCCGCAAGCAGCAGCTACGCCTGAAACTGCAGCGCAAACAGCGCAGCCAATCTGCCCAACATGCGGCGGCCCACTAACTTATATTCAGCAGTATAAGCGTTGGTACTGCTATAAGGACCAGAAGTACGTTTAAACGGCGCTCCCCCGCCCTAATCGTTCATGCTTCCCGGCTTGCTTACGAGAGTAGCTTGGCGTGCTTAAGCTCTCTCACAGAAATTTTCCCCGAATGCAAAGCCGTTGCAACCAGAACGCCTGCTACGCCAGCGCTTTTTAGTGCAAGCAAGTCGCTGATGTCTCGCACTCCGCCGCCCACAAACACTTCGCCATGGAAAGCTCTCAGCGCCTCTTCTACGAAGTGCATGTTCACGCCTTCTCCGCTGCCAACCCTTGCCAAGTCCAAGATGATAACTTGTGAAACTCCGGCTTCTTGAAACCTGCGTAAAAGCGTTAATGGCTGCATGTGCATTGCTGGGTCAAGATGGCTGAGCAGCTGGTTATTGATCAAGTCGAGGCTAACTACCACTTTTTCGTTTCCGAATACGCGTACGGCGTCAGCCACGAGGCTAATAGCTGGCAAGGTTTCTGTTCCAATGATAATCTTTGAAACATGATTTTCCAGCAGCAGTTTTGTCTTTTCGAGGCTATCAACGCCCGCGTCAACTATAAGCTCCAGTCCAGTTTTCTCTGCGATGCCGCTTAAAATTGCGCTGTTCGCTTTCCCGCCTAATATGGCGTCCAAGTCGGCTACATAAAGCTCGCTGAAACCCAGCCTCTTAAACGCTGCAGCGACAGCCAGCGGGTCTGCGGAGGCGCATAGGCGGCTTTTGAGCGGTTGATACTCTTCCCTTCTGCCGCGTACTGCGTGAACTACTATGCCGTTGCGAATATCTATGACGGGTATTATCTTCAAGGGTTTTTCCTCTAGGCTGTGGTTGCGCTTGATTATATAGAAAAGTTACCCCTTATTAGCTGCTTCTGGCTACGGCAACATCCTTATATAGGGTGCTGGTGACAAAAACTTTAAAGGTTTAGGAATTCCGCTTCAATATGATTAAATTGAAGCTACTAATAAGCCCAATGAACGAAGCAGAAGCCGTGGAAGTCATCCTCGGAGGCGCCGACATAATTGACGTCAAGAACCCGCGTGAAGGCGCGTTAGGCGCCAACTTCCCATGGGTAATAAAGCGCATCCGAGAGCTTGCACCAGCAAACGTTGAAGTAAGCTGCACCATAGGCGAGTTGCCTAATCTGCCAGGCGCGGCGTCATTGGCTGCTCGTGGCGCGGCGTCAACAGGCGTAAACTACGTCAAAGCTGGACTCTGCGGGTTGAAAACGCCTAAAGAAGCCGTTTACCTCATGCAGCACATTGTAAGGGCGGTCAAGGAATTTGCTTCTTCCATCAAAGTGGTTGCCGCCGGCTACGCTGACGCTGAAAGAGCCTGCGCAATCGACCCGTTGCTCGTGCCCGAGATAGCCTATAAAGCCCAAGCTGACGTGGCCATGCTTGACACGGCAGTTAAAGATGGCAAACGCCTCTTCGACTTCCTAACAATGGAGCAGCTTACGCGCTTCGTTGAGGCAGCACACAATTACCGTTTAGAAGCGGCATTAGCTGGCTCACTGAGAAAAGAAGACTTGCCTGTTGTTTACGCTTTAGGCGCTGATGTGGCTGGCTTAAGAGGCGCTGCATGCACACAAAACGACCGAGTAAACGGCAGAATTACTAGAAAAAGAGTCCAGGAGCTTGTTGAGGTAGTCAGACGCGCAGAGGCAAAGACCGCACCAAAGCCCAAGGAGTTTTAATCATGCGTGATAAGGGGCTTAGCCGAAAAGCGGTGCTGGCTGAGCTGAAAAAGTTTCTGGAACAAGACCGACGTTATGAGGATGGCAGAATCCTATGCGCAATGTGCACTGAACCGCATGGAATAGCGCGAACAGCGCACCGCTGGTTTTTAAGCGCTAACCTTGGAGATGCAGGATTATTCCCCGGCAGCCTAAAGCTGGAAAAAGAAGCTATTCAGCGGCTCGCGGCGCTCCTTAACGGCGAAAACAGCGTTGGCTTCATTGTGTCAGGCGGCACAGAGGCGAATCTGCTGGCGCTATGGGCGGCGAGAAACATGGCTGGCGTACATGCTCCTGAGGTTGTTCTGCCAGAATCTGCGCATTTTTCCTTCAAGAAAATCTGCAACTTGCTTGGGCTAAAACCTGTCTATGCAAGTTTAGACGACGCATACCGCGTTAAGCCATCATCCATAGAGAAATGCATTTCGCGGAACACTGTCGCCATCATCGGCACGGCGGGGACCACTGAGCTAGGAGCAGTTGACCCAATTGACAAGCTCTCCGCGATTGCCGCGGCTCACGGCGTTCACTTGCATGTGGATGCAGCCTTCGGCGGCCTAATAATCCCATTCCTAAACGACCTTGGCTACGAAGCCAAAGAATTTGACTTCCGCTTGGAAGGCGTAAAATCCATCACTGTTGACCCGCATAAAATGGGTATGACGCCTATTCCCGCAGGCGGCATCCTATTCCGCGACAGCACATTTCTAGAGCACATCAAAACGGAAACGCCTTACCTGACTGAAGAGTGGCAGTACACGTTTGCGGGCACAAGGTCAGGTGCTTCTGCAGCGGCTACATGGGCAGTTTTTGAGCATTTAGGTCGCGAAGGCTTCAAAAAAACAATTCAGCGCTGTATGCGGCTAACAAAGTTTTTGTCCTCGCGGCTTGAGGCTTTAGGCTTCACGCTTGTCGCTCAGCCACAGTTGAACATCGTGGCTTTTAAAGCCGCAGATGCAAAGCAATTGTGCGAAAGACTACGGCAGCGCGGCTGGTTCGTATCCTATATTCCGCGTCTTGACTGCATCAGAGTTGTGGTTATGCCACATTTGAAAAGGCGGCATGCCGTGGAGTTTCTGGATGCTTTGCGCCAAATCGCCCAGCCAAACGCGGCGGTTCAAAACCATAATGCCCGCGAGGCGAGGATTTGAAGGTTCTAATTTACGAGCACGTTTCTGGCGGAGGCTTTGCTGGCACGCCAATTCCGCCAAGCGTGTTAAGTGAAGGCTTCAGCATGTTGCGCAGTTTGGCGGCAGATTTCAAAGCCGCAGAGCACCATGTGACTGCGTTACTTGATTCGCGAATTGCAAAGTTAAAGCCGCCTCTCGATGTTGACTGCATAGTGCCCGTCTTGGCGCCGCATGAGGCCCAAGAGGTAATCTGCAGAAACGCGTCTTCTGCTGACGCCGTTTATGTAATCGCGCCGGAATCTGAAGGTGTGTTGCAGTCGCTTCTGGAACTAGTTGAGCAAGCAGGCGGTGTCTCGCTGAACTGTGAAGCCAGTGTCATAGGTAAAGTTGCCGATAAGGCCTTTCTCCATGAATTATTAAGCGAAAACGACGTGCCTACGCCTGAAACAGTGGTGTTCAGCGCAGATGCGGCTGTGGATGAGGTTAAGCGGGCTGTCAGGGGAAAACTGCGTTTTCCTTTAGTGTTTAAGCCTTCATGTGATGTTAGCTGCGGCGGCTTGAGCCTCGTCAGAAATGAGCAGCAAATAGTCGCGGCAATGGCCAAAATCCTGTGGGAATGTGTGAGTAAGCATTTTCTGGTTCAAGAGTTCATCCGCGGCGCGGCTGTCAGCGTTAGCTTAATCACCACTGGCCGAGATGTCATGCCAATAAGCCTGAATCGCCAAGACATCGAGCTCGGAACGCCTGATGCAACTTCAAGCTACCGCGGCGGTCTAGCACCTTTTGAGGATTCACTGCGGTCTAAGGCGTTTGCAACGGCGGAAAAAATTGTTAAATCTTTCCGTGGTCTCAAAGGATATGTCGGGGTAGATTTGATTCTGACCAACGATGAAGCCTTTGTAGTCGAGGTTAACCCGCGATTAACCACCTCCTACGTTGGACTGCGACGTATTGTCAACTTTAACCCCGCAGAGGTCATTGTAAACGCTGTCCTAAAACGGCAGCTGCCAACCAGTGTGCAAACATGCGGGTACGCCCTTTTCTCGAAGGTTGAGCTGCCGCCGCCAACGTCGAAAGCCCTTCAGGCAATGTATGCGATAAGCGAGGTTGTTGCTCCGCCTTTTCCGCTTTCAAACAGCAGAGCGTGCGCGCTTATTTCCGCTTATGGAGCCACAGTGAACGCCGCGGCTGCAAGGTTTCGCGAAGCTGAAAAACGCGTTTTCGAAGCGGCGCAGGGAGGCGAATAGCGCTGGTTAACGTTATGGGTTTGGATATTGGCGGCGCCAATACCAAGGCGGCTTTCTTATGCACCAAGGATGGCGAGGTAGCGGAGCTTAAAACGGCAAGTGAATATTTCCCAGTGTGGAAGGATAAGGGCAAGCTTGTCAATGTGCTTCTGGCGTTGAAGAAGCGGTTAAGCGGTGCAGCACAGCTTGACGGTGTCGGCGTAACTATGACTGCTGAGTTATCGGATGCTTATCAAACGAAACGTGAAGGCGTCAACCACCTCCTAACATGCACGTCTGAGGCGTTTGCGGATGTGCCAATCTTCGTTTTAGACGTGGACGCCACTTTAAGGCCCATAGACTCAGCGAAAATGGAGCCGCTTCGCGTAGCCGCGGCTAATTGGGCTGCGACGGGCTGGATGGTTTCTCAGTTAATAAAAACCTGCGTCATAGTGGACATTGGAAGCACAAGCACCAGCATAATCCCCATCGTTGACGGGCGCGTTGCCGCAGCGGGTAAAACTGACCTTGAGAAGCTAAAATGCGGCGAGCTTGTTTACACGGGCACACTGCGAACCAACGTCGCCTCAATTGTACGCTCTGTTCCGATTAGAAACGGCCGCGCACGGGTTTCATCTGAACTGTTTGCGCAGTCCGGCGATGTGCATCTAATCTTGGGCAACATCACGACTAAGGAGTACACTTCAGAAACTGCGGATGGCCGAGGGAAAACACTGCATGAAGCTATGGCGCGGCTTGCACGCGTTGTCTGCGCAGACATTGAGATGCTAACCGAGCAGGAGCTTCTTGAGATGGCACGCTACATTTACAGCAAGCAGGTTGAACAAGTCGCCGAGGGACTCAACGAGGTTTATTCACGGGTAAAAGCGCTTGCAAACGGTGAAGTTCCAGTCGTCGTCACAGGCATCGGCAAGAACTTTCTTGCAAGAGCGGCTGCGGAAAAAATCGGCGCGGATAAAATCATCGACCTTGGCGAACTGCTAAGTGGCGATGCAACCGTGGCGTCGCCTGCTGTTGGCGTCGCGTTGATGATGGCAAGCAAACTTGAAGGGCGAATCATCAAATGGAAGCAGTGATAAAAGTAGGCGGCAGCCTAGCCGAGAACCCGGCGCAGCTGAAAGCGTTATGCACTCAGCTAAGCGAGCTATCAAGGAAATACGCTATCACGGTTGTGCCGGGCGGCGGGCGATTCGCTGACATTGTGAGAGATTTTGATAGGCGCTTCGCTTTGTCCAGCATGCTCGCGCATAGAATGGCGATTCTAGCCATGGACCAATATGGGCTAGCGCTGACGCAGTTAATTCCAAACTCGGTTGCGACATACCTGCTCAGCAAAGCGCGGCAGCTGGCAGAGACCGGCGCTGCGCCCATCTTTTTGCCATCGCGGCTAATGTTCAAGGAAGATTCTTTGGAGAATTCTTGGGATGTCACTTCAGACTCCATTGCCGCTTATGTTGCCAGCCGCTTGGGCGCAGCCAAACTGTTGCTGGCTACTGATGTGGATGGCATTTTCACAGACGACCCAAAACAGTACGCGGATACAGCGCGTATAGAGCGATTATCAGCCGAGGAGTTGCTAAGGCTGAATAAGCGAACCAGCGTTGACCGTCACTTGCCTAAGCTGCTTTTAGAATCGCCAATAAAGTGCTACGTAGTTAACGGGAACTATCCTGAAAGAGTAGCCGCCATCTTGGCCGGTCAACACACTATTTGCACACTTATCGCTCCGGGAAAATAACACTATTTTTTATAGGCAAGCATGAGTGTATATGTGTATGCCAGAGCTTCCCGTTGTAGCTGTTGTTAAAGGCGACCGGGGTCATGCACCAGTTTTCAAAGCCTTGGACCTGATCGACTATAAGAGCGCTCTTGTCGGCTACGATAAAGTGCTCATCAAAGTTAACTTCATAACCAACAAAACTTGGGATACGGGGGCAACAACCGACCCCGTGGTGGTGGAGGCCATAATCAAGAAGCTTGAGGAGTTGCCCGTGAAAATCTACGTGGTCGAGTCGGATGCCACCATCACCAACGCGGATAAAGCCTTCGAAGTTACGGGTATGAAGGACATGTGCCAGCGTAACGGTGTTGAATGGCTTAACCTGCGGCACGTTAAAGATAAGGTTACCCTTCCTATACCTGACGGAGAAGCGCTCAAGAGCATAACTGTGCCGCGAATCGTTACCGAATCCGCCGTCATCAGCGCTGCTAAGCTAAAAACACATGTGGACACAGGCGTAACGTTAGGCATGAAAAACATGTTCGGGCTGCTTCCTGAGAAATTTAAAGGCAAATACCATTTGAAAGGCATAAGCAAAGTAGTAGTTGACATAAACACAGTGCTTAAGCCCGCGCTAACGGTTATCGATGGTTTCGTGGGCATGGAAGGCAAAGGCCCCATAGACGGCACACCAGTAAAGATGAACCTCATCATCGCGGGAAAAGACCCAGTAGCCACTGACGCCGCTGCCTGCCGAGCCATGGGGTTCAATCCACACGAGATAAGCCACATAAGACGCGCCAGCCAAAAAGGCTTGGGAAGCATTGAAGCGCAAATCGTGGGCGAAAAAATCGAAAAAGTAACCAAACAGTTCAAAAGAAACTGAACAAGCCAATAGACACACCCTTAATAAAATTGGAAAACATTAAGCTATATTACATAGATGCGCCTTCATATTTGGCGGCTAATAGCCAATCAATGCAGAAACCTATAGAGGGTATAGTTTCTATCGGCTGTTTACGTTTCCAAAGGCATTTTGAACTCTTTATATTGAAAGGTCTATAAACTGTGCCGCGCACAACAGTGCAGAATGACGCCAGTTTGCCAAGCAAGCTTTAAAAAATCTCCAGCCAATTACAAAAGCGGATAGGCTTGAGCAAAACTAATCTGCTAATCCTCCTCTGCATTGCGGCTTCGCTGTTGCTTTGGCTCGCGGAAAACCCGGACGCAGTCATGGCGCAGCTGGCTTTCAGCGGTGAAAACCTCCTCAAAGGCAGAGCATGGACTTTAGCCACGGCGCTTTTCCTCCACGCCGACCTCGCGCATTTGCTCGGCAACATGCTTTTTCTCTTCGTTTTCGGCAATACGCTTGAGAAGGAGCTTGGCGCCGGAAAGACGCTGTCAGCCTTCTTCATCGGCGGTACGCTCTCGTTCCTCTTGGGCGTGTTCTTCTATTCGCCGGAAACCTTCCTAATCGGAGCTTCAGCCGCCATATTTACACTGGCCGCTGTCGCCATGCTGGTTAAACCCCTAAAATTCTCCTTCCTATTCCTCATGCCCATCGGCCTTGTAGCGCTCATCTACTTCATCTACAATGTCTTCGCTGTCTACTACGGCGTAGAGGGCAACATCGCTTACGTTTCGCATGTTATCGGCTTCCTCATCGGTGTGCCCTTCGGCGCAGCATGGGGCAAAAACGTCTTGCGCAACCTACTAATAACCATAGCACTATTCATTGTCTATCTCATAATCGCCATTGTGCTAATTCCGCAGCTTCTGCAAGCAATAGGCTTCTCCTAAAACTGCCGAAAAACGACATGTTCAGCGGAGTTTCTTCGCTTCGAAGGATAGAACCTTATGACAGTTGATGCATCTGACCAGAGTTATCTCGAAGCCGTTTAGGATGTCGAAGCGTGTTTGCGTGTAGCTCCGCTGTTTTGCATGGTCGCAAGTGACCTGCGTAATAGAAACAAGTCTGTCCTCTCGCATTCTCCCTTCCCGCAATTAACTATTAGCGCTGCAACCGTTAATAACACTTGCGGAACAAACCTCTACTCCACGTCAATATTTGTTTCAAGAAAGCTGAAAATGACATAAAAACTGAATTGCTTGCCAGATAAGACTGCAACCGAAAGAATAGAGAGAATCAAAGCCAAAATAGTGTATGCAGTATTACTGGAAAATGAAGCTAAGAATCTTGCCGCTTTCTCTCAAAGAAGCTACAACCAAATCAGGCTTCTCCTTCTCAAGCGTCTCCCGCGGATAAACGCCCGTAGTAACCGCGACGCACGCCATCCCCGCCGCTTTAGCCGCCTTCACGCCGAAAATCGAGTCTTCAAAAACCACGCATTTTTCAGCGCTGATGCCCAGCTTAGAGGCGCATTTCAAGAAGATTTCGGGGTCAGGCTTTGACCGCGCTATATCAGCTGCTGTAAGCACTGCATCAAAAAAGCGCCGCGTATTAGTTGTCTTAAGCAGGTGCTCGATGACTTCGCGGTCGTTCATGGAAGCCAAACCCAACTTGACTCTGCCGTGCAGCTGCTCCAGCAACTCCAACGAGCCATCGAATAAGTGCACATCCGCGCTCAAGTCAATCTCGTTCTGAATCTTCTTCGCCACAAGAAGCCTAATCAACGCCTCATCAAAAGGTCGCTTAGAGAAGCGCAATATCTCCCTAAAAGTTTCCGCAGCACCTATTCCAATACGCTTCTCAATGAAGTCGCCGCTTATTTCACATTGAATATCTCTGAGCGCTTTTTGGAAAGAAGCCACAACCACATGTCTAGTGTCAGCCAGCGTCCCATCCCAGTCGAATATGACCGCTTCATACATCACTGAACCCGCGCGCTCTGCTTAAGCGTTGTTACTGCGGCATGCCCAGCATTTCTCGAATGCGCTGGCTTTTCTTGGCGGCTTCCTCAACCGCCCGCATAAGCGACTGCCGAATTGAGCTGCCCTCAAGCTGATATATCGCCTCGATGGTTGTGCCGTTGGGTGTTGTAACCATATCCTTTATTCGGGCAGGATGCTCCTGCAGCTCCAAGACCAGTTTGCCCGTGCCCAGAACCGCTTGGGCTGCGCCATACAAGGCGACGTTCCGCGGCAAACCAACCTTTAATCCAGCGTACATTAAAGCCTCAATTATGATGGAGAGATACCCGGGTCCGCTGCCCGTTAAAGCCGTTATGGCATCCATATATTTCTCATCGATTTCCTCGCAGATTCCCATCATATCCAACAGTGCCTTAACCTTCTTCTTGTCCTCTTGGGTAACGTTTTCTCCGCAGCAGTAAGCCGTGTAAGACGCCTGTACCATAACCGCGATGTTAGGCATTATCCTAACAAACTTGGCATTGGGCACTGTCTGCTTGTAAAACTTTAAGGGCACCGTCGCAGCCGTGGATATCACAAGCTTACCAGCAATTTCCTTGCTTATCTCCTTCAGAACCTTCTCCACGTCGCCAGGTTTAACGCAGACGAAAACTATGTCCGCGTCCGCAGCAGCTTTATGGTTATCCCTCGTTGCCGCTACGCCTAACTCCTCCATCGCCTTAATCCTTTCTGGCTGATAATCCGTGGCTAAAATCTTGCCTGTGTAACCGCTTTTCAGCAGGCTTTTCACGATGGCGCCGCCAATCATCCCAGCGCCTATCACAGCAATTTTATCCGCCATACACCATCACTCTTTTCCTTTAACTACTAAGTCTTTGCTCTTAAACCTTTATTAAATCATCAATTCAATAGATTGATGATCTCCTTTAGAGCTTGATTATATTATGAAATGTTTATTGGTGCATACGTGGCTCAATAAATCATTCAGCAGACTACTATCATTAAAGGAATATATGTCTACAATTTTTATCTATTACCATGTGTTTTTGTTATTTGTTTTTCGAATAAAAATTTATTAGCCAAAAATAATCTAATAAATGCAGGTCGTTTAAAAAATGAGCAAAGTGCCTATTGTAATATGCGCAAACCTGCTTATCGGCTTGCTTTCTTTAATACCTCAAGCGGTTTCAGCTAATGTGGGTACCACCGTCTTTTGCCCGAACAATTTCCAAGAAGGAACAGACACAAATAATGAAATTATACTATCTAGAGCAACTTGCGCATACATTAGGGATATGCTTGCTGCAAAATATGGTGGCTGTTATGATAGCTTTGATGCCAACTGTACTGTTGAGCGTTACGTTAGTATTCTCTCGACATTGAAAACCTCTTTTAACAAGGCAGTAGTTTTTTCAAAGGGCCATAGGGGGTATCCATATTTGAATGCTAGCCTGCCCAATTGGAATCATATGTCCCTTCTTTCCAATAATGGTGCGCCTGTTATCGACAATGTGCATATTTTGCCGTACACATCAACTAAAAATGTCTTTACGTTTATATGGCATTGTGAAACAGCAGAGAAATATCCCGCCGGTGCACTTAATCCAGATTCGTATGGATACTATGGAATGCCCTATTGCTGGACAACAGCAATGGATCCTTTGATGTATCCTTATGCTACCTCTGGGATTCGAGTCTACCTAGGATGGTAGGATGGTTCGCCGCAATTCGAATATACCGCCAACGGTATGTGGAAATTTGCTCACGTTGCCTATCTTTTCTGGTACTTTATGTGTGGCGGAGCTACTGTTAATGAGGCATTAAACTATATAGCTCAAACAGTATACGGTGTACAATACTTTTCACAAACTCCACTCTGGTGGTGGCTAATAGCGTTTGGCAATGTATCTTTGGCTCTGCCTTAGAGGTGAAATGAATTGAACAGCCAATTAACAAAAGTTTGTGCGCGGGCAATAATTTTATTGATAGTATTTTATTTAATTGGCTGCTTTTCTTACGCGTTCGCAACACAATCTGCCGCACAAGAAAAAGCCATTGAGTTTGTAGAAAAAGTGCTTCCTCTTGATTTAACAAAATATAATTTAACTCTCACAAGATACCAAAAAATTATGGGTCCATCTGATTTAGCATGGTTTACATCAGAGGTACTAGAGTTCACGTTAGACTCAAAAGAAAGCACTCTTGTTGTAACATGCACTGTGCAAAACAACATCTTGATTAGCTGTAATATGATAGCTAAAAAGGGGCCTGTTATCAGTGACAGACAATATGTTAACTTGGTAGAGGGCGTAAAGACCTTTTTGGAAAGATATCAAACTTTTACAAAAGTTGACTCTAACGATATGATAAGCATGCTCTCTGGGCTTGATATAACTAAAGATTTGTCAATAACGGCGGGTAACATCAAATTTACCCTATCTACTGTCAATAATTTTGGAACTGAAATCTTACAATTCAAATGGGTATATACTGTAAATGGTGTAGAGTACACTTCATTGCAAGTGGGTTTTCAAAAGAATGGGCTATTTGATTCCTTCTATGACAACCGCTTGCTCTATTCAATTGGTGATACAACCGTGAATGTATCACGTGAACAAGCCATAGACATTGCCATAAAATATAGCGAAACTTATTCATACACCATGCCTGATGGTTCACAAATACGTGGTTTCAACATAACTAAAGATCAAAGTAAAGCAAAACTGGTGGCTTATCCAATAAACTCCACAGTGCTTAGACCCTACTGGCACGTTGAATTATATCTAAACCAAACATATCCTGGCAGCGTAAAAGGTTTGACAATATACGTCTGGGCTAATTCAGGCGAAGTTTTTCATTGCAGTAACATAGCATATGACCGCATAGACTATAGCGACACAGGCAATTTAGAGTGGGAATCGCCCCTTGCATCCCCTTCGTCATCACCTCAAGATAACACTTCAACAATCAGCATGGGCGTATTAACTATAACAGTAATTATGCTATTGGTGATTGGAGCAACAATAGTAAGATTATCAATAAAAAGAAAATGATACTTCTCTTTTACCTATTCCCTAATGCGCTGTAAGCGTTAACGTTTAAGTCGAGCAGATGTAACAATTAAAAAAAATGAATTGTTTTACGGTCTTTAATTCAAAACTATTCTTAGCTTACTGCGTAAGATTATACATGTGCACCTCTCCAAATGAGTCTCTGCATAGTGAAGGCAGGCGCATCTGTTCGTATCCCTCTTGAATTGAAGTGTGTTGGGAAAGCCTGAAAACCATTTTCTCGCAGAACCTGTAGTATGGCATTAACGGCGGGCACTGGCAGGGCTAGTTTATCACTGATTTTGTCAAGAACGTAATATGTCGCTGGCGCCTCAGCCTCCTCTTTCGCTGTGGAGAGCAGCTTCGCGATTTTTAAGCTGTTCCTTAGTGCCCTATGCATGTTCTCCTTTTCCATCAACTCGCAGAAGCTCCTGTCAAAGATTTTTTCCAGCCAAAGCGGTCCAGCATAATCCATCTTTGAACCGCACTGCGGGCACTCAACGCCTCTGCCGAAAAGAGCTTTCACGTTTTCTCTGTGTAAGCAGTTGAAGCAATGCAGAATATAGCCAAGGCTCTTGACGGCGTCATCAGCCTTTTTCGCGCCATAGGCTATCTGCGCGTAAACGCGAATGTAATGGTCTGTGGAGTGGCTAAACAGCACGCGGATGCCAATATCCTGCTTCGCTGCAACAGCGGCTATGCAGCCTGCTAATAGGCGAACTGCAAGCTCCTGACAGTATTCAGCACGCAGCGGTTTCCCACCATATTTTCTTACACACGCCTTTGGATGGACGCCGCAGAGAGGCGCCAAGTCTGTTGCGGTAACAGCCAAAAGTCCATTGTCCCGTAAGGCGCGGATTGCCGAATCCAAGTAGGGCGCAGGCGACCCGAAAGGGTCCACGTCTACGGCGTCGAATCTTCTGTGCGGCGCGGCACGCTCACTGAGCAGGCAATTCGCATCCTTGTGCTGTACTGTCACGCACTCCTGAAGCCCATTTAAACGCGCATTGTAACGTGCAAGCTCGGCAGCCCTCTCGGAAACATCGCCGATTAAGACACTCTTGGCGCCGTGGACTTCAGCGGCGAAGCGGATGCCGCGGATTCCCGTGCTTGCCAAAGGCTCGCATAGGGTAATTTCCCTGTTCATTATTCGCTGATATGCTTGAAAGGCCAAGATGGCTATGTCACGGTTTAACTCCATGACTGGGTTATAGAATACAGGTGCCTTGGAAGGCGCATAATCAGACGGCTGCTTAACGAACGCGCTGAGCTTCGGAACTAAGACTTTCACTTTTCCTTCCTGCACTATTTCCGTAGGGAAATCCGCTTTGAATTCTTCTTCCGCCATCTTTGCCTCACATTGCTAAAGAGGGAAGAAATTTATGCCCATATTAGACTTCTGGTTAATACAGAGGCTAAATTCATTGCCTAAACGCGTAATCCTCTTGACTGGAAATCCAGGCATAGGAAAAACTACTGTGCTAACAAAGGCAGTTAACATCCTAAAAGGAAGCGGCGTATACGTGGGCGGGATGATAAGCCGCGAAGTTCGCGAAAACGGCGTACGCGTCGGGTTCGAAATTTCGGATTTAACGAGCGGTCGCCGCGGATGGCTTGCTCACATCAACCAGCAAGGCGGCCCTCAGGTGGGCAAGTACCGAGTAAATCTATCAGACCTCGACTCCATTGGCGTAGCGGCCATAGCGGAAGCAGCAGAAAAATGCGACGCTGTTGCCATAGACGAAATCGGACCGATGGAATTGTTCTCTGAAAAATTTAAGGAAGCAGTGCAAAAAGTGCTGGAAGGCCAGAAGCCTGCCGTGGCAATAATACACTGGAAAGCTAATGACAAACTGATAAAAGCAGCTAAAAGCCGAGAAGACGCAGAAATTTTTACAGTTGCACAAGAAAACAGGGATAAATTACTTGAAATAATAGCTCAAAAAATACTTGATGCTCTAAAATGAAAATGCTAACGAATAGCTTTCATAGCCAGACAGAAGCGCCGGTACACCGTCATATTCGGCTATTAGAAAATTATTGCATAGGCCAATAGCGGGTAGATTCTACCGTGCAGAATACGGATATAGGTTAGTTGAAAAAAGCATTTTGTCAGTGTCGACTAAGACATTTTAAGCTAGGCATGCAGCAAACGCGGGTTAGTTGAAACTGGTTGTAAAATTAACTCAGAATTTTTCTCAATATGGAAAATGCTGGCTTCTGCAGACCATTAATAGCGTTTAAGGCTATGCAAAACGTTCTTTACGAATTTTTGTATATCATGTTACGCAGAAAGGTTTAAATAAACTAATACGGTGACGTTCTTATTTTTCGGGAGAGATGTTTGCTTGCAGAGATTGGGCAAAGTGCTTAGTGAGTCTCCTTCTCAAAACATTGTTGTCAAGGCCGCCAAAAACCCGAAAATCGGTTCCACCGTTGTTGACGAAAATCTTAAAGTCGTCGGAAAAGTCTTCGATGTAATCGGTCCTGTGTCTTCGCCTTATGTAGTGGTGAAACCCGAGGTTAAAGAGCCTAAAAAGTTAATCGGCAAGCAACTGTATCTGTTTCTCTCGAATAAAGGGCGGAGTAAAAAATAACATGAGTGGCGATAATAAACTGCATGAAGATATAGACCCCTCATATACGGCTCAACGCGTTGAGCCATCCAAAGTTCAGTCATGCCCCGAGTGTGGCAGCACGAGACTCATGCGTGATTACGAATGCGCCGAAATAGTTTGCATGGACTGCGGTTTCGTAGTTGCCGCCAAAATAGCTGACAGAGGACCCGAATGGCGCGCTTTCGACGATGAGCAAAGGTCAAAACGGACAAGAGTTGGCGCGCCCTTAACGTACACGATTCACGACAAAGGTTTATCAACAACAATTGATTGGCATGACCGCGACATATATGGCAAAAGCCTCTCGCCTGGGCAGAAGGCGCAAGTGTATCGTCTGAGAAAATGGCAGCGCCGTATACGTGTTTCTGACGCTACAGAACGCAACTTGGCATTTGCTTTATCTGAAATCACAAAAATCTCCAATAACCTGAATCTTCCCAAAAACATCTTGGAAACAGCCTCCGTTATTTATCGAAAGGCAGTGAAAGAGCGGCTGATACGTGGAAGGTCGATTCAAGGTGTGACTTCAGCAGCGATTTACTTGGCGTGTAGGCAGTGTGGATTGCCAAGAACTTTAGACGAGATATCGCAGGCATCCGCTGTTAACAAAAAAGAAATCGGGCGCAGTTACCGCTTTTTAATTAAAGAGCTGAACTATTCTATTCCACCGCTTCGACCTAGCCAATACATAACCAAGTTTTCTAATCAGCTAACAATGCAAGGCAAAGTCGAAGAAATTGCGCATAAAATTCTATCCGCAGCGAAGGAACTTAAGCTCACTTCAGGCCGAGGACCCACCGGCATCGCTGCCGCTGCAAGCTATGTTGCTTCTGTTTTAACAGGTGAACGGAAAACGCAACGGGAAATAGCGGAGATTGCGCAGGTAACAGAGGTTACTATCAGAAATCGGTACAAAGAACTTGTTGAGAAATTACTGTTCAAAATCAGCATTTGATAATTAGATTTCCATTTTCCAGATTTTTTCTTTAATATTCCGTGAATGCAAATTTAGATAGATAATGCAAAATTTTATAGGTTAATCGTGAGGAATAACTTTTGAGGATATTGAATGCGTTCAAACATGCGGGGGCTATACATTGGTTAACTGCCCGAATTGTGGAACAAATGTACCTGCCGCCGTTAAATGCTGGACAGTAGCGCCTCCCAAACAAGTGGCATATGGAGTCATACCTGAATTTCGAGTTGGTCTTTTCAAATGTCCCGAATGCAATTCCACATTCAAATCCAAAGTAAACACCGCCACTACGTATGCGGAAACAAGGGATGTTAAAATTTTGGCTGAAAAAGTTAAAGATATACATGAAGGGTTAACGCAGACTTTGAAGTTTTTGCGAGAAAAGATAAGCGCCTTAGAAACGGAGCGGGCGAGTCTATTAATGGAAATTGAGCAGCTTAAAAAAGTTGCAGAGTCACGAGCCAGCACTCTTGAAATCGAAATAAAGCAGTTGCGAGAAGACATACGGGCTCTGCGGGAACTCTTAGGTGTCAACGAAGAAGTCAACAGGTCACTTTAGGCATAGATTTGCACAAAGTAAATAGGTATTCTTTTAAGTTTGGCCGTCGTTAATCTTAAGTTATGCCATACAAATTCACATTCGATCTATCACAGGTTCCACGCTTCTTCTTCACAGAAATCGCCAAGATCAGCTACCAGAGTGGCATGCACAAAACCTTCCTCAAAAACTTGCAGGATATCATAAAAAGGTTTAGGATACAAGAAGCCACAGGATTAAATCTCTCCGACGCCGTCGTTCTACTCCAAGATTTCATAGAAGTACAAACAATGAATCTTTTGGAAAGAAAAAGATTTTTACAAGCCAAGAAAAAGGCTCTTTTGCTTCCGCATTGCTCCAGAAAATATATGGACAGTCGCTGCAAAGCCTCTTTTGACGCGAGTATTCCCTCCTATACTTGTGCGCATTGTTCTTCAGACTGCCTAATTAACAAGGCAGAAAGCTTTGCCAAGAAAAAAGGCTATGATGTTTATGTGGTTCCAGGTGGTTCATGCATTTCTAAAATTTTGACGCGCAATCAATACGAAGGCGTAGTTGGCGTTGCTTGCGGCGAAGAGGTAAAACTGGCTGTGACTGCCTTAGGTCAAATGAACGTTGCGGGGCAAGCTGTCCCTTTGATAAAGAATGGGTGTGCAAACACCGTTTTCAACATGGAAACGTTAGTTAAAATTCTTGAATAAGCGCCTTTTACTTTACAATCTCACGTTTCTTCCAGCGAAGATTCTTGCTTTTGCATTTTCGGCATTTTATTGCCGTCTCCGCGTTTCTGGCTCCGCAGTCTCTGCAAATCTTCATGTAAAGCCTATGCTTTTGTGCAATCGACTTTTTAACTGGATCTAATATCGGCATTTGCTGATCCTCTATATTTTTGGTGCTAAGAGTCAGATGGTTAACTGCCAAATATACCTTTTGTCTCAAAATCTGAGGGCGGCGTCATGGGTTAAGAGAAAGCCACATGCATCCTTAAACTGCAATTCAAAGTTATTTGCGCAATCGTTGGTGTAATCAAGTAAGTATTTTAAACTTAAAAGAGGAAAGTAACAGCCATGTTTATACCGCGTAGAATCTTAGAAGAAAAGCTGAAGCAACTGTTAGCTGAAGATACTGAGCAAGGTGACGTAACATCCGCGGCTGTTGTACCCGCAGGCTTGATGGTAGAGGCGACAATTGTAGCTAAGGAAGCGGGAGTAGCTGCTGGAATCGAAGAAACAAGGATTCTCGCTGAGTGCCTTGGCTTAAGTGTGCAAGCAAAAGCAAAAGATGGCGAAAAAATCAGAAACGGCCAAGTTATCATAGCAGTTTCTGGAGATGCCCAGACTATTCTCTCAGCCGAGCGTACAATGCTGAATCTGCTATCGCGCATGTGCGGCATCGCCACTGTCACCCGGCGTCTTGTGGAAAAACTTGAAAAAGCAAGTTTACCCGTTAAAATTGCAGCAACACGCAAAACGGCTCCCGGTCTCGGCTATTTTGACAAGAAAGCTGTGCTTATCGGAGGAGGAGACACGCATAGGCTACATTTGGGGGACATGATTCTGGTGAAGGATAACCATATTGCGATAGCTGGTAATGTCGAGAGCGCAGTAAAACGCGCCAAACAGCATGCTTCCTTCAGCAAAAAAATCGAAGTAGAAGTTACCTGCGTTAAAGATGCTCTGAAGGCCGCGGAAGTAGGCGCAGACATAATTATGCTTGACAATTTCTCGCCCAACCAAATTCAGGAAGCTATTGAGGCGCTGAAAAAAGCAGGCTTCCATGGAAAAATCTTGCTGGAAGCAAGCGGCGGCATCACGCAGGAAAACCTTTTGGAATATGCTCAAACAGGAGTTAACATAATAAGCCTCGGTGAGCTTACCCACAGCGTCAGCGCATTAGATTTAAGTTTAGAAATAGCTTCTACAAAGAGAAAAGGCCAAAGTTAAGTGCGACTCTTTTCATGTGGCTAACATTATCAGCGCTGTTTCGACAGCCGCGCCTATAACAAGCAGCACCGCGCATAATGTAATGAATAAACACGTGTTTCTGAATTCATGCCGCCCTCTTCCTTGAAGTATACGGCGGAAAAGCCAAACGCTCATGGCCATGGCAGTTGAATAAGCTACGTATTCTAACCAAAACACTGGAGTTATGATTAAAGCGATTACCGCTATGATTGAAGGAAAACCTTGCGTTGCAGCCACAGCGCTTGCTGCTGCACCTGTGCTGAAAAGCACAAAAAAGCCGAAGATTGGTCCCACAACTGGAATGAACATGATTAGACAGATGAAGAAGTTGTTTCCGAAAATATACTGCATAAGCATTTCACTTTCGGTTGCAGTGGTCAAAGTCTGGTTAAGTTTTTCGCTAATCTGCCTCGCTTGTTCAGCATCAACAGGCATAAAACTGCCAATAAGAGTTATTATAACTGAAAGCACGAAAACCGCAATCACCGAGTAAATTCGCTTCCGTTTCGGCGAAGCATTTTTCCAAATGTCAAAAATCATGCTTTGTAACTCCCGTTTTTTAACTTAAAGGCTCTATTTTTAACGCGCGAAAACCTCTTGCGCATGGATTTAAAGTTTCCATAATATTAACTTTGCCTAAGACTCCTTCTGTATCTTCGGCATAGCCGCGAACATCATGCTCCGCAGCCAAAAGCGAATAAAGGTAAACGCTGTTTCCAGCAATTATGGGCTGACATGCAAAGGGTAGACCCAAAAGTACGTTCTGCTTTTCCCGCACAGCATTTGCGCAAGCGAACAAAACTGCTTCGGCACCAGCCGTCAATTCCGCCACTCGAACTGGAACGCTTTCTTTCCCAATCGCTAAAACTTCCACGCCGTATGCTCTTTCAATGTCGCAGGCTATTTTCCGCAGTGTCGGCAGCACTTTCAAAATTTGTTGACGCGCCCTACCTGATATTTTCATATTTGATAACTCAACCGGAGACAGCTCTTGGATGGGCACCGCGCCTAGCGTCATGTCTAAGTGCACGACATCTGCTTTCACTTTGTCAAGCAGGTTTCTACACAGCAAAGCCTCTTGCAATATCACTTCGCCTCCGTTTTCCACTTCTTTAAATATGGGCTCAACTAATCGCGCGTATGGTTCCCTATACGGAGGATTAACCAAAACCGAAGCGGAAGCTACCAGCCTTATTGGCGTAAATTTCTCGTCCAATATTGCCGCCGCAGAGTCAGCTGATACAATTCGCAAACCTTCCACCTAATCATAATTAAGCAACAGTAAAATTAGCTTTACTTTTCCGCTGGAGCCTCTGGTTTCAAGTTCATCGCCAAAACAAACATTTCAGAGCTTTTAGCTCGGCTTGCCTTCGGCTTTATAACCTTAACACTAACAAAGTACTTCCTCACTTTCTTTACGAAGTCCGCGAGCATGTCGCCTTCAAAAACTTTAACAAAAAAGTTTCCAAAAGGCCTCAGCACGTTCAAGGCAACTCTTAACGCTTGAGAAGCCAAATCTATTTGACGTGCATGGTCAACCTCCCAGATTCCAGAAATGTTCGGCGACGCGTCTGAAAGCACAACATCCGCTTTTCTGGGCAGCAAATCCAGAATCTGCTGCAGTGTTTCAGGTTCAGTGAAGTCTGCGACGATTGTTCTCACGTACTCCTGCGAGAAAGGTGCAATCGGTTTCAAGTCCACACCTAAAACAAAGCCTTTTTTACCCACAATTTTTCTGGCTGCCTGAATCCAACCGCCCGGCGCCGCGCCTAAGTCAACAACCACATCGCCTTTACGTATAAAATTATATGTTGCTGCTGCCTGCGCAAGCTTGTACGTGGCTCTTGAACGATAGTTTTCAGCTTTCGCCTTCTTGTAGTAATAATCCCGTTTTCTATCTTGGATCCAAGCCTTGGGCAAGCGTGTTGTCACCTAAGGGGGATGGGTTCTCTTTTTCCAAGGACAAGATCCACTCGGTAAGTTTCGCGCAGTTTGTAGGCGAAATTGCAGTCGTCGGATCGCATCTAGCGTTATCTTGGCATAGCAGACACGGGCAGTCAACTATTGAATCTATAGAGGTTGGCACGCGTTTGGGGAAAAGCCTATAGGTCCACCTTCCACCTTGCAGTTCCTTTTCTCTTCTAATGAGCCCCTTCTCTTCCAGCTTAATCGCTATTCGAGAACCTTCCCTGCTGCTTGCGCCCAATTCTCGCCACAAATCAGATTGAAGCACGCCCGTTGACCCTGTATTCATTACGAAATGTAGCGCTTTCTGTTCCAGATCATTACGTTTCGGCATTGTTTATCAGTCCCATCATCCACTAGATATATGCGGTGCTTCCAGATAAAAATATGTACCCGGCCAACCCGAAAACTGAATGAAGGATCTGCAAAATGAGCGATTCAGATGAAGCTTACTGTTTAGGAATAGAATCCACAGCGGACGACTTCGGAGTTGGCATAGTCACTTTCAATGGCAAAATATTAGCTAATGCCTCAAGCGATTACGTACCCGAAGAGGGCGGAATTCACCCGCGGGAAGCTGCGAGGCACCATGCCGAAATAGCAGACACAGTGCTCCGTGAAGCATTATCAAAAGCAAGAATAAAACCAAAAGACCTAAGGCTAATAGCGTTTTCTCAAGGCCCCGGTTTAGGTCCCTGCCTACGCACAGGAGCCACGGTCGCCAGAGCGTTGGCGGCTTATCTTAATCTCCCCCTTGTAGGCGTAAACCATTCGATAGCTCACATCGAAATTGGCAAGCTCACGACTGGCGTAGCGGATCCTGTGACACTTTATGTTTCAGGCGGCAACACAATTGTTTCCGCGTTCGATTCTGGGCGCTATCGGGTTTTCGGCGAAACCTTGGACATTGCCCTCGGCAACTGTCTTGACGTTTTCGCAAGAGAAGCAGGCCTCAAGCATAAGAAGGGCATTCCGCTTGGCGCTGCACTGGAGAAGTTGGCTGCCAATGGTGAAAAGCTAATTTCTCTGCCTTATGTTGTTAAGGGCATGGATCTCTCGTTAAGCGGCTTGCTTACAGCTGCAACAGCGCTGCTTCGCAGGGGCGAGTGCAGGCTGGAGGACCTCTGCTATAGTCTGCAGGAGCATGCGTTTTCCATGGTTACCGAGGTTACCGAACGTGCATTAGCGCATACTGAGAAGCGCGAGGTGCTGTTGACAGGCGGCGTAGCTGCTAACAAGCGCTTGCAATCTATGCTCAGCGTCATTGCACAGGAGCATGGTGCACGGTTTCATGTGGTGCCGCTTGAGTTTGCAACGGATAACGGTGCTATGATAGCTTGGACTGGCGTGTTAGCCTATACGCACGGCGCAGTTACTCCCGTGGAAGAAAGTTACGTCAAGCTGCGGTGGCGGCTGGATAAGGTGGATGTTCCATGGGTGAAGTAGCCTCGCGGATCCTGCTTAAGAAGGGCGCTGAAGCAAGCCTCTACCTTGCAGATTGGCACGGCAAGAAAGTGATAATCAAGATTCGTTTTCCTAAGAAATATCGCCCTGTAGAGTTGGATGAAAAAATTCGTAGTCAACGAACCACACGTGAGCCACTACTTATGCATGAAGCAAAAAAGGCGGGCGTGCCGACTCCGACGATTTTTCTGGTGAACCCAAAAAACGCTACAATAATAATGGAGTTTATCGAGGGCGCGCCAGTAAAGCAGCTTTTAGGAACCCTGCCAAAGAAGGAACGCCAAGAGTTGTGTGTTAAAATCGGCGAGTTAATTGGGAAACTGCACAAGCACTGTGTGATTCACGGAGACTTGACAACATCTAATATGCTTGTGAATGTTAAGGGCAAAATTTTTCTGGTTGATTTCGGATTAGGTGAGAAAAGCGCTGAGATTGAAGCAAGAGGTGTAGACTTGCATTTAATGAAGCGTGCTTTGCAGAGTACGCATTATCAGTTTGCCCAAGAATGCTTCGAAGCTGTGCTTAGAGGCTATTCTGCGGTTTTAGGAGAGGAAGAAGCCGGCGAAGTCATAGAGAAAATCGCGGAGATAGAAAAGCGCGGACGGTATGTTGCCGAAAGAAGGGAGGAACAATAGAATGGCGTTCAAGTTAAAAGGTAAAGTTATTTTCTTCGCCACGAACAACATTAACAAATTCAACGAAGTCCGAAGCATATTAGCTGAATATAATATATCAGTGGGAATGCTTCGAGTTAAGGCTCTGGAGATCCAAAGTAATAGCCTTAATGAAATAGCTCAAACAAGCGCACAGGATGCCTTCAAACATTGCCACCTGCCCCTTATAGTAGAAGACGCGGGACTTTTCGTAGAGGCGCTAAGGGGATTTCCAGGGCCCTACGCCGCTTATGTTTACCAAACTATAGGTAATGAGGGGCTGCTGAAGCTTATGGAAAACGTGGAAAACAGGAAAGCCATGTTTCAGTCAGCCATAGCATACTGCGATAATGAAGCATCGGCGCCTTTGGTTTTTGAGGGCAAAGTCGATGGAAACATAACACGTGAAGTTCGCGTGGGCAACGGTAAATCAGGTTTCGGGTTTGACCCTATCTTCCAGCCGATGGGAAGCGCTAAGACTTTTGCGGAAATGACGCTTGAAGAGAAAAATGGTTTCTCGCACAGGGCACGTGCGATCCGCAATTTCGCCGAATGGTACAAAAAGCTTCAGTGACTCTTTTTCTGATTCTTCGATTTTTCATGTTGCTCTTCACATACTACGCCGACACATTGATATTGGCTCTCCAATTCGATGGTAGAGTGTTCGATGTGATGGCGCTGAAGCGCATCTTTGATGGCTTGGCGGGTTTGCTCTGGCGCCTTTCGAAGAGTTTCGTCATCTAATACTACGTGTGCGCTGAAAACGTCTGTTTCCCCTTCCAGCGACCAAATGTGCACATCATGTAGCTCAAGCACGCCCTTGATTGATTCAATGTCCTTTTTCACTGCATCAATGTTTATGTGTTTTGGAACACCTTGAAGGAGTATGTTAACTGCTTCCCGCAGGTTTTCAGTTACGCCATATAAAATGAAGGCAGTTAAGCCAACGGTTAATATCGGGTCGATTAAATAAAATTTCCAGAAGTAGATGATTACGCCGCCGAGCAAAATGCCCACCCAGCCTAACACATCTTCTAGCAGATGCCAAGACAGGACTTTCTCGTTTAGGCTTCCCCCTCTTTTAAGCAGAAAGAAGCCTGCACCATTAAATGCGATTCCGATAAAAGCTATGCTTATCATGCCGAAAGAGTTTACTGGCTCAGGGTTGAGGAAGCGAGGGATGGCTTGGAGTATTATCACAATCGAGCCGCCGATTAGGATGGATGCAGCAAAGAGCGCGGAAAATAACGATAGCCTCTGATAGCCAAAAGTGTATTTAGTGTTTGGCGACTTTTTGGCTTTCCGCTCGAAAAGCCATGAGATAAGCAGGGTGGCGCTATCACCGAAGTCGTGTAGCGCGTCGGAGAATATGGCTAAGCTGTTAGTCCAGAAGCCTCCGATAACCTCTATTACGGTGAAGGCGACATTCAAGAATGCGGCAAACCGCACTCTCTCTTCCCTTTCAAGCATAACTTAAATAGATTTGATAATTGATAAAAACCTATTCCTAAACTCAATGGTTTTTAATTATTGTAAATGTTAATGCTGTCTTTCCTCATGGCGCTTATAGCCTAAAGTAGCTTAATAAGTGCCAGCTCTTGTTGAAGTGAAATGCTGCTTTATCGCCGTTTGAGTATGGCAATTAGGATTAAAGCAACTATAGCTACAGCAACAATTATTGCGCTGATTTCAGCTGTCATAGCAACATTGGGATTTTCGCTTTGCTTTGCCGCAATACCTACTAGCGCCCAAATAATTACCAATCCATATGCTATGTCTTTTCTTGTGACTATGACAAGTAGCGTTATCACCAATGCAGTGATCATGATTAAAGTAGCCCATGTTTCCGGGTTTATTTCGAAGCCATCCCAGTTTACCGAAACCAATGTGACGGCAACATTTGCAATGGAAGCGATGGTGATCCAGCCTAGATAAACGCTAAATGGGAGATGAACCGCCAGTCGTTCACGCAATGAAGCCGCAGACTTGCCTACATTGAGGCGAGAATAAACCATGATCAGAGTTGCAAGCAGCAGGAACATAAGAACAATGGATGGGATAAGCTGTTCGAATTGCCAAAGGAACAGCCAAGCAACGTTCAATAGGCTGCTTAGGATAAAAAGCCAGCCAATCCTTTTTTGGTAGTCCTTTCCTTTCTCGCTGGGCAAAGCTTGAAAGATCACAAAGACGCCGAGCAGGATGTAGATGATGCCCCATATGGAGAAGACGTAGCCTGCGGGAGTTATGAGCGTTGGATTGGCATCAGAAATTTGTGCTGTGTTTTTGCCGCCGATAATAGTTGTGCTTCCGGCTAAGCTGTTTACTATAAGCGTTAACAGAAACGCCAAGATGTTTGCCCACTTCAAAAATGCAGAACTCAAGGTTGTCATCAAAATCTCCATTAGGCTATTGCTTCTCTTGAGTATATAAAATAGCCGAAACATAGCGACTTCTGATGCTTAAGCAATAGGTTGGGAGTTTGAAAGCTAATATGCCCTACGTATGGGCTAGATATAAGCGATACAGGCTTCTTGCATAAGAAATTTTAAATATTCGTGTTCCGTGGGTCTTAATGCTTAAGGTGTATAAATGCCTAAACAAGAAAAGGGTAAATCTCATTCAACAAGGCCTGTTAGCAAGCGACCTCCAAGCTGGTGCAAATATCAGCCGGAGGAAGTTGAAGCCTTTGTCATAAAGCTTGCAAAGGATGGATATCCGCCCAGTCGGATAGGCACGATTCTTAGAGATCAGTATGCAGTTCCATTAGTGAAGCCTATCGTTGGAAAAAGCATAACTGAAATACTTGAAGGCGCAGGTTTGGCGCCGCCGTTGCCGGAAGATCTGGCCAATTTGATAAAGAAGGCGCAGAATCTTGCAGTGCATTTGGAGAACAATAAGAAGGATTTGCATAATAAGCGTGCGCTGCAGAATATTGAAGCACGTATTCACAAACTTTCTAGGTATTATAAGCGGCAAGGCATTCTACCGGCTAAATGGAAGTACGAGGCTAAAGTAGCCACAATAGCCTAAAGCGCTTTTTCCTCTTTTCATTTTTCGTGCTGGATGTAACGTCAGCTTTAAATTCCAAAGTGCCTTTAGGCAAAGAGTGATTTCACATGGCTAATACGCAGTCACCAGTTGAAGGTTTTTTAGCCGCCGCTGCTCAAGCAGCAAAAGTTATTCTGGAAACTGTGGAGAAAGACGGTTTCATCCATGTCTTCTCACATTTGGATGCGGATGGTGTGGCGGCTGCGGGCATAATGGGGAAGACCCTGCATCGGCTTGACGCGCGCTTCAGAGTTAGAGTAACCCAGTGGGTTGACGAGAAAATCGTAAATGTAATCGCCGCAGACAAGCCGCAGCTGTTGATTCTGACAGATTTCGGAAGCGGCTACCTTGATCTGCTAAGCGAGAAGGCTGCTGATTTTAAAGTGCTAATTCTTGATCATCACCAAGTTGCCGGCGAGGCTACTGATAATGGAAATTTTGTTCAAGTCAATCCGCATTTGCATGGCTTGGATGGCGCGACGGAAGTTAGCGGCTCCGGCGTCGCCTACTTCGTTGCTAAGGCCGTCAACGCGGAGAATATGGATTTGGCGCCTATCGCGCTTGTTGGTGCTCTCGGTGACTTGCAGGATAAGAATGAGGAGCGAAAGCTCTGCGGTTTGAATCAGTTAATAGTTGAAGATGCAGTTAACGCTAAGTTGGTTACCGTGGAGAAGGACTTGACTTTTTTCGGCAGAGAAACCAGGCCAATTCATAAGGCGCTTGCTTCCTCGACCAGCCCGTTCATTCCAGGTTTAAGCGGAGAAGAAGACAAATGCTTGGCTTTTCTGGCAAGTTTAGACATTAAACCTAAAGAGGGCGAACGGTGGCGGGCGCTTCGAGATCTCACAGAAGACGAGAAGAAGCGGCTTTGCTCGGCGCTTGCAGACTACTTGATTTCAAGGGGCTTGCACGCGGAAGTCGCAAATCTAATAGGGAATGTTTATGTTTTAAATCGTGAGGAGCCGTGGACTCCGCTTAGGGACGCTCGTGAATTCGCCTTGATGCTGAACTCTACGGGTCGCATGGACAGGCCAAGCCTTGGCATAGCCATTTGCATGGGTGACAGGGGCGCAGCGCTCGAAGAAGCCAACTCGGTTTTGGAGGGCTACAAGAAGAATATTACTACTTATCTTGGCTGGGTGATGGAGAAGCCTGATAGACTGCGAGAGTTCGAGCACATATACGTTATCTATGGCGAGTCATTCATAAACGAGAAGATGATTGGCACAATCTCTTCTATACTGGTTTCCAGCCTTGAAAACCCTGAAAAACCGCTGCTTGCCTTTGCAAATATTGAGAAGGAGAATGCCGCCAAGTTTTCGGCTAGAACAACCGAGATGGCGCTCAGCAAAGGCGTCAACCTCGGCGATGTCATGCGCGCGGCTTCTGAGAAATACGGTGGCAAAGGCGGGGGCCACAATGTGGCTGCAGGCGCTCAAGTGCCCATAGACCAAGTGGAGAACTTTATAAACGCTGTTAATGAGCTTGTGGGGCGGCAGTTAAGAGGCGAAGATATTGGAAGCGCAGATAACGCTCGAGTATAGTGATGAGCGAACTGCTGATGCTGTGGCTAGAGCGGTTTCTCCGGATAATTTTAAGGTGCCCAGCGGCTTATTTGTTAAGACTGTGCTGAAGGGCAGGTTGGTGTTAACGGAGGTTAAAGCTGAGGGGAGTTTTGCTACGTTTCTTGCTACAATTGATGACTTGCTTTTTTGTGTTTCTGTTGCTGAGAAAGCGCTTCGGTTTGCGAGTAAAGTTTAGCGGTAAGAACTTTTGTTGATGGTAGCCTTTCGGGTAGTGCTAATTGTTCGTGATTTCGTATGATGAGGTGATTTCCACTGCCTTTTTCAGCATGCCGCCTACTGAGCAGTATTTTTCCTCTGAGAGCTTGATGGCTGCTTCCACTGCTTGCGGGCTAATGTTTTCGCCTTTTACTATGTATTTTAGGTGGATTCGTGTGAAAATTCTTGGTGGTGGGTCTTCTCTTCTTTCCGCCGTTGCCTCAACCGCGTAGCCTGTTACTTTTTGTCTCTTTTTGCGGAGGATTGTTAGGACATGGAAGCTGCTGCATGCGGCGAGGCTTGCAAGGACGTTTTCCATGGGTGAGAGCGCGGTTTCTTCGCCGCCGTATTGTTTTGGCGCGTCGAATTTCACTTTTATGCCTTTTTCGTTTTTCGCTTCTAAGCGGTAGTTTCCATGCCACTCTATTGTCATGCGCTTAGTTGATGACATGATTTTATGTTTTGGTTGTTTAGGCTAAAAAAGGTTCTGGAGAATTTTGTATTTATGGTAGTCTTTATTGTTTATGGGTGCGTTATGGCGTTTTATTTTAAACTTCCTAATTTTGCTATTCCAAATGGAACAAGCATTTCCTCTTCGCTTAAACCACCATGATAACCCAAAAAATTAGCTCTCCTTCCCTCAGAACATTCAATCCATATAGTCTCGTTTCCATATGGAAGAAGCAACAAGTTGCCTGCTCTTTCAAGAAATTTCTCACTTGCATCTCCAATTCCAAACAAACCGTGCTTAATTGCCTCTTTAGTTTCAATCACCTGCGCTTTTTCCGCCAATTTTCTGGACAGCACCTCGCGTGTTTCTGTAAGTTTTTCCTCTCTCACATGAAGGAAAATGTCCCGAGGGCTACCTGTAGGTAAAATACGTTCTCCGTTTCCGCCGCATTGCAAATTCTCCATTAATTTAGGTATATGGTTTAGGTAGATAGTCTCTTTCGGATCAACATCTACACTGCCATGATCGGCAGTAACCAAAATCAGCGTCTCTTTCGCAACTCTCGGACTAACCTTTTCTATTAGCTCTTTATTCAGCAGGTAAGCGATTACAGATAATTCTGCTTCGTATTCATAGCTATGCGGGCCATATACATGCGCAATTGTGTCCAGTGTATCCAAATGCACAAAAAAGTAGGCTGGGTCATAACTTTTTTCCAAGTTTTTTCTTAATCCAACGATTGTGTCTGAAATTTTCACTGCTGGCTCCACTTTGCTTCCTTTAAAAATCAAGTTTGAGCAAACGCTGTAAGCGCTGGAGGCTGGAATATGCGCGTATGTAGTAATTCCGTTTTCTCTTAGAGTCTCGTGAATTGTTTTCCCATCAAACAGTATTTTCGGCTGGAATCCTTTATCTAAAAGCTTAATTCGATAGTTAGCATCCATGTGTTCAAACCATAATGTATCCACCACCATTCCCGCCTCTTTAAGATAGATGAAGTATTCAAATACGGAGTGCTCTTGAGGAGATAAGCCCGTGTTTAGTGTTGTTAACGCGTTTGTTGTTTGTGAAGGGAAAACGCTTGTTATTGGAAAAACCCTGCCTTCATCAGCAATTTTGGCAAAAAAACGGTACTTTTGATGGTAGCGTGAGAATTGGTTAAATCCGAATCCGTCCAGAATTATGAGCACGACGTTCTTGATTCTTTCGTATCCGCTTTTTCTAATGTGTTCTTCAAGTTGCGAGTTGCCTTTTTGTGTTCTAACCTGAAACAAGTCTAATATTGCGTTTGGCACATCTGAAATACAGTTCTGCCCATATTGCGGGTAAAGAAAACCATCAGGGTCACTTTCTTGCGTATTTTTCTTGTTTAATTCTATATCTTCTATTCTCATTGGATCACTTTACAATGTTAAGGACAACTTTTTGAACTGTCCTATCTTTTTGCTTTTATACTGGCTATGGTTGTTGTTTTAATAATATAAAATTTTTTAAACTCTAATTAAATTAAGGTTTAGTAACTTTGAAGCTTGCAAATCAACTCTAATTCCTGCTTCTGTGCTTATGGGTGCCTCTTTTTTAATAATCTGTGATGGTATCGCTCGTGTGGTGGTGTCTCCAGCAGAATTGCCTGTCGGCGTCATAACAGCTATGTGTGGCGGCCCCTTCTTTTTGTACCTAATGCATAGAAAGAAAAAGCATGCGCTATTATAAGTGTGCTATCTTCACAGTTGACTCTGATAATGAACAAGTTTTATTGGAATTTTCATCTAATGAAGGTTGAAAATTAATTTGTATTGTGAGTTCATAATGTTAATATAAGCTCGTAACCGAAAAACTTCTTCAAAAGGGATTAAGAATGTCCAAAAAAATATTCCGTACAACATTGCTATTTCTCATTATATTCGCTATTGCTCAGATCGTAGTTCACTTTGATGTAAATGCGCAAACAAGTGAACCAGCAAAACTGAAAATCTATGTGGCGCCAACAAAAGTGCCTGCTGACAACAAAGCCTATGAAACGATTTTTGTGCAGCTTCAAGATTCAAAAAATAATCCGGCAAGAGCAACTGAAAGCATCACCATATCTTTATCCTCATCGCAGACTGACGTTGGCTCTGTTGACTCAACTATCACTATACAGAAGGGCGAAACTTACGCGAAAGCCAAATTTTACTCAACCTATACGCCTGGCACTACAACAATAACTGCTACCGCATCTGGATTTGCAACTGTGCAGGCATCTATCACCACTGTTGGGCCTGTACCATCTAAACTCGCAGTCTACGGCTTGCCGCCTGTTCTCCCAGCAGACGGGCACAGTTACGAAGCAATTGTTGTGCAGCTTCAAGACTCTGCGGGCGTGCCTGCCAGGGCTCCTCTAGGAAATGTTGTTGTTACCTTATCATCTTCGAATACTACTGTGGGCACCGTTGCATCAAGCGTTACTATACAAGCTGGAAGCACCTATGCAACAGCTAACTTCTTTGCAAATAATACTGGGTCAACTACCATTACCGCGATTGCCTCGGGTTATACTTCAGGGCAAGCAACAATCAAAACAGAACCGGTTAGCACGGGGGCTGTGAAGCTGAAGGTTTATGTTGCCCCATTAAAGGTGCCTGCTGACGGCATTACCTATAATATGATTGCTGTGCAATTCCAAAATGCTGATGGCAAATTAGCCTGCTCACTTTCCAGTCAATCAATAAGTTTGTCCTCGTCTGAAACCGATATAGGAACAGTCGATACCTCCGTCATCATAAGCGGCGGCGCCACCTATTCCATGGCGAAGTTCTATTCGACATACCGTCCAGGTACAACAACCATAACCGCCGCAGCCCCAGGCTATACAAGTAGTCAAGCTTCAATAACTACTGTTGGCTACGTTCCGACAAAACTTGCTGTGTTCTGCGCTCCTTCCAGCTTACCTGCGGATGGCCAATCCTATGATGCAGTTATAGTTCAGCTTCAAGATTCATCTGGAAACCCTGCTAAGGATCCAGTTGGTGCCGTCAAAGTCAGTTTGTTCTCTTCCAAAACAGAGGTCGGTGATGTTGCTCCAGAAGTGGTCATTCCTTTTGGCGAAACTTTTGCTGTAGCCAGATTCAGTTCGATGTATGCAGCAGGTTCAACATCGATTACTGCTCAATCGTCAGGTTATACCGCTGCACAAGCATCCATGACCGTCAGTCTCGTAGACAAATATACTTTAACCATTTCTGCTACTGCTGAGCCGAATCCTGTTAACTCCAGTGCGCAAGCAACCTTGAGAATTTATGTTACCTATAGCGGTCTTGCTCCAGCGCCTGGTGCTACGGTTAAGCTTGCGTCAGATAAGGGCGGAAACTTTTCTGCGGTTTCTGATGAAAAAGACGGATATTATGTCTGCGTGTTTAATGCTCCTAAAGTGACAAAAGATACCATATGCACAATTTCTATAAATGCCTCTAAAACTGGATATACCACGGGCAATAGTAGCATCCAAGTCACAGTGGTGCCTACTATCCGCACAGGAACTCTTGATGTGTTCGTTAAAGACCCCGAGGGAAACCCGGTAAGCGAAGCAAGTGTTATCTCGATATCACAGCCGAAAGGAGCAAGCCCATTGAACGGTACTACAAACCTGCAAGGATACGTGACTTTCAAGGATGTTCCATCAGGTAGCTATCTTCTTGAGATAAGTAAAAGTGGATACGAAACAGTAACAGAACAAGTTACAGTAAACGCAGGTGGAACTGCTATGTGCACGCCAGAGCTTGTGAGAACCGAGACTCCAGTTGACCTATCATGGCTAACTATTGCTTTCACAGTTGTCGGCGTTGTCATTGTGGCTGTAGTGGCTTTTCTAATAATCCAAAGGCGAAGGTAAAAAAGGCAATTCAGATTGAATATGGCAGAGTCTCCATAAAGTGGCTTCTGCCTACTTATTCTATTTTTATTACTCTTTTAACGAAGTTGAGCGAGTTTTCCGTTGGCAGAATACGTTTGATTTTCAAGCTGGTGGCGATGCATAGTGCTCAGCGGTGGTATTTTGCCCATATAATGCTGCCTACAACAACAATTATCATTATGAGAATTAACCCGTAAAAGCCTAACGCAAATAAGCTTGACCACATCATTTTTCTCGTCCTTGCTCTCCCTACTGTAGGGAGAATAAAAGCAGTTGTTTCGCACATGTCATATTCTGTTTTTCAACATATGTTGCCGCTTGAAAGTTCCCTTTTATTAACCGTTGAGACTATTGCAAGCGAAGGAATTACCTTGGACTCTAATAAGTACCAGCGAATTAGCATCTTTACTGCGCTGCATGATGTCATGCGGGAGAAGGCGCTCAACGAGTTAAGATTTGCCAGATGCGCGGATTGCGGTCTTTATACACCGTATAGGCTGAAAAATTTAACCGATAAGATTGTTATATGTAAGAAATGTGGTAGTTCAATTTCAATTTAACCCTTAAACTGTTAGATGGCGTCATTTACCCCTATTCAATAACATTTTTGCCTCAGAATAAGTGTTGGAAATCTTCACATTGGTTACATTTTTACCTCATTTGCAACTTTTAAACGATTTAGATCTTAATGCTTCTCAATCATAAATAAAAAGATGGTTAAACGCTATAAAGCCTTAGTGGAATTACCATTCAGGGAAAAGCGGTATTGGCGAAACTATGGAAGTCACAGAGTTTTCCACGCCAGGAACCTCTTGAATTTTTGTTACAGTACATAGAAGATCCATTTGATCAACTGCCTTGACTGAGCATATTATATCGTAAGGACCAAACACTGTATCGACTGATATCACTTCTGGGAAGCTGAGTAGCGTTCTATGCACGCTCTCCAGATTCTTAGGTTGGACGTTTAGGAATACAAATGCATATGGGCTCTCAGCAAGTGATGGGCCTTCTTTTGCAACAATGAAACTCAATGTTTTAATGATCAAGTTTTCTTCGGCGCCAATCAGCCGCACAGGGTTAAAATACTTCTCAATGAACTCCTCTAAGTTCTGGATGTTGGCGAACCGTATTAGAATATCAACAGGACCGAAAAGTAGGAATATATCTCGCGGGTCAATGAGCTGCTGGTGCAGAAGCTTTTTTAATACTTCATTGAAGCCTCCGGCCTTGCATGTTAGACCGATGTAGGCTTTCAATCTGGTGGCACCCATGTAAATAAAAGCCCAAGCGGCTAATAACAGTTTAGTAACTTTTAATTTCTGGTTGGCTTTTGCACGTAAAAAAGCGTTACCCTCGCCATCCATGCAACCCTCCCACTAAAACAGCAGCATACAGGGACTCTGCATTCCTCTGTGTCACTAATCATACATGCTACCAAAACAAAAAACGCGGCGGTTGCTGAGTATTTAACAACGACTCCAAATTGAGCGTTAGTAGCCCGGGAGAGATTCGAACTCTCGTCGGCGGGTCCAAAGCCCGCTATGCTTGGCCACTACACCACCGGGCTTCGTGTTCCTAAGTGTTAAAGCTAATTTTTAAATCAATTGCTTAAAGTTTTCCTCTTCTAAGGGCTCTAATAGCGCAATATTTTTCGCCGCTGTTAGAGGCGTAAGTAGCGTTGATAAGTATTTATAGATTGTTTGCTGAATCTCTTTATTTAAACCGTAAAGCTTATATATTAAATCTGTTCATCTGGATAGACTGCGCGAACCGAATGTGCTGTTTTCTCAGCTCAAAAGGGATATGGTGACGGTTCTACGCAAATATAATGAATGGGGAATAGAATATTGAGTAAAAAAGAAGCGGGAACGCAACAGCGCTTAGTTGACAAGTGCCCAGAATGCGGAAGCGACAACCTCGTCCACGATTATGATACGGGAGAAACTGTCTGCGGAGACTGTGGGCTCGTCTTATACGAGCAGATGATGGATAAAGGACCCGAATGGCGAGCTTTCACTCAGGAAGAGAAAGCATCAAGAAGCCGTGTTGGGGTTCCCACATCATATTCGGTTCACGATAAAGGCTTATCCACTGCCATCAGCCAGCTTGATCGCGATGCATTTGGAAGAAAACTTCCTCTCTCCACAAGGCTTCAAATGTGGCGTTTGAGGAAATGGCAAATTCGATCTCGCGTTCATTCTTCCATCGATAGAAATCTTGCTCAAGCCATGGCGGAGTTGGATCGCCTTTCTGATAAAGTTTTCATTCCGCCTCCAATTAAAGAGAAAGCGGCTGTGATCTACCGTAAAGCTTTGGATAAAGGTCTTGTTCGCGGCAGATCAATTGCCGCTATCGCTGCTGCGGCGCTATATGCGGCTTGCCGCGGCAGTGGAACCCCAAGGACGCTTCGTGAAATTGCTGAAGCAAGTCTTGTAGACAAGAAAGATGTTGCGCGTTGTTACAGGCTTTTGCTGCGTGAGCTTGAAGTTCATATGCCGATTGCTGATCCGTTGACGTATGTCTCGAAGATTGCTGAGCGGACGGGGATTTCAGGTAAAACTCAGGGTTTAGCAATCCAGATTCTTCGAGAGGCACGAAGGAAGCGTGCTGCGGCAGGTAAAGATCCTATGGGGCTTGCTGCGGCAGCGCTGTATATCGCGTGCTTGCAGAATAATGAGAAGAAGACGCAGAAGGACATTGCTGAAGCTGCTGGCGTGACTGAAGTTACGGTGCGAAACCGCTATAAAACTTTGAAGAAGCAATTGGGCTTAGAGTTGCCTGACTAAGCGCTTTATCAGCTGCTCTCTTCTTTTTCTAGTTCCATGATTATTGGCCCTATGTAACCGCAGTTTTCACATACGTATTTTTTGGGTGTTAACCAAAGATCCAAGCTGCTGTATAATCTCATGTTCGGGCTGCAGCATCTTGGGCAGAAAATCTGCGATGGTTTCCTGTGTTTTAGAGTTTTAAATACTTCACGAATATTTCGCAGCAGTTTCATCCTGGACTTTGCACCTGGCACTCTGCGTGGCTATTGCAGTTCTATGTTGTCTTCTGGGTATCCATGTTTGATGAGAAATTCTCGGACTTTTTCGCGGTGATCGCCTTGCAGCATTATTTGACCGTTTTTTGATGTTCCGCCGCAAGCGCAAAAACTTTTTAGCTTCTGCGCTGTCTGCGCGAGGTTTGAGTTTCGGTCTTCTATGCCGTCAACAATGGTTATTGGTCTGCCGAATTTTCTTGTTTCAAGCCTAATGCGGATTCGCTGTTGCTCTTTTTCAATTTCGCCACAAACGCATAAGTCCTTGGGAAGGCCGCATGTTGGACAAACTTCAGCCATGACGCTCAAACATAGCATTGACGTCGGCATATATAAAAGTTTCAAAGCCAAAATCCAGATTACGCCGCGTTTGAAGGAATAAATTGGTGACTTTTTGTCGCGGCAGGTTGCGGGGTTGCAGGCTGCATTGTTGTGCTTGGTGGAATTTATACCTCCTCTATACATAGCTTGAACTGTTGGTTGGCTTGGAAAGGGCGTTACTTGTGAATTCGTGCATAAGCTGCGCTATTGCACCCGCGCATGATAACGGCTTGTGGCTTGTTCAGAAAGAATTAAATTTCCTTAGGTTTTCAGTATAGCGCATGAACTCTTTTCTTGATTATCAGAATGAGCAAAACATGAGCTTGTTCACCGACTTTTACGAGTTAACGATGTGCGCAAGCTACTTTGACAACCAAAAGTTTGAGCCCGCAACCTTTGACCTGTTTATAAGGCGGTTGCCCGAAAATCGCTCATATTTTCTCTTCGCTGGGCTGGAGCAAGTTCTTCTTTATCTTAAAAGCGTAAAGTTTACTGAAGAGCATCTTGCCTACCTCAAGAAGCATGGTTTTAACCAGCAGTTTCTCGATTACCTTCGAGATTTTCGGTTCACGGGCGATGTATGGGCTGTACCGGAGGGTACCGTTATGTTTCCATGTGAACCGCTAATTCGTGTAACCGCACCCATAATAGAGGCGCAGTTGGTGGAGACTTTTCTGCTTAACACCGTCAACCTGCAAACGACGATTGCAACGAAGGCGTCGCGCGTTGTGCAAGCCGCCAAAGGCAAGGGGGTAATCGAATTTGGCTTGAGACGTGAGCACGGCATTGACGCTGGAATGAAGGTGGCGCGGTGCAGCTACATCGCTGGATGCCAGGGCACCTCCAATGTGCTGGCAGGCTTAGCGTATGGCATTCCCGTATTCGGTACTATGGCGCATAGCTTCATCATGTCCTACGAGAGGGAGATAGAAGCCTTTCGCGCTTTTGCAAAGACATTTCCAGATAGGTCTACGCTTCTAATTGATACTTATGATGAAATCGCTGGTGCAGAAAAGGCGGTTGCTGTTGCCAAAGAACTTGAAGCCAAGGGCTGCAGGCTTGGCGGCGTTAGGCTGGACAGCGGGGATTTGGTTGAAGTGAGTAAAAAAGTTAGGAAAATCTTAGATGAGAATGGCTTGCAGTATGTTAAGATTTTTGCGAGCGGTGATCTTGACGAGTTTAGAATAGAGGATTTACTCAATAAAGGCGCCAAAATTGATGCTTTCGGCGTCGGCACTAAAATGGGCACTTCAGCAGACAGACCCTATGTTGACGTGATATACAAGCTGTGCGAGACAATGAACAAAAAGGGCACGTTTTCGCCTATTATGAAGCTCAGCGAAGGCAAAGCCACCTTGCCTGGGCGTAAGCAAGTCTACAGATTTAAAGACGAAAACGGCAACTTTGCAAAAGACGTTATTGCATTGACTGATGAGAAAATAGAAGGTGAACCCTTGCTTGTTAAAGTCATGGAAAAAGGCGAAATAGTATACGACCTTCCCTCCCTTGAAAAGATACGTGAAACCGCAGCGGAAAACTTGGCGTGGCTTCCTGTGAAGTACAAGAAGTTGACGAATGCGCCAATGTATCCAGTGGAACTAAGCCGCGAGCTAGAGAAGCTTATCCGAAGATTGAAGAGGCAGTTGAAGAAAACAGAGTTTACTTTCAGCTAAAACCGCATAACAAGGTATCCTGAAAAAGCTGCCATTTTTATATCCACAACAAGGTTATCCCATTGAAAATTGTGACATGTACGCATTGATTTATTGTTCAACATATCTGCTGCATACTTTTACCATTCAAAGCTAAAATAGTCATATCTGCGCATTTAATTTTTACATTTTTAAGTTTACTTTCTTGTGCAAGTGTACATCAGTTCTTACCAACAACATTCAAAACTCGTATCTAACATAATGCCATAGCACTAGGTAGCATGTGCTGAAAAGCCGAGGGAAAAAGCACGTTCAAAAAAGCACTGGCGCTGGGACTCATTCTAATTTTACTGGGCATATTAGACTGGTTAACCACAATTCTGGGAGTACATTATTTCGGCGCAGTGGAACTTAATCCCTTATTTGCAGGCGCAGTAAGCTCAAATATTCTGGTTTACAGCATCATAAAACTCGCAGCGGCCATGCTCATAGGCCTTTTATTTTACAAGGGCTACGCAATGGAAGAAGTTTTGGGTGTCAACTCAAATTTTGGAAAACTTTTCCTGAGATCAGGATATTTTACCTCATTCACGGTGCTCATGCTCGTCGTCGCAAACAACCTCATAGCCATTGTCACCATCCTATAAAAAATAAGACCTAACGCAACGATCTGCTCCCTGATTGCTCCGGCAAATTAAACCGAATATGGCAAACACTTAATAGCCATTTTGGAAAAGGATATTTGCTATCAAAAGGGGGAAGTATCATGAAAAATCGCCCAGCAATAGTTGCTGTTGGCCGAACAAAGTTTGGAGAACACTATGGAAAAGAGCCAGAAAAGCTAATCGAAGAAGCTTGGCTTGCCGCTTCACAAGAATGCGACATAGAGCGCAAAGACTTGGAAGCATGTTATCTTTCAGACTGTTTTCTCCCAATCACCAATAAGCTAGGTTTAGAGGAAGGTTTCTTATCCGAGCTCACCGAGCTTCATGTTCCCATGGAAGTTACCCGATCAGTCAGCGCTGCGCTATTAGCAGCTTGCCACGCCATCCAAGCCGGCGTATACAGCACTGTCTTGGTGGGCGGCATAGAGAAGATGACGGATCGCTGGGACAAAATCCGCGATGACCTTATGCTTCTTGAGGATCCGTGGAGCTACTATGCTGGCGGCACGCCAGAAACAAACCATGAGCTTATGTTTAGGGCTTACATAAAGAAGTATGGAATAACAGGCGAGAACCTAGACAAGCTTAATGTTGCGTTGGCACAAGTTGCCGTCAAAAATCACGCTAATGCCACAAAAAACGAGTATGCACAATTTCAGCGAAAGATAACTATCGAGCAAGTCTTAAGCGCAAGGAAAGTGGTGAATAAACCGTTGGGACTTTATGATTTCGCGCCGATTTCTGATGGCGCGTCTGCGCTTATTCTTACAAGCGAAGCCATAGCCAAAAAAATGACGACACAGCCTGTTTACGTCTTAGGTTTTTCTTCAGCCACGGATTATTTGAATTTCTCAGGAAGAGACGATCTCACACATTTTGCCGCTACCAAACTCGCAGCGAAAAGTGCCTTGAAAATGGCTGGAATAGCCCCTGTGGACATACCAATCGTAGAGGTTTACGATCAGTCTACCGTGATGGAAATGGTGTCTTTTGAAGACTTGGGTTTTTGTGAGCCGGGCACAGCATGGCGAAACATACGTGGAGACTGTCAAGATGGCAGTGGCTACTATGAAATAAACGGTAAGCCCATTTTCGTTAACACGAACGGCGGTTTAAAAGCAGATGGAAATCCGCTAGGCGCCACTGGCGGCGCTCAAATATTCGAAATCTTTAAGCAATTGCGAGACGAGGCTGGTGCCCGACAAGTTAAAATTAACCAAGCGACACCGCGCTTTGGCTGTGCGTTAGAGTTTGAGGGCTTCGGCACCAAAGCGTATGTTACCATCTTAGGGAGAGAGTAAAAATGAGTAGCGAACCCATAGAGAGACGTGTTTCTTACCTTGGCGATAGATTGAAGGCTAGTCGCTGCAAAATCTGCGGTAAAGAATACTTCGAAGTGCGTGACTACTGCGGAAACTGCGGCAGAAAAAGCTTCGGTAAAATGGACAGTATAGACCTCTTCTATGAAAAAGGAAAACTCGAGCTATGCACTCTTGTTAGGGAGCCTACTAACAAGTTTACGAAACTAGGCAACTACGTCTACGGCATAATTTCCTTCCATAATGGGCAAATCAGAGTGCCAGGCAGGCTTACTGACCAAATAATTAGGGACGATGAGGAAATTGATTTTTCAAGTCTCGAGGGCCGAGAAGTGGTTCCACGTTTTAGACGGCGCTACTCAGTGGGTAAAAGCGATGTTGTCCCTACAATTTCTTTGGCATTTACTTTTGCCGACGAGTATTATCCACATCAAGAATACAAGCCTGTTCAGCCCAGCAAAGAGTACGATGCGCCGGGCATTGTAGGCTATGGCGTTTACGTTTCACGTTTCAGAATAAAAGAAGGCAGCATCGAGCGTGCAGTTCCCTTCATTGATGAAGACGCCATAACCGCCGCGGTTGAAGCTGGAAAACTCGCGCTAATCCACTCTGGCGTGGACAGCGCGCTGGTTGGCAAAATTTACGTTGGCTCTGAATCAAATCCATACGCCGTTAAGCCCATAGCCTCAAAGGTTGCGCAAGTCTTGAAGCTTGGCGAAGAAGAAGGTGACGTTCAAGGCGTTGACGCAGTGGACACCGAATTCGCGTGCAAAGCGGCCTCAAGCATGTTCAAAGATGCCGCCGCACTTGTTAACTATCCTAATTCAGACATAAAGTACGCGATGGTTATAGGCGCGGATAACTCTCAAGCTGCGCCTAGAGGCTGTCCAGGTGGCGAATTAGACCTCTTCGTTGGCTATGGCGGCGCCGCCTTTATCTTTGGGAAGCATGATGTCATTGCTGAAATTGAAGGCTGGTACTCATGCACTTCTGATACGCCTGACTTTTGGCGCAGAGACGGCGAGCCTTTCCCCATGCACGGTGGCAGATTCACAGGAGACCCCGCATACTTTAAACATGTCCGAAAGGCAACCGCTAAGCTCATGGAAAAGCTCCGCTTGAAAGCAAGCGACATAAACTATTTTGTCACGCACCAGCCCAATCCTCAGTTTCCCGTTAGAGTCGCAAAGGAGCTTGGCTTCAAAGAAGAGCAATATGCGGCTTCGCTTCAAATCAACAAGTTCGGCAACACTTACTCAGGCTGCTCACCCATAGGCTTAGCGTCGATATTGGACATTGCCAAACCTGACGAGTTGATATTAATCACCAGCTACGGCTCAGGCGCGGGAAGTGACGCTTACCTACTAAGAACAACAAGCCAGATAGCGGATAAGCGGCAACGCCAAAAGTTCACTGTGCGAGCGCAAGCGGATAGCCCGTTCGTGGAGTACGTGGACTACCCTGCTTACCGAAGGCTCAAGCTTGGGTTGTAACGAACAGTTAATAACTACGTGTGTTGATGTGATAAGCGGAGCTCAGCTATCGTGCCAATCAAAGAAATACTAAAAGTGATTTATGCCCCACACAAGGTGTTTACGGAAATAATCCGGAAAACCAGCTATGTCGGGCCTATCCTTTTGCTGTCTCTTTTCGTGTTAGCTCAACTTGGCAGTTCTTATGTGGTTGCATCCCGATCCTACGTTGAGTTAACTGCGCCTCAAACAGCGCCTTTGATTGCGCAGGGAGACTTGTGGACGGAGAATGCGGCGTTTTGGAAAGCCAGCGAGGGCTTAGCTATCCGCAATAACACCGATGATTACATAAACAGCACCTACGCCACTGCCAGCATCGAGTTTACCGCCAATGATGCCAGTAGTGTTTGGATGGAAATTCGCTTTAACGGTTCACTGAATTGCGGCGTTGGGGGCTTCCAGAACATTTCCTTCCGTGTGAAGCAGCTTTCTCCCGAAGTAAAGTCTGAAAGGGCATCTCTTTATTTGTATTCTTTGGGTGATTCAAGCTTTTATTTTGACTTAACAGGCGAGCTCGCAAATAGCGGCGTTAACGTTTGGAATAATATAACCCTTCCAGTTGGCGTCGGTTCTGATGGCTGGCAGGCTAATGAGGCTGTTGCCACGTGGGAGAATATAACTGGACTGAAGCTTGAATTCACATGGGCACGTAGCGCAGATGTTGATTTGTTGATTGACCAATTGTTCTTCAAAGGTGATTACGAATTGCTTCTTGACTTTTATGGTATCGCATACTTTGCAAACGCGGCGTTGAATGCGATTGCCCCGTTTCTCTTTGAATGGCTCTTGTTGACAGGACTAATGTACGTGATAATTAGGGGGCTAAAGGGCAATGTGGTCTGGCGTCCGCTGATGATCGCTGTTGGGTTCGCCTTGGTTGTTATAGTCATACAAGCCGTTATAACCGCGGTAGTTTATACGTCACTGCCTAACCTTTACTATCCGCTTGAGGTATTGGCAGGTGCCCCAGAAGAATATGAAGCTGCGCGGCAAGTCATTTTAAACTCTATATCATCTGTCAGTTTTGTGGGCGGCATAATTCAAATAGCCTTTTATATCTGGATTATTGCCTTAGGCACCTTTATTATTCGCGCCATAACCAGTGACGAGAAAATTGCGGAGCAGGCAAGCTTGGGAAAAACCGTGTTGGAAACTGCGGCCAGTCCAAGCGTAGTTGCGTTCGGGTGGATGAAGTGTCTTTTTGTGTCAGGAATAAGCCTGTTTTTGACGATTATAATTTTAGGTTTACTATTAGGGATATAAACGACAAGAGGTAGCATGTGGCACATGTGGTTTTTCCATATTATGCGTGTGCTTTAGCGTTCCTGTGGTGGCTTTGGCTTTAGCTAGCAAGATTTATATGGATTAAAAGGCACTTTTGCAAGTAAAATCTCACCAAGGTCCTTGGCAAAATTAGCTAAAGGATAGGGTGAAGGATTAACTCGGGTGATTAAATATGAAAATTAGCGAATTAAAGAATGGAATGAAACGTGTCAATGTTGAAGCAAAAGTCGTGGAGAAGGGTGCACCACGGCAAGTTATGTCCAGATTCAAAGATGAAACTTACACTGTAGCCGACGCCATGATTGCTGATGAAACAGGAAGCATAAAGCTGACACTTTGGAACGAGCAGATAGACCAAGTCAACGTCAATGACACGATAAAAATTGAAAACGGTTACGTGACCAGCTTTAAGGGTGAAATCCAGCTTAACGTCGGAAAATTCGGAACATTAACCGTTTTGTGAGCGCACAAAAAGGAAGCGCTCTTTTCAAAAATTTGGCTTGCTTTAACAAAGGAGATTTTTTAGGGTATCATATTATTTCTTTTTGAAAAAGAGCCAGTTCTTTTTATCCTTCAGCCTTATCAGCACGTAAGTGCCTTGCAGTTTGGCGCCTTCGATTTCCACGATGAGTTTGTCTTCTTTCCTGTCAATTAGCTTGTAGGTTCCTTTGTCCCAGATTTCCACGGTGCCAGCGCCGTATTCGCCTTCAGGTATTGTGCCCTCAAAATTTGCGTATTCAACTGGATGGTCTTCTACTTGCACTGCCAGTCGCTTTACGTTTGCTTCTGTGGGCGGTTCTTTTGGGACTGCCCAGCTTTTTAGTACGCCATCCATTTCTAATCGCAAGTCGAAGTGTAAGTGTGTTGCAGCGTGCCTTTGTATCACGTAAATTTTGCTTTCGCCCACGGTTACTTCGCCTTTAGGTTCGCTTGTCTTCTCAAAGTTTCGTTTTTTCTGATATTTATCTAGGCTCATTTCTTTTCTATAGCTATCATAGAATAAAAAAGTAATATCCTTTCCGCAATTTTATGGCGCAGCTTAGGTTGTCTTCAATTCTTTCATGAACTCTGCCAAGTCCACTGCGGAGAATCCGTTTTCATCACAGAGTCTCTGCTTAGCTGGCGGTCTCTCCATGTAGAAGGGTATCCTACTTGATAGCCGGTCTTGGAAGGTGGGCTCCAGCTCGTTCTTGTAGAAGACGCCTATGGGGATTTTGTCGCCCCATTCGCGTGCTTTGTCGAGCGCCGCAATTTTCTTTTGGAAATCCTCCGTCCAGTCATGCACAACAGGGTCGAAGCCTGTTTCCTCCAGCTTGTAAAGCCTAGGCTGCGGTTTTCCGCTTGGGTCTTTTCGGTCTTCTCCCGCGTACCATTCTTTAGTGGTTACGTTGTTGTACGTGGGACATGGCTGCAAGCAGTCTATGAACGCCAAACCCTTATGCTGAATAGCTTGTTTTATTGTGTCTTTCAAGTGTCTAACGTCGTAGGCGTATGACCTTGCCGCGAACGTGAAGCCAGAAATTATCGCTAAGCCAATGCTGTTTACAGCCTCGTTAATGTTCGGTTTCGGTAAGGACTTTGTCTGCACGCCAAGCTTCAGTGTAGGAGACGCTTGCCCTTTAGTCAGCCCATAAACGCCATTATTGTGGATTATGTATGTCATGTCCAAGTTGCGTCTCCCAGCGTTGACAAAGTGACCTGCGCCTATGCCTAGGCCGTCGCCGTCGCCTCCTATGGCTAAAACTTCCAATCCAGGGTTTGCAACTTTGATGCCCATGGCGAAGGGTAATGTTCTGCCATGTAGCGTGTGTACGCCATAGCATTTTACGTTGTGTGCTTCTTTCCCCGAGCAGCCTATGCCCGAAACAAGCACGACTTGATGCTGCTGCAAGCCCAGCTCGGCAAGCGCCATTTGCAATGCGTTCATTATGCCGAAGTTGCCGCAGCCTGGGCACCAGTCCGCGTAAACCTCGGGCACACGGAAATCGGATGGTTTAAGCGCCAAAAGTTAACACCTCCCTCTCACGGGCCTTGCCTGTTAATACATCCTTAAGTGCCTTGTAGACTTCGGTGGTTGTTACGGGTCGCCCAGTGTACTTGAGTACATAGTAGTTTGGTGCGATGCCCGTTGCCTCTTTTATTATTCCAGCCAACTGAGCAGTATAGTTGTCTTCAGCGTCGATTATTCGCTTTTTGCCCATCAAGGCGTTTTTCACTTCCGCGGCAGGAAACGGATGCAGCAGCCGCACCTGTATGAAGCCTATTCTGAAGTCTTCCTGCTTTAGCATGCCTATTGCTTCTATTACGGCGCCTTTCGGAGAGCCCCAGCTTACCACGATGTTCTCCGCGTTCATGTCGCCGTAAAACTTTAGCTTGTCCTCAAGCGGCACTTCCTTTAGCACTAACTCGAGTTTTTTCATTCGCTTCTCAACCATAAGCCGCCTATTCAAGGGTTCCTCGCTTATGTGGCCCAACTCGTTGTGCTCGTCGCCAGTGTACCAGTGCACGCCATTCTTGGTTCCTAACACTACTCGTGGAGAGATGCCTGTTTCGGTGAAGCGGAAGCGCCTGTACTCTTTGCCTTCAAGGTCTTTCTCCGTGAGAAGTTCGCCACGTTCAATTTTGAATTTGCTGTAATCAAACATAGGATATGTTTGGGAGCAGTTTGCCATCGCCTTATCCAGTAAGTGGATGACGGGCATCTGATATTTCTCAGCGAGGTTAAACACTTTCGCCGCATCATAGAAGCACTCTTGGATGTCGCCTGAAGCCAGAATTATCCGCGCGAACTCGCCATGACCAGCGTGCACAGCAAACCGCAAGTCACCCTGCCCGTGCCGCGTCGGCAAACCCGTAGAAGGCGCGCCTCGTTGATAATAGGTTATCACCAGCGGCACCTCATTGTTCCCTGCCCAGCTTAAACCCTCCACCATAAGCGAAAAGCCTGGTCCAGAAGTTGATGTCGCGGCTCTTGCGCCTGCTAATGCAGCGCCTGAAGCAGCGTTTACCGCAGCTATTTCATCTTCGGTTTGGATGACAACTATGGCTTCGTCTTCGCCGTTTCTCGTCTTCATTATCTGGTTAGCTTCGAGAAACTCGCTTTCGTCAGCCGCAGGCGTTATAGGATAGTAGGTTTGCACTCGGCAGCCGCCGAGCACTTTGCCCATGGCAACTGCCTGATTTCCCGTGAGAAAGATTCGTTCCTCGTTAATCGCGGTTTTTTCAAGGCGGTGTTTAAAACCGTCAAAATGCTCTTTCGCATAATCATAAGCGTAGTTTAAAGCTGTCACATTCATCTCGGCAATTTTAGCTTTCTCAGCAAACGTGTCTCTCACGGCTTTCTCTGCAAGGGCGCGGTCATATCGGAGAAGCGCGAAAGACACACCTATCGTCAGCACATTTATCATTCTCGTGATTTTACTTATCTGAGCTATCCCCAGCTTCTCGCCAATCTCAGCAAGCAAATCCATATACGGAACAGGGAAAACGTGAACGCGCCGTTGCTTTGCATGATTTAGCCAATCGTTCAAGGTTTCGCCGACACCGTTTTCCTTCATGAACTTGGCTATTTCCGCTTTAAATTCGGGCGGCAACGTTGGAATCTCCAGCACTTTGGTGCCTATTTGATGCGTGCCTATTATTACGCCGCCTTCCGGCGAAACCTCGTTTATGTGCCGCACTACGGTTTCCGCGTCAAAAGCTGCCAGCAAATCCACATCATTCACGTTCGCCAAAATCTCTTCCGGCGATATGCGCAGGTGGAAGTAGCTGTGAAGCCCCTTAATGTTGGAGTGGTACTCTCGTCTTCCAAAAACATAGAGGCCGCCATAACCGCAGGCTCTTCCGAAAATGTTGGCTGCCGTGTCCACGCCGCTTCCTTGGGCTCCGCCAGCCATCCAATTTACACTATTAGCTACCATCTTTCTTCACAACCTAAATAACATAAGGCGAAGGAGTGTGTATTTTAGCCACCGGTCGCCTTGCCGTAACCGGTGCAGCATTCGCAACCTGAGGTTTCGCCGCAGTATGGGCATACGCATTTGCAGTTGTCGATTATTTCTCCGCATCTGTCGCAGCGAGGCAGTTCACTTTTATTTTTTGACATTTAATTCGCCTCTGCCATAGTTTAATTTCGCGGCCAAGTGAATTAAGGTTTCGGAAAAAGAGACAGCCCGAGTTCGCTTTTACTAAAAAGCTGCCGCCGCCATCACCTTTTCGAGGCAACAAGAATACAATTCAAGCAAGGCTTTGTCCTTATTTAGCAAAGGAGCATCCGACATTATTCAGCCAATAATTAACAGTTTGGCGCCGCCGATAGGACTTGAACCTATGACCGACTGGTTAACAGCCAGCCGCTCTACCTAGCTGAGCTACGGCGGCACACCCGAGCATTAATGCAGTGTTTCATAAAAGTATTTAAGGTTAGCCATTTAAAACAAGCGGTTGCTCTATCTGCCTCACTTTTCGTTTAGCTATCCCCGCGAAGCCTCTGTAGAATTCTCTCAAGAAGCGACCGTACCATTTGTCTCTAAACGATATATCCAGCAGGTCATCAACCCAGTAAAAATCGTGCTCTACGCATTGAAACAACAACTGCTTATGCAGGCCGGTTAATTCTGCACGCTTGAACCAGTCTTTCTGCTTCAGCCGGCCCAAAGGAACAAAAAACAAGGGCACAATGAGGCTTCGAACATGCTTAAGGTCATCCACAAGCTCCATTGTTCTGATGATGTCGTCTTCAGTTTCTTCTGGAAGCCCAACGATTAGGGTGCATGCTGGCACCAATCTGTTGTCATGCATCAGCCCCATGCCTGTTTTAACAACCTCTGGCCACTCCTCCGCCTTGAAAGGATGTGCCTTGGCGGGCATAATTTTCTCGGCCAATTTCCTCGAGCCTGTTTCGATGCCTATTTCTGCACCCCACCATGGCTGTTTTTGCAGTATGATTTCGGCAATTTTTGTGAAGAGCTGAGGGTTTGAGGCCACCGCCGCCAGCGAGCAGTGGCTCCAGCTTAAGCCGCCATTATTACTTTTTACCACGAACTCGTGAAGTTTTATTAGTTTCTCCTCGTTTGGTCGCGTGTTTCTTGAGCCATAGAGCATTACGTCTTCCGCGTGAAGGCAACAGCCGCTCACTTTTCCCGAGGTAACGTTAAGCGTTATCTCCCGCTTTATTTTCTCAAGCGGATACCAACGCAGAGGCCTAAGCGTTACGTTGCAGAATTCGCAGCCTCTGCAGCAGCCTCTGCCGATTTCTACCAAGCCATTTATTGAAGGGTTAACTATGTCTGGAATTTCCTCTAAAGCCGGTGCTTCGCCAACGTTGACCTCGTAATATTTCGGTAACTCCTTGCCTTCAAGGGCGTCCCTAAAGAATTTGCCAATAACTTTCTCTGCTTCTCCCTCAATTATGCAGTCTATTCCATGTTCCTCAACAAATTTCGGCCTATAGCGGAACTGCCATGCACCTGGTCCTCCGACTATAAACTTTAATCCGTTCTTTTTTGCCTTCTTAATCGCTGGGTTGCTGAGTAAAATTTGGAAGTACTTGGCCAAGTAAGGTTCTTTTTTAAAGATAGCTGCAAGCGTGGTTGAAGCTGGCCCTAAGCCGAAAGGGTCCATCGTGTGGATACCCAACACTTTGGCATCGGTGATATAATCTTCGATGTGGTCTGGGCTTACCGTTGCAACGTCAAAGCCTTCCTTCAAAAGCTGAGCTTCAATTTTTCTCAAACCGTAAGGCGCTGCCGCAGGGATTCCCTTACTCTCTTTTATGGGTGGAAAAAACAGGAAGCTATAGAACCATTCGGGCAGAAAGTTTGGAGGAGCACAAGTTCCAAAACCTAGGAACTCGTTGTTGTGATAATTACTCATAAGTGTTCTGTCAGCAGTTAAAAGTACATCAGCCATTTCTTCCCCTCCCGCTTCATTCTATTAGGGAATTTCTGGCAGTCAACTTTTTTATGAAGGGTTAAACTTCCATATAAAACTTTATTGGGCTATTTTCGTAGCGCTAATTTGATTTGCTTGTTCTTAATAATTTTTATAGGAAACTTTTTGCGTGGATAGGTCAATATTTTTGTCTTGCATTTTTACATTGTGATGGCTAAATGTGTGTTTAAAGAGAAAAATGTATATGAGTCCGTTCACCAATTAAGTGGGAAACTATTCATGTGGGGTAGAAGGGCTAATTGAAGAAAATGTTGGAGTTCAGGTGGCATGGCAGAGGCGGTCAAGGCGCATGGACGGCCAGCGAGTTGCTTGCGCGCGCGGCAATCTACGAGGGTAAGTACATTCAATCTTTTCCAGAGTTCGGCCCTGAAAGAATGGGTGCGCCGGTAACGGCTTTCACGCGGATAAGCACCGAGCCTATTCGACTGCATTGTTCGATCTACGAGCCTGATGTAGTTGCTGTTTTGGATTCCACTTTGCTGAAGTCTGTTCCGGTCGTTGCAGGTTTGAAAGAAGATGGCATAGTTATCGTGAATTCCCCCGATGAACCCGCGAAAGTTAAGAAGTCTCTTAAACTGGAAAAAGGGCATGTCTGGACTGTGCCTGCAACGGAAATTGCTCTAAAAATTCTGGGGGCGCCAATAATGAACACGGCCATGCTTGGTGTTGCCGCCCGTGCTACATCGATAGTTGCTTTGGAGAGCATAGAGAAAACTGTTAAAGAACGCTTCAGAGCGGATGTTGCAGAGAAAAACTTTGCAGTAATAAAAGAAGCCTTTAAGGAGGCAAAACAAGAATGAGTGTTCGAGAAAAAGGCTGGAAAGAACTTGCGCCTGCAGGAGTCTGCTCCAAGCCAAGCACAACTTTCCTGACTGGCGATTGGAAAACATATATGCCCGTGCGGGATTTGGAGAAGTGCACGCGGTGCCTGTTATGCGTGCTTTTCTGTCCTGACGGAGCGATTCACTGGAAACCAGAAAAGGCAGATATAGAATTCGATTACAGTTTTTGTAAGGGCTGTGGGATCTGCGCTAACGAGTGCCCTACTAAGGCTATAACGATGAAGGTTGAATAGGAGCGGGTGTTACATGAAAAGTGTTGTTAAGCAGGAAAGAATGGCCTTGTCAGGCGATGAGGCTGTTGCTTACGCAGTTAAGCAGTCTGATGTGGATGTTGTGGCTGCTTACCCAATAACGCCGCAAACAATTATTGTGGAGCGCTTCAGCGAGTACGTTGCTAATGGCGAGGTGCAAACGGAATATATCTGCACTGAATCTGAGCACAGCGCGTTGGCTGCTTGCCTCGCGGCGTCTGCTACGGGTGCGCGAGCTTTCACTGCGACTGCGTCTGCTGGTTTAGCGCTTATGCATGAGATGCTTTTCGTGACGTCTGGATGCCGCGCGCCAGTTGTTATGGCAATTGCCAATCGGGCGTTGTCTGCTCCGCTTAACATTCACGGAGACCACTCTGACAGCATGGCAGAGCGCGATAGCGGTTGGATACAGTTGTACGCTGAGAACGCTCAGGAAGTTTATGACTCGATAATACAAGCGTTCAGGATAGCTGAGGATGCTGATGTGCTTCTGCCCGTTATGGTGGGCTTGGATGGCTTTACTTTGAGCCATACGCTTGAGAATGTGGACACTTTGCCAGATGATGTTGTGAAGCAGTTTATTGGTTCGCGTAAGTTTCCGAACGTGCTTACGCATGAAGGAAAAACAGTGCCTTTCAAGCTTGACCCTGAAGCGCCGATGACTATGGGTCCTATAGCGTTGCCGAATTACTACTTCGAGTTTAAGCGCCAGCAAGAAGAAGCAATGAAAAACGCGCTCTCCGTTATTCAGCAAGTTAACCGTGAATACGCGAAAATAAGCGGGCGAAGCTACGGAAACGGCCTAATTGAGCCCTACCGCCTTGACGACGCGGAAGTTGCAGCTGTTTGTTTGGGCTCAACAGCGGGAACCATGAAGACAGTTGTAGACGAGCTTAGAGAGAAAGGCGTTAAAGCAGGCTTGCTTCGGCTTCGCACGTTCCGGCCTTTGCCTGTCGAAGACCTTCGAAGTGCACTTTGCAATGTGAAAGCTGTGGCCGTCATGGATAGGTGCATGAGTTTCGGCGGGCACGGAGGTCCAGTGTATCATGAAATTCGCCATGTGCTTTATGACGCTGATGTTCGGCCTTTCGTTGTCAATTACATCTACGGGCTGGGCGGAAGAGACACGAGCCCGCGGGAACTGCGAAGCATTTACTCGGATTTGCAGCGAATATTAGCGGCAAAGCGTGTTGAAAAGCCAATTCAATACTTGGGATTAAGAGAATAAATGGAGGAATGAATGTAAATGGCAACACAAGAATGGAAATTCACCACAAAGGACATTGCTGAGAAACCAGACCTGTTCCTTTCAGGACACCGCGCGTGCGCAGGATGCGCGCCTACAACGGTGCTGCGGCTGATAATGAAGGCCACACGTGGACCTACAATTGTTACTCAGGCTACAGGCTGCATGGAAGTTGTTTCCTCGATTTACCCATACACGTCTTGGGCTGTGCCGTGGTTGCACACGGCTTTTGAAACCGCCGCGGCAAATGCCTCGGGCATTGAAGCGGCTTTGAAGGCAATGAAGCGGAAAGGCAAGCTGAAGCATGAACATGTAGATGTTATCGCGATTGCTGGTGACGGCGGCACATACGACATTGGCTTTCAGGCGCTTTCAGGCGCGGTTGAGCGTGGACACGACTTCCTATTTGTGCTCTATGATAATGAGGCTTACATGAATACGGGTATCCAGAGAAGCGGCGGCACACCGAAAGGTGCGGCAACTACTACGTCGCCAGCGGGCACAGCGATTCCAGGTAAGCTGGAGTATAAGAAACCTATTGCCGACATTATGGTGGCACATGAAATCCCTTACGTGGCTACTGCGTCGCCGTATTATTGGCGTGATCTGCTGGAGAAAGTGCGGAAAGGCTTGGAAGTGGAAGGCCCTGCGTTTCTGCATGTGCTTGCACCTTGTCCACGCGGTTGGCGTAGCGACCAAGCTAAATCCATTGAGTATTCAAAGTTGGCGGTGGAAACCTGCGTTTTCCCGCTATGGGAGGCCGTGAATGGGCGGTATCAGTTGTCTGTGCCGAGCAAGCTTATCGCGCTTGCCCCGCAGAAGAAGAGGCCCGTAACGGATTACTTACAGGGGCAAGGCAGGTTTAGGCATTTGTTTGCGCCGAAGAACAAGAGCATGCTGGACGATTTCCAGCGTGTTACAGACGAACGCTGGCAACGTTTGCTCGCAAAATGCGGAATATCAGCGAAGTCATAGCCCACCTTTTTTCTTAATGGCTTCTTGTGGGCAAATTGTAGATCTACTCATCTCGGTAGAAATATTCTTGCTTGATGTAACATAAACATGCTTGTGCTCTTCCTTTTTTGGATTAAGAGTGCACTAACTTTTTTTCTGCTTCCGTGATAGACCCTCTATAGGTTTCTGCATTGATTGGCTAATAGCCGCCAAATATGAAGGCAGTTTTCGCAATTCTGCTTAAGGCTTTTATTCTGTCTTGCCAAATACATTTTAAGATGATTAATGTCTGAAGCGTTTGTTGAGACAGCTGCGAATCTGATTAAGGCCATAATTGTTCTTTTTATTATCGTAGACCCTTTCGGTAATGTTCCTATTTTTATGGGTTTAACCGAAAAGATGACTGAGGCTCAGAAGAGAAAAGTGTTTAACACTGCTACTCTTGTTGGAATCATTCTCCTTTTGGTCTTCGCTTTTACTGGCCAAGAAATCTTTCTCATTTTCGGAATTTCCATATACAGCTTTGAAGTTGCCGGCGGCGTTCTTCTTCTGATCATAGCCATAAGAATTTTGATTTCAGGCTCAATGCACGAGAGCGTGGAATCTCCAGAAAGCATAGGCGCAGTGCCCATAGCCATGCCGCTTCTTGTAGGTCCAGGCGCTATAACCACTACTATCCTTAATCTTCAAGCTTACGGAACGCTTGTGACAATCATATCCGTCTTGGTTGTGCTTTTCATAACTTGGATCATCCTGAGATATTTGAGTGGGGTATACAATTTTCTCGGCAAGACTGGAGCTGTAGTTATCGCGCGGGTTATGGCTCTGCTAATAGCAGCCATGGCGATACAATACATACTAGGCGGAATCTCAGCTTACCTTGCAAATCTAGCCTAATGGCAACCCATTCTATTAAATAAGCTTATTTGCCACGTAAACCATTACCTTTCACTATAAGAGGAACCGCTATGAAATATGAAATCAAGTATAAACCGTCATACTCCATGCTTGTTGTACGTTTAGATCAAGGCGAAACCATAACTGCTGAATCAGGCGCCATGACCTACATGGATCCGACCATAGAGGCGCGCACACGGAAGAGAGAGAAAAGCCTGCTGGGAAGCCTTGGGCTAAGCATAATCGGTGGCCAATCCTTCTGGGTTAACGATTACACAGCGGTTAACGGGCCAGGCGAGGTAGGGCTCGTTTCAGCC
>JAWCMT010000002.1:85027-105757 GCA_038849555.1 Bathyarchaeia archaeon | reverse complement strand
ACCTCCGCATCCATCCAAGTAAGCCGCGGCCCATGCGCAAGTAAGCCGTCGCTGTCCAAATGTATGCTGAAATCCGTGCCGTGCTCATGAAAATCAACAATTGCCTTCAGGCCATCCCACAGCTGCTTCTGAACGAAGGTGAAGTCGCCTGTATGCTTCAAAAAATGAAGAACAGCGTTAATATACCATAAGGTGGCGTCAACCGTGTTATAGACTGCTTCACCCGACTTGTCTTCCACATAATTGGGAATTAACCCGCGTCTGCAGTACGCCATAAAATGTAGGAAAATTTGTCGTGCTTCTTCTAACCTGCCGGTTTCCAGCATTAGGCCAGGTAGGGAAATAAACATGTCTCTACCCCATGTTTCAAACCAGAAATAACCCGCCAAAACAGATGACCCGCCGCCTCTGCTTTTGACTAGAAAAGTGTCTGCTGCCATTAGAAGCCAATTTAACCAGTCGCTTGCTGCCACCTGGCTGTGAGAACCGTAAAAATTGGCTAAAATGCTTCCGCGAGATGCAATTTCTGTTTTAAATTGCTCTTCAACATCGCCTATCACACAGCCAAACCCATCCAGCATCGCCATGCATTCTTCGCTGGTTTCGCCTGCTGCAGAGATTATGGCAAACTTGACCTTGCGCTTAGGCTGCACTATTACTTCAAAGTAGCCTGGCTGATAGCAGTCGTCTGTGCTGCTTTCGCCTCGGCTGGCTTCTTCACGATAGTATAACCGTTCGATCCATACAGGTTTTTCAATAAAGCAACCTGCGGTAGCGCGGGCGGCGATGATGACTTTTGGCATGTCAAAAGCTAATTTTACTTCCATGTCACGTTGCTGTTGACTGAAGCTTAACGGTGTTCTCCATCTATCTATAACGGAGTGAAAGTGTCTACAGGTTACCAGAGGGAAAATTCTAAATGCAGCGTCGGCGTCGCTGCTGTTCAAGACATCGTAAACCACAGCCACAGCGTTTTTCTCTTTAGGCATGAAAATCATTTTTTCAATTTTGGCGTCGCGCATTATGTAGGTGTAGCTTGGAAAGGGAGATAGCGAAAATTCTTTTAGGAGAAGATAACCTTGCGGGAAAATCTTGCCGTGAAACTCGTTGGCGCCAAGCTGATAAACAGTGTTGCCCACTTGAACATCTTCATCCAATTTTGCAAGGCATACAGTGCGGTCGCCAGGCGGATGCAAAGCAGCTACAAGCAGGCCATGATATTTCCTTGTGTTTAAACCTAAAACCGTGCTGGCGGAGTACCCGCCTAACCCGTTTGTGATAAGCCACTCTTTATGGAGTGCATCATCAAAATCTGCAAGCGCGTCTTCGGTTAGACTTAGACGAGGCAATCGCATTTTAAGGCATCAGCTTCGCGATATTCTTATCGCGCGACGCACAAAAATAGTTTGCTACCGGGTTGCATTTAGTCCTAAACAGGAGCAAATGCGGCTTCGTAAGCTTGTATTCAGTTAGGGTTTCAGCGTAGCCCATGCCCTTCGCAAAAACAAGTTCCGCTTCGTCATAAACTTTTAAAAATTCTGGAGCAACCTCTTTCTTTAGCAGCCCCACGGCGTCAGTGCCTGTGGTTAATATATTGTCTGCAATTTTATTCATACCTGAAATTTCTACATCATCCAATGTTGCATCGTTGATTACTGGACCGCCCTTGACGACGTATGTTACTTTTAAACCCATGTTTTTCAGCTGCTCAACTAGCAGAGTGTCGAAAACGATTTCGCCAGCGTTATCAGCCAAGTATAGGATGCTTCTTGCTTTTTTCGCTAAGTCATAGGCTTTGTCAATATCATCCACCACTAAGTCTTTTGCGGCTTCCCTGAAGCTTTTAGTTAAAGTTTTAAAGGAGAATTTGTGGCCGGGAATGTCGAACTCCATTATGTTGCCCACTATGGCGCATAAGCACGCTTTCTTAAACCGTTCCTGCTGTGTGTAACCTGCTTCCACAATTTTCCGTGCATAGGGCAGCAGCTTCAAGGCTTTCTCGTTGCTCATCTTCTTGCTGTGCTGATAGGGATCATTATTGCCTGTCAACCGCTTTATTAGACGATCTCGCTTTGTGCCTATATCTGCAGGAATAATGGTAGGCCCAAATTCCTTGTTTAACAGTTTTATAACTTCTTGTATGGCTCTGAAGCGTAGCGCAGGGTTTGTTGTGGCTTCATAAACTTCCACGGTTGCCCTTGCAAGCAGGCAAGATGCGCATTCTGCTTCAACTTTCACGGTGGCTCACACATGACTATTCTTATGCTGCGTCTGCAAATTCGCGCAGTACACTATAAGGGTCTTTCGCCTTTACAATGGCACTTGCAACAAGCACGCCCTGCGTTCCCAACCTTATGGCTGTTGCAACGTCTTCACCGCGGCTTATACCCGCGCCGCATAAAATTGTAATATCAGAGTTAACGCTGCGTACAAGTTTGACGGTGGTTGTGACGACTTCTGGCTGCGCTCTTGAAACCGCTATGCCAGTGCCTATCAGTTCAGGTGGCTCAATAGATACGATGTCAGGTTTCAAGGTAGCGGCTGCGGCGCTCACAGTGGGATTGTTAACGCACACGCAGGAGATGAAATTCTGCTCGCGTGCTAACATTATAATTGCGTCGATATCTGCTAGCTTAAGCCGTCTTTCAGAATGGTTAATCAATGTCCCAACAGCGCCTGCTTCTTTAATTGACTCAGCAAGAACATGCCCCGTATAGCTTCCAGGCTTTATTGGGTCAATGTGCTGAGCAAAAACAGGAATCTCAACGGCTTTTGCCACGCTGGAGATGTCCGTGAACTGAGGCGCAACAGCAATAGTTATTCCTGTTTCCTTGCTTACTTTTTCGGCTTGCTTCGCAAGTTTGATGGCCTTTTGTCCTGTTGCCTCCAGATACGTCTTGAAATTTATAATTATTATTGGCGTAGGTAGTTTCATCTTCAAAGGGCTTTTTCACCTTGGTTACTGGTTAGTGTAAAATGTTAATATTATTTGCCGTTTACTAACGCCAAATTCAATGGCAACACTACTTCTAATGCAAAAGGCAACAATTGCCTATTCCTGAAAAACTTTGCTCTCCACGTTTCACCGACACTTGACAAGATAATCCTTAATCATCTGTGCATGCTCAAAAGCCAATGTTTCCGGCACCTCATTTAAGCTAAAAAGTTTGATTTCTTCAATTTCGCTTTCTTGCCTTTTGATTTCTCCTCCAACAACTTTCACCAGAAAACACGTGGGGTGATAATCGTATTCCACGCTATCCTGCACTCCTTGCTCATGATATTCGCCTATCTTGCCCGCTATTTCCACATCTAAACCCGTTTCCTCCTTCACCTCACGGACTATAGTCTGCTCTACGGTTTCGCCAGGGTCAACTCTTCCGCCGGGCAAAGCCCAAAATCTGCGGAAAGGAATAGTACGCCGTTTGATCAGTAAAATTTTGTTTGGTGGAAAAGGAATTATGGCGGTTGTGGTTCTTCCTGCAAACTTCATTACGCGCGCACCTTTGATAAGTGAGTATTTTTTCTCCAATTTATCACTATTGCAAAAGATAAGGTATGTTCTAAAAAAGACAAAATGAAAAAGAGGGCAGCTATGTAAATTTTTAGGCCTTCGTTTTCTTCTCCAAAAGTTTATGATTCTTCGCTGGCACAAAAACTGCCGCGGCAACGGTGGTTGTCCATAAGCCATTTTTGTCGCCTGTCGCTGACTGAGTTATGTTGGTTGTCTTGATTATCAACCCGCTGGTTTTGAAAAGCTTTTTTCTTTCGTCCCATGCAGTTTCAGGGTCAAAGGCAATGCCCATCGTAGTGGCAAGCATTGTTGCAGCTAAATCTTCCGCGTAATCGCCAGCTACCTCGTCTGTTTGCCCAAACGAGTGATGCTCAGATAGGTAGCCATACTGATTTTTGCCTGAGGGAATAGCTACGCCGATAGAGGAGGCAACAAGCCTGTGTGGTTCGTTGGTGGCGTTTCTGGCTAAAACCACAAAGGTGATTTCGCCAGGCTGCACCATTTTCAAGCCTTGTTCGCGTGAAAGCATTTCGCAGCCAGGAGGAACGATGCTGGAAACGTTAACAAGGTTGCAGTGGTGTATACCGGCGTTTCTTAAGGCTAATTCGAAGCTTTGAAGTTGCTCTTTGTGTTTACCCACGCCCTTCGTTAGGAAGAAGTATTTTGGAATCATTTTTTATATCGCAATTACGAATTGCAGCATGCATTTATTAGCCTTTTGCTTCAAAAATAATGATTAAGCAGCAAATGAAAAGAATAAGCCAAGTGTGAATATAATTAATTGAGGTTTAAATGTCGTGGCGCCTCTTCAAAGCGTATTCAAAGACGAAACGAAGCTTGACATTAACTATGTTCCACGCCGTCTGCCTCACAGAGAAAAAGAACACCATTTGCTAATGGAATTCTTCAATTTCCTGCTGCAATCTCCAGGAAAAATGAGCCAACGAGTTATCATAACAGGCGAGGTTGGCGCGGGAAAGACCGCGCTCGCCCAGCGCTTTGGAGCAGACATAACCTCCGAAGCTGCAAAGAAAAGAGTAAACTTTCGCTACGTGCATGTTAACTGCCGCGAGTACCGCGGCAGATTCTTTCTCATAATGCAGCATGCGCTTGCTTCTTTCTGGCCGACGTTTCCGAAGCGCGGTTACTCTGCAGAAGAGCTGCTGAAAACCTTAATGCAGGTTCTAGACGAAGAAAACGCATACATAATTCTAACCTTAGATGAAGCTGATGCCCTCATAGAGCGCGAAGGCTCAGAAACCGTTTACAAGCTAACGCGGCTGCAGGAAATAAGAACAGGCGAACCTCAGAGAATGTCGCTTATTTTTATCATGCGTGATTTGAAGGCAATAGAGAAGTTAGATGCAAGCTCAAGAAGCACGATGCAACATAACGTTATTAGGCTGGAGAAGTACCAGAAAAGTCAGCTTATAGATATTTTAACCGAAAGGGTTTCCTTGGCTTTTGCGCCGTCAACAGTTGCGGAAGATGTTGTCAGCCTTATAGCTGAGTTGGGAGTTACTGAAAACGGGAATGCCCGCTTCGCCATTGAGCTTTTATGGCGCGCTGGGAAATACGCTGACGCGGAAAACCTTGGTTCAGTTACTCCTGAATGCGTTCGGAAAGCAGTTTCCAGTATAATTCCAACCTTCCGGAAAAGCGATTTGGCTTCGCTTGGGCTTCATGAGAAACTGTTCTTGCTTGGTGTCGCCAGATTTTTCAAAGAGAACCAAAACGCTTACGCTTCACTGTCCGAGGTTGAGCAGATTTACGCCGTGGTTTGCGAGGAATTCGATGAACAGCCGTATAGTCACACTCAACTCTGGAAGTACGTCCAATTTTTCTCTGCTATGGGCATTTTGAAAACTGAGGTCACAGCAACCACCAAGCGGGGAAGAGCAACACGGGTTTCTTTGCCGGCAATATCCGCTTATGAGTTGGAGAAAGAATTAAGTGCCGCTTTAGAAAAAAGCCGAAGATGAGGCGCTATGGAAATCGAGGAAGTTTTTTCTTCAAAACCGAGACTGAAAATCCTCAAGCTTATCGCGCAACTGGGCGCGCTTAATGTCTCGGATATTGCTCGAAGAATTAACCTGAACTATTCTGCAACAAGTGCACATTTAAAGCTGCTGGAGGCTGAGGGGATACTAACACAAAGGGTTTACGGGAGAATTCACATGTACAAATTCAATGAAAACTCGCTTAGGGCTAAGGCTGTGCAAAATCTAATAGACGTCTGGGAACAGAATAAATAAGCGGCAAGGCGTATTCCACTCTCTGGAGGAAAATAATGTGACTATGGTTGATGTATCCGGCAAGGCGGAAATACTGCGAGAAGCCACCGCGAAAGGGTCAATTAGGCTGAAGCCTGAGACCGTGAATTTGATAAAAGAAGGAAAAACAGCTAAGGGCGACCCGCTTTACACGGCAAAAATCGCGGGGATTCTCGCGGCTAAAAAGACAAGCGAACTGGTGCCGCTCTGCCATCCGTTGCCCTTGACAAGCGTGGATGTTGAGGCTAAAATCGTGGATAAAACCACTGTGGAAGTTACGGCAACCGTGAAGACTAAAGCCCAGACAGGCGTGGAGATGGAGGCGCTTACCGCGGTTTCTGCAGCGTTGTTGACAATTTGGGATATGACAAAGCAGTATGAGAAAGATGCTGCCGGGCAGTACCCGACGACGGCTATAGAAAATATTCATGTTGTAAGGAAATTGAAGCAGGTGTAGCCGCATGAGCGAGAGCACAAGGCAGCATAAGGCATTAGCGCCTCGCCAGCTGAATTTTGCAGTTTTTGTTTGCAGCACTTCACGTTATCAGCAGCTGCAGAAAGGCGAGAAAATAACTGACGCCTCAGGCGACGCCATAGCGGCTTTGCTGAGAAACGCGGGACACAATGTTATGTTCAAGAAGATAATAGCAGACGACACGCAAATGATTAAAGAAGCAGTTGAAGGCGTTTTGGGTTCTGCAGAACTGGACGCTGCCATATTTTGCGGTGGCACAGGAATCGCTCCGAAAGACGTTACAATCGAAACGGTTTCACCATTTTTTGAGAAAACTCTGCCCGGTTTCGGCGAGATTTTTAGGCACTTAAGCTACGAGAAGATGGGTTCAGCAGCGGTAATGTCCCGCGCAGCCGCTGGCGTTGCTAAGGGTAAGGTGCTGTTTTGTATCCCAGGTTCCCCTGACGCTGTGCAAACTTCAGTCGAAAAGCTTATTTTGCCCGAGGCGCCTCACATCGTTAGGCACGCTCGGGAATAACGATGACCTTGATAGACAAATATGGCAGACCTCTACTTAACCTCAGAATAGCCGTGACGCCAAGATGCAATCTCCGCTGCGATTACTGCCACAAAGAAGGCGAAGAATGCAGCGTAAACAGCGCTTCTGAAGAAATGACCACGGAAGAAATCATCAGAATCGCCAGAATCGCCGTTGAGCTAGGCATTAACAGAATTAAGCTGACAGGCGGCGAGCCGCTCATGCGGAAAGACCTCTGCGAAATAGTCAAAGGTATCGCTGCGATACCCGGCTTAAAAGACCTCTCAATGACAACTAATGGGAGCCTGCTGGGCGCTCGGGCACGCGAACTCAATGCATGTGGCTTAAGGCGCGTGAACATCAGTTTGCCAACTTTAAACGCTGAAGTTTACCGCAAACTAACCGAGGGACAAATCGAAAGAGTGTTAGACGGCGTCAAAGCTGCAGTTGAAGCGGGCCTCCACCCAGTTAAGCTTAATATGGTTGTTTTAAACGGCGTTAACGTTGACAATGTGCAGGAAATGATGGATTTCGCGCGGCAAACAGGCGCCATACTGCAGCTTATCGAGCTTGACCCGGTTAACGTTGATGACGCATACTTCAAGGTTTACCACAACTTCTTGAATGAACACGAAGAGATGCTACGCCAAAAAGCCGTGAAAGTAGAAACCAGACGCTTCATGAACAACCGCCATATCTACTATCTGCCCGACGTAACAGTTGAAGTTGTGCATCCAACCGAGAACGGCGAGTTCTGCGCCCACTGCACAAGACTGAGGGTTACAAGCAACGGCAAACTGAAAACTTGCCTCATGCGGAATGAGAATTTAGTTGATGTCTTGACGCCTATGCGCCGCGGTGCAAGCGACGAAGAGCTGAAAGAGCTTTTTGTGCACGTGAACCAGTTGAGAGAGCCATATAATAAAATCATGTAAAGACAGTTTTGACGCTTTCAGCTTCGTTTCCAAAAAAAGAAAGGGGATAGGCTGTGTTTTTGCTTAGTGAGATCCCGCTTGGAACAGGGAATCTGGAAGTGTTGGGTTCACAAGGATTTTGGTTATCTTGAACGTGTTGCCATTAGCTGTGTATTCATAATCGCCTGTTCCTGACCAACCTTCAAGGCTGCTTTGATATCCATCAAAGGCTGGTTTCCATTGATCCCAGTACATAGAGAATTGATCCGACATATCCATCCATTCGCCGTTGTAATAAACCCACACCTTCTGTTCAACCGAGTTAATTATGTACTTGAACACATTACCTTGCGCATCCGTTTGATCCACACGCATCATCAGGTTTGAGGTGCCAATGTTTTTAGCCATAAACGTGTATTTTTCCTGAACGCCCTCTATGGTGGCGATTACATCAAACTGCAAGCTGGTTGCGCCCGCAACGTTCGGCGCCGTTGTGCCACCTGTTTCTTCACCGCCAGTTTGCTCGCCAGTGCTTGGAGGATTAGCTAGCATCCAATATGCTGCAACGCCAACTGCTACCACAACGATAACCACTACGCCTAAAATCAGAAGCTTTGATATTGCCTTTCTGTTCATTCGCAATCCCTTTTTTGGTAGAGCATATGTCGTTGCGGAAGGCATTTAACTTTTTTGCATATACCGCCATGAAAAAGTAGAATTCGGCCCAAAAGCAAACAAGCATTTTAGGCATAATCCGCAATATTCACTCATACTCTAAAGAGGCAAACGCTGAATAAGCAAGCAGTGCCTGAAATTTTGAGCGGCAACATATTTATTCAGTAAAAGTTATTTTCAACAACTGCTAAATTTGGCGCACAAGCGCGGGGGTCGCCGAGCCTGGCCAAAGGCGTAGGCTTCAGGAGCCTATCCCGCAGGGGTTCGTGGGTTCAAATCCCACCCCCCGCACTATTTTACTAGTAGATTAAGAAACGTATCCAGCTGCTTTATGAGGCCTATAGGTGCGTGGTGAATTCGGCAAGGAATCAAAATAGTTAGCCAGTTGGGGATTTGTACCGCCTTTATTCCAGCAGAAGCAACAACGCCATTACGGCTACGCCAAGGATAATTGCCATCATTTGTGTTATGGCTTTTTCTGGAGCACACGAGTCTTTGCGAAGCTCTGGAATTAAATCTGAACCGGCGATGTAGATGAAGTTGCCTGCTGCGAAGGGAATTAATAGTGGAATAAAGTCATCTATGATTGAGCTTAAGATTATTGCTATGACTGCGCCAGCTATCGCGGTTATTGCAGTTAGCAGGTTCAGTTTGATAGCGCGTTTTTTGCTGAAACCACCGTAAATTAGAACCCCGAAGTCTCCGATTTCCTGTGGGATTTCGTGAAAGAGCACGGCAAGTGTTGAGGCTACGCCAATGGGGATGCTTGCCATGTAGCTACCGGCGATTATCATGCCGTCGATTAGGTTGTGGACTGCATCTCCGAAGAGATTCATGTATGCAAATGGGTGAGGATGCTCATCAGAGGTTGGGACGTGACAGTGCCGCCATTGAAGTAGGCGTTCTACAGTAAAAGAGGCGAGTATGCCGAAGATGATGAAGATGGACGCTAGGACAGTTGGATTGGTTTTTTCCATTGCGTCTGGAATTAGGTGGATGAATGCGTCTCCGAAGAGGCTCCCAGCCGCGAAGCTGACTAGGTACAGGAGTATTTTTGCGAGGTGCTTATCATTTAGCATTAGCGTTAATGCGCCGACAAGAGAAATCAAACTTATGATGAGGACGCTGAGCAAACCAAGCAGTTCTGGCAACATGTGGGCTACCGTAAACATCTGAGGACAAGCCGAATTTATTAATTTTTTCCTATTTTTTAATAAAATCTTATATATTTGCCTGCTTATTCTTAATAAGTTTGTATGAGCATCATAAGTTTATCTTTACCGAAAACGCTGCTGGACAAAGTAGACGAGTACATTAAACAGCAAGGCTTCGCAAACCGCTCCGAAGTCGTAAGGCAGGCACTGCGTGCGTACATGTCGGAAAGCAGAAGCCTCGATGAGCTTCAAGGAAGAGTCACAGCCGTCATTACCCTCATTTATAAGAGAGAAGCAAAAAGAAACCAAATAACTGACCTACAGCATAATTATAGTAACACTGTCTTGACATTTCTCCATACTCATGTCGAAGCGGATTCCTGCATAGAAATAATTGTGGCAAGAGGAGACGCACAAGTGCTAAAGGCGCTTATCCAAGCTTTGAAAGCCAACAAACAAATATCCGAAGTAAAAGTTACAATACTCTAAATGTAACTAAGAGCTTTAGAATTCGCTTCTTATTTTATGTGCCCCAAATACGCTTTCGGATGTATTTGCTTTGAAAATTAAGTATAAAAAATAAAAAAAGAGGCACTAACGCCATCTAATGTTCAACTTTTTTGGGAAGTTTCTTTGCTTGCTCAATCCAATCTTTGACTTCACTTAACGTTGGGAGCCGGCGAACAAGTTTCGCCTTTGCATTTACCTCAGCCATCTTAGCATGCAGGTTCTCAGGAACCCTGTTTGCAAGCTCAACTACTGTATCTACTCCTGCCTCTTCGAGGAGGTCTGAGTATTCCTCGCCAACGCCTTTAATTCTCATTAGGTCGGCGAGATTAACCCATTCAAGAATCATTTTCTCTGAGATCCCGGTTTTCGCGGCGAGTTTTTCCCTTCCTGCAGGGGTTGCACCTGCCTCGAGAAGGTCATCGGTTGTTTTAATTCCAGCAGCAGCAAGTTTTTGTGCGTAAGTTTTCCCTATTCCTTCAATATCTTCAATTTTAACCATTTAAAACTACCAACAATTACATTATTTTCATTTAATATATAAATCTGCCTATCAAATTTAAAAGAAAAATGTGGCCTAGAAATTTTATTCCATACGAAGTTGGATTTTCAATTGAATTTAATGCACAACTAATGACTTTGACTTGAACATTCTCCAATTTACTTACAGCTTAAGTTTTTCTTTACTCAGCGCCTCTATAAAGCAGTCTTTGTGGTAAATTTTTCCATAACTTTCAGGAGCAACATAATAGCTGCCTTCTGACCATTTCCACATTTGCCCTCGTGTAGGGTACTTTCCAACTAAAATGAAGTCTTCATATGCTTTTACGGGTTTACCGCAACATTCGCAAGGCATATTTCAACACCGTTGTCTGTTGTTGGTGGCAGGTTTTAAGATAAAAGTTTTGTCTATACCCAACTGAAAACAGGAACAATAAACACCCAAAAAACAGGCAGTAGAGCACTGAGCCCAAGCCTTTTTAATTCTCGCGTATCGCCTGTTTCCGTTTCTGATGTTCAGCCCAGCGATTAAGAAAAATAGCTGGAAGCGCAAAGCACACCAAAAACAAAAGACGCTCAAAAGTTAACGTTGGATAGCATAATAACATTAAGAAGTAGCCAACTAAGCCAGAAAGCGCCAAAAGCAGCGCTAAGTAGGTTAAGTTCATGTTTCTCAGCTTGTTGTCAGACACGAGATTGCTTATAATCCTTATTGTTGCTTTGCTTCGGCTAGTTCATTCTGCAAAGCATTTGATGCTGGAAGAATGCGATGCAGATTGTTCGTGAAGCGGAATATTAAAGTTATAAAGTAAATTGGTCCTAAGAGAAAGAGAGTGAGAAATGTGGCATATTTACGAAAAGAAAAGGAAACAATTGAAATGGATTACCCCTTAGGCAAAGTTTGGCCAGCTATCTCCAAGGCTCTAGCTAGCCTAGAATGGACAATCGAAGAAACAAATGATGGAAAGCACAATATTAAAGCCAGAACAAAAGCAAGTTTCTTTGCATACGCTTCCGTGCTTCTCATAAGCGCTTCAGCGGTTGACGAGAAAACGTCGAGAGTGACCGTTACAGCGGAAACACCTGTCACCACAATCACCGCAATTGTGGATTTTGGAAGAACCCGCGACCGCATTGAACAATTTTTTAGGGCACTGGCTAAGCAATTAACAAACCAGTGAAAAGCCCAATAAACCATGGGCTATTCGAGTATTTGTGCCCGTTTAAACGCGTACCAAGCGATAAAGAGAAACACGAAAGTGTACATAAGTGCCACTGCTATGGATCTTGCTACGACAAGGCTGATCGGCTCAGTGTAAAGATGCCTTATCTGTGGCGGCTGCCCCGGCTTGGCTGAGAATACGTCCATTCTTGTGACATTCACTGTCGCGGAAGGATAAAGTGCATAATTGACCAGATTAGCGCCTATGCTGTCTGTGCCGGTGGATATGGAATTTGCTGTCAAGGTTATGTTCTGTATCGTGATGTTTGCGCCTCTCGGCGGCACATTCAGTGTGCCGGTTACTCCGCTTCCGGGTATGTAATGCAGGATTTCAGGCTGGTTTGAGAAGGTTGAAACGATTGCTGTTGCGAAGCCGAATGCAACGAATAAGCTGAAGGCGCTGAGCGCTGCGATTAAGGAGTTTTTTGAGATTGCGCCTGCAGCTAAAACTATTGCAATCCAGAGAAATGTGCTGAGGACGTTGCCTAAAAGCGCAAGCGGCACCAAGTGGAGGTTTTCCTGTGGCCCGTACACGATTATTCCGCCAACTGTGGAGTACGTGAAGAGCACCGTGTAAGTTACCATGAGAACAATGAATGCAGCGAGGAGTTTGCCGAGGAACACCATTGTTCTTGAAACAGGTTTCGTCAGCAACGGGACAATTGTGCCGCTTTCAAACTCGCCTGATATGCTGTTCATGGCGGTTACGATGGCGAAAAGAAAGAATAAAAGGTTCCCAGCGCTAAATGTCACTGCAAAATCTGGGTTCTGGTCGACGCCGAAAGCTGCTGGTAGCGCCAACTGCACAGTGACTAGCGCGAAAGCGGCTATGACTAAGCCTATGAACTTTTTCTTTCGGATATTCCAAAGCATCTCGTATTTTACAACTGCCCAGAAACGCGTAAACCAGCTTGGCCGCTGCGTACTTGCTACATGTGCGGTTGCAGTCATTTAGGTTTCGCCTCCTTGCTGTTTGCTGACAAGTGTCATAAAGGCGCTTTCAAGATTCTGCCGCTGCAGGTTCATGGAAACTATGATTCCTCCGGCTTTTGTTATGGCTTGAGAAACTTGTGGTCTTGCATCGTCATGCGTCGTTAAATCGATGCTTAGAAAGTTTCCGTTTTGGGTTATATCCGCGACAAAGGGCAAATTCCGCACAGCCGCAACGATTGCGTTGGATAGCGCGGTCACCTCTACATGCAGCGTAGCAGGTCCTGAAAGCTTGCTTAGCACGTTCTGTAACGTATCGGAGATCAAGGCTTTTCCGCGGTTGATTATGGTAACATGCGTGCAGACTTGCTCAACCTCAAAGAGCAGATGGGAAGATATGAACACGGTTCGGTCTTCTTTGGCGATGGCTTTCACGAGTTCTCTTACTTCCACCATGCCTACTGGGTCTAAGCCTAGGCTGGGTTCGTCTAAGATGACAATTTCTGGATTATTTAGCAGTGCTTGGGCTATGCCAATGCGCTGCTGCATTCCTTTGCTGTATTTTCCGATAGGGTCGTTTTCTCTTCCTTTAAGCCCCACTAACTCGATTAGTTTGGGTATTTGCATTAGGCGTTCCTGTTTGGTCATGCCGTACATTTGGCCGTAAACATCTAAGAGTTCCGAGCCCTTCAAGTGCTTGGGGAATTTGGGTAACTCGGGCATGTAACCTATGCTTAATCGTGTATCTGCCTGATCGCCTTGCACTTCTTTTCCGAGAATTTTGACTGTGCCTTCGTTTGGTTTTAGTAGTCCTACGAGAATTTTTATTGTTGTGGTTTTTCCTGCGCCGTTTGGGCCTAGGAAACCATGAATTGTGTTTCGTTTGACCTTTAGATTTAACTTGTTTACTGCTGTTAGCGAGCCATATTTTTTTGTTAAGTCTACTGTTTCGATGGCAAGGTCCATCTACAGTTTTCCTCATCATATGTATTCATTTTTGAGGACATATAAGTGTTTGATTACTTTGTGAGAAAACACTGGGGGAAGCTTTCATGTGTCAATTATAGGGTGTAATGTGTTTGTTAAATAAGTGAGAGGTTGTAGGAATCATGTTTAGTCGTATTTTTTTAGTCTGATCATTTTTTTGTAGTTTTTGAGGTCTTTTGAGACGTGTTGGAGTAAGTATAGGTCTTCCATTGTTTTTTCGAATTTTATTAGTGCTTCGGCGAATTCGCGTTGTAGGGTTTTTTCTTTATCCATCTGTTTCAGCCTTTTTGTTTGATGTGGGTTGGAGGGCGTTTGTCATTGTTTGTTGGCTGTCCAACTGCCAATCCGTCATCGAGGAGAAAGGAGAAGGCTTCGAGAACGGAAAAAATTCTGTTGGCTTGTTGGGTTAGCCTTCAACCTCGATTAGCCCTCCAAATTTGCATCATAAGACTTAAGATACGAGACGCTTATAAAAGCATTATGCATCACAAATAAACTACAGACAACGCCTACCCTATAGCCAAAACGCCTTCCAAAATCCTCTGCTCAGAAACATCCAACTGCTTAGACAACCACATCTTCAAAAGCGACGCAAACTTGGGAAGCTCACCACTATAAGTAATAATCTGGTTACCCTTAAGCGCATCAACCTGAAAAGTCTTCTCCGCCTCCTTAACCATAAAAGACAAAGTCTGCGCTTGACAAGCCAACGTCTGAAAATCCTCCCACTGCTTACACCTCAAAATCACAGGCGGCCCATGCACTACAGGCGCTTGCGCTTGCGGTGCCGCAGCCTTTTGTGCAACGGTAGGAACAACGGCTTCACGAGGCGAAGTTGACAGGTAATTAATTAGGCTGTTTATCTCATTTTGTAAGCCGTTTATTCTTTCCTCTATCTTTTCAACCTTCGAGCTTAATTCTCCAGTTTCCCCCAGAGATGACGCAACCGTGCCTAACTCGTTTATCAGCTTATCCAAGTCCTTCTCGTGCTCCTTTAGAACGTTAACTATGAAATCTAAGGCCTCTAATGCTTCGTCTTTGGATTGCGGTTTCTTGGACATCGGTTGCTTCCCTTCTTACTTTCAGCTTATCCAATATGAGCTTAGCTTAAATAAATGTAGCGAATTCTCAAGACATATCTAAGTGAAGCCATAACCATACGTATTCCCAATATGCACAACGATTCTACTACACCAGCTACACATCAGAAAACAAATTGATAGTCAAAAAAATCACGGAAAATTGCGGTTTGTTACGGCTGGTTGCTGGCTGTGTTCTCTTGCAAGGACTGAACTATTGTGCGATTTTTGTCTATGCCCCTTCTATATTATATGTATGCCGCCAGAACTGAAAAGCAAATTCGAGAAATAATAGACGAAGTCGGCGAATCTAATTAAAAGTCTGATCAAAGAAGCAAGGCTTAGGGTCCAGTCGCGTAGGTATCGTGAGTTTAAATACCACCTCATTACACCAAATAGCGATAATGCTGATTTTACGAAAATGGCAAAGCTCATAAAGCTTGTTAGAATGTTGTTGCAAACAAAGGTTTACCCTATTGGAGTATGCAACAGTTTTTAAGAAATAGAAAAAAGCCCCAGCTAAAAGGTGCATGCGCAGATAAATAACCTATTTAGAAGATGCCGTTTGTGCTTCAATTTCATAGCCTGCTGCCTTTAGCTCCCTTATTATGTCCATTCTTATCTCTTCCAATGACTCCTTGAAGCTTAAATATACAATGCCTTGCATATCCGAGGGCTGTTCAACTGGTTTTTTCAACAAGCAGCAAACTCTGCTGCGACCTAGTTTTCCGACGAAATATCCAAATTCAAGAATCACGTTTTGTCGAGGGCGAGGATAAGCGGTTTTCAAGAACTTTCTGAGTCTTTGCGGTCTTGACCATTTGCTGCCCATTTCAACGAAACCGCCCAAATCGTCTGGCGTCAGAATAACAAACGCGTAACCAACATCCGAGTAAGCCTCAAGTTTCTCCATTAACGTTTTGCCCCCGCTTGACTGTTCGCTGAGAACAACCGGTGTCAGCCCGAATTCAATAAGCATAGCCTTCAATTCATTCAAAGGTTTCGTGTCTTTTCCATGTGAAATAAAAATCTCTTTTTTCGGCGCCAATGGCCTTTTTGGTTCGATTTCGCTATTCATTTTGCTCCATTCCAGCTCTACCGCCGCGCATGCATATTCATTCCAAATTTAAGGTATACATACCTTTTAACGAGGATTCCAAACGCACCAAATGGCCTTTTCAGCGCAAGCTAACACGCACGGAGCCTTTCCGCTCTCAGGCTTGCACGGAGAACACGCGTACTTGATGTTTTTGCGTTGCTGCTCTGTCACCGCCGCCACCGTCTTATCCTCCAAGTCAATCAGCATGGTTACCAGTTCAAGGGCAGATTGCGGACAAGCCTTCACGCATTCGCCGCAGCCGCTGCACTTGTCAGAGTCAATGACAATGTAGTATTCGCCTGAGCCGTCGCTGTAACCATAATGCGTGATAACAGCCTGTCACCTCAGCTTTTCTGCTCTTTCTCATACAGCGCTTTAGCGAACAAAGCTGCGCCGATGGCTCCGGCGATCATGGGATCTAAACCGTTTTCCCGCCAATTAGGCATTGGAAGGCATTTGACGCCAAGTATTTTTTCTATCCGCGAAACAATGCCGATGTTTTTCGATTGCCCGCCAGTGATAACGAACTCTCTTTCAAGCCCAACTCGCTTTACAAGATTGCTCATTCTTATAGCCATCGCATGCGTATAGGCAGCTAACACTTTCTCTTTCGACCAGCCCTTGCGGAGCAGGCTCATGGCTTCAGTTTTCGCGAAAGCTACGCATGTGCAGCTGACGGGCGGCGGCTCCTCTTCCACATTGAGTGAGACTTCACCGATTTTCTCGATTGGAATTTTCAGCAGGTCGGCGAAAACTTCCATACCTCTGCCTGTGCCCGCTGCGCACTTGTCATTCATCAAAAAGGAAACTACGCGGCCAGTCTCATCGCAACGGATGGCTTTTATGTCCTGCCCGCCAACATCCAGCACTGTCCGGACGCTTGGGCCCCAGATGTAATTTGCGCCTTTCGCGTGGCAAGCAATTTCCGTGACCGCTTTATTTGCCATGGGAACGTTAACGCGGCCGTATCCTGTTCCAACTATGTATTTGATGTCGTCAAGCCTTAAGCCTGTGCCTTCCATGGCCCAGTTAAGCACTTTTTTGGCGCTGTCAGGACTATTTGAGCCTGTGCGCATGACGCCCCAAGAGTAAACTTCACCATCAATCATTATAGCCGCTTTAGAACCCACCGAGCCGACGTCGATGCCAGCGGTGATCACATCCTTATTGCGCCATTTCTTTTCCGAAAAGACCCTACGGTACTCCTGCCAACGCCAATATTCTACATCATCTTTTCTCGGCGGCTCTTCCATTTTCTACACCTTTTTAACGCGGTTGACGGCGACAAGCGCCGCGCCCAAAGCGCCAGCATACTCGGGGTACTCGGGTATTAGTAATTCAATGCCAAGCTTCCTTTTTAATGATGCGACGAAACCAACATCTCTCGCAACGCCGCCTACAAGCACAACGTCAAGCGTTACGCCGAGCCTGTGTATCATGGAGGAGATGCGGTCAGCCATGGCGTCAAATATAGCCCGTGCAATTTCAGGCTTGGATTCTTGCCGATGAATTAAGCTAACCACATCTGACTCGCCGAAGATAACGCATGACGCATTAATCGAGCTTGCACGTTCAGCTTTAAGCGAAAGCGGACCCATATCCTCCAGCTTGACTTCTAGGGCTCTGGCCATGGCTTCAATGAAGGTGCCTGCGCCTGCTGCGCACCGCTCGTTAACAACAAAGTCCACCATAACTCCTTTGTCATCGCATTTCACTGCTCGCGCCTCTTCAGCACCCACATCGACCACTGTCCGCGCGGTTGGAAACAGGTAAACTCCAGCTTTGGCGTCGGCGCCCATCATGCTAACAGTGCTGTTAGCGTTAGACGCTAAGTCCATGCCTGAACCCGTGGCGGTAACATGAAGCACATCCGCCATTGAAATACCCGCTTGATTTAGTGCTTCGCTGAGGGCCTGTTCCGCAGCTTTTGCTGGGTCAAATCCTGAAAAGGCTTTGCCGCGCGCCAGCACCTTGCCGTCTTTCAAAATGACTACTTTTACGCTTTGAGTTCCTAAATCTATTCCAGCCGTTATCATAATTCTTTCACCTCTATATGTCAACGCGCGCGGTCAGCATCTCAAGAAAGGCTTCAACCCTTGTCTTCAATGGGCCAACATCCTCGCGCGTGTATTCCGTATCCAAATAATACATGGGAACGTTCATGCGGTCTAAGACCTTTTTGACACGCATGTACTCCATGGCATAGAGCATGCAGCCGCGGACAACATAGTAGATTACGCCGCTGACTTTCCATTCTTTGACTTTGTTAAGTATCCAGTTAACTCGGTCTTTGTTTCCATCCTCGGAAGTGAAGCAAGGGCAAGTTGACGCCATTAGATACCGCTCGGCTATGGCGTTAAGCATGTCATCCATCGTCCACTCATCCACGCCAACGGGGTCGTATAGGAGCCTTTCGCTCGAGCAGAGTTCATCTGCAACGAGAACACCTTGGGGATTAGCCTCCTCGATGATTGAGGGTACTTTCCAGTTGTCAGGCCATATCATCGGCGTGCCCGTAACCATAACCCGCGGCGTGTCCGGCGAGCACGCCCAGCGCTTTTGTCGAGCGCGCTCTTCAAGCTCTTCGCAGAGCGCTTCAGTCTTTTCAGTCCACCGTTTTATGTCATCCCACATGTAAGCCTGATTAACCAGCATAGCATCGCGCCCCATGATAACTGGATTGCCCTTTCGTAGGTCTTGGAGCCTGCGGAAAGCCTTTGTGGCCCGCTGCGTAAGCTCTATAGCAGATTTCAACTTGCTCCGTGTTATCTTGTTTCCAGTTAACTCTTCAATCTGCTTCATTAAAGTCTTCATTTCCTCTCTCCAGAAGCTCAAAGATTGCGTGGAATCCTTAAGCCGCGGAACCGCCATGGCCCAGACAGGCTTGTAATCGCTAAGGATTTCGCTCAATTTCGTCATGCCATCGCATGTTAAGCCGCTTATTAATGCGTCGCTCAGCTCGAGATAAGGAGATAAACCTATCATTTTTGCGCCTATTGTTGACCGCACCATGGGGCAGACTTCTACTGGCACGACACGGTCGCCAAGCTTCGATGCGTCATACCAGCCAGAGTTGACGCGGACAGGAATAGCATCAGCTGCTAAAATCAGCTCTATCGGCGCGAACAGGCACATGTAGCCGATGACTTTTTTGCCGTTTTCCTTGGCTGCAAGAAGCTCTTTCTCGCGCTTCTCAAAATCAGCTATCTCATCAAAGTACTGCATTGCCGCCGGTCGGTTCTTATCTGCCTTCCGCATCCGCTCAATATAGTCAGCAGTCATCTTTTTGGAAGTAGCGCGGATGGTCGCTCTTAATTCTTCGATTTCTTTCTGGGAGATGTCAAGCATGTATTTTTTCTCTTCACTCGGGTTTTTCATAATATTTTCACTCACCCTTTGCGGGTTCAAGCCAATTTCGCGATTTGAACACGGTTTTTCCGCCAAAGTTCACCTTTAAGCAATCTTCATAAGGACACATTTCAACGCATCGAGTGCACAGCATGCACATGGAAGTCGTAATTTTCCCGCCCGCCTGCTCGTAAACATCCGTGACTTGGACGGGGCAGACACGTTTGCAGATTCCACATTTAGTGCACTTTACCTCATCCTTATAGATATGAAGCAGAGGCGCCCACTTAAACCCTCTGAACCTGTTCACGACAGCAATCGAGGAGCCCGTGGGGCAGAAGCGGCACCAGACACGCCGCAGATAGAATGAGCCAACAAATGTTAAAGCCACAAAAACCCAAGCCATCACGGTGGTGAAAACTTCTATGGATAAGAGTTTGGAATAGTATATTACTTCTTGAACATAGGGATAGCTGAAATATACGCCGCTAACTTCCAACGGTCCCTTCCAAGGCACAATAAGCGGAATCACAGGCCCAAGCAGAATGCGCCAAGCATCGAAAGGCCCGGCGAGAACCATCGCCATGAGTGTGAGAGACTCCGCAGGCGGCGGATCAATCAAGTTAAGAATGAAGGGCACAACCAAAAAGAAGAGCAACAGCACATATCGGAATTTATGTAGAAACTTATTCAGTTTATCTGGAAGATTTCGGTAGCGTATCTTGAAACCCTTACGTATCAGGGTAATTGCGTCCATGTATAAACCGAAGGGGCAGAGCCAGCCGCAGAAGAACCGCCCCAAAACGAGAGGCAGCAAAAGAATAACGATTAGCACGATAAATTGCCATACGGGATATGTAAACAGGTAAAAAACCGAAACCATTGCTGCCACTTGAACAAGAAATCGAAGATAGGTTACGCGCGTTGCCAAATTCTTTTTCCATATAAGAACAACCAAAATTCCCGCCACGGTTAATCCTGCGAGAACCGTTAGCTTCAATAGTTCGCCTATAAAATTCATAATCATACCGACATCACCTTAACGAAACAGCAGAAGCCTATGAAAGTTAAACAGACTACTGTACAAAAAGTTATCAGCAAGCGGGACAAGGTATTGTTGTGTAAATCTTATCACCAATGCATATTTGAAATCAAATTTTAGAGATAAAAGTAAAGAACTGTAACATTTAAAGGTTACACAAAATTGTGGAACAAAGAGCTTCTCAAAAGTGGCAAGCAAAAAATTCCATGTGACGAACCACATATTTGGCGGCTAATAGCCAATCAATGCAGAAAACAATAGAGGGGGCTATTTGTCTAATAGTTTCAAAGCCAATCAAAAGTATTTAGCGCAAAAGGTTCTTGGGTAATTTGTGCGTAATTAATCTCTATTCGGTTCGATAATTATTTTTAGAGATTCCGCTGCTTCCGCCATCATTCGGAAACCTTCCGATGCCTGCTTGATGCCGAACCTATGTGTAATCATATTCGCAACATTTAACTTCTTTTGAGCAAGAATTGCCAATGCTTCTTCA
>JAWCMT010000002.1:66367-85017 GCA_038849555.1 Bathyarchaeia archaeon | reverse complement strand
TATCTCGTTTCGCCAAAATGCAGTTATAGGCACCGGAATCTTCACTGTTGGATCTGGCACAGCAAAGAACAGGACTGTGCCGCCTTTGTCTACGCATTCCAGCGCCGTCAAGGCTGCTTGTGCGGAGCCGGTGCATATTACAACTTGATCCGCTGGTCTTCCATTGTTTAGTTCCTTTAGCTTCTGCGGAACATTGTCTTTTGCATTTATGGTGGGATGCGCGCCGAATTCTGCTGCCATCCTCAAGCGATACTGGTTGATGTCTGCTGCCACTATTTTGCTGACGCCGGCGTATTTCGCTAACTGCACATGTAATAATCCTGCAATGCCGCTGCCGATGATCAGTAGCGTGTCGTCTTTTCGTATTGCTGCAAGCTTTTGACCGCGGATTACGCATGCTAGTGGCTCGATGAATGTTCCTTCTTCATAAGTCATGTCTGCTGGAAGTTTGTATATGCCGTGCTCAACGTTTATCGATGGCACACGAATATACTGTGCGAAGCCGCCTGGGAAATAATTTGTTGTATGCAATGTTTCGCAAGCCGTGTGATGCCCACGCAGGCAGTAATGGCATTTGCCGCAGGGTACATGATGCGATACAAAAACGCGCTCGTTCACTTTGTGCCCTTTGACTTCAGCGCCTACTTTCTCGATTATGCCTGTTGCTTCGTGGCCTAAAACTTTCGGCGCCTTTGGGACCCTATACCATTCGGTAACGTCGCTTCCGCAGATGCCGCAGGCCATAACTTTAACGAGTATTTCATTCTTCGCGATTTCGGGAATAGGCATCTCTTGAATTCTTACGTCTCTATTGTTGTAGTAAACGGCGGCAAGCATGAGTTCACCAAAAAAGGAAGCGGCTACTGTTTGCCCGCTTTCACTTGCTCATATAGGTCGTTGGCTTCTTTTGCCGTGTAGTTTTCATGGATTATTGCGCGGATGGCGCGGATTGCCGCTACTGGATGCTCTGTCTGCCAGATGTTTCTGCCAAGGTTGACGCCTATTGCGCCTTTCTGCATGCCGTCATAGACGAAGTTGAAAACTTCCTGTTGCGTTTCTGTTCTGGGTCCACCGGCGATTACCACGGGAACAGGGCAGCCGTCCACGACTTTCTCGAAACCTTCTTCGCAGTAATAGGTTTTCACTACTCTGGCGCCTAGTTCTGCGGCGATGCGGCAGCATAAGGCTAAATAGCGTGCAGTGCGCTTCTCGAGTTCTCTGCCGACAGCTGTCACCGCCATTACTGGTATTCCATAGTTCTCGCATGCATCAACAAGCTTCGCTAGGTTTGTCAAAGTCTGGTGCTCATATTTACTGCCCACGAAGACAGACATGGAAGCGGCGCTTGCGTTTAAGCGTATGATTTCCTCTATTGAGGTGGTTATCGCCTCGTTTGCCAAGTCCTCGCCTACCATGCTGGTTCCGCCTGAAACCCGCAATATGATTGGTTTATTAACAGTTGGATCTACACAGTTTCTAAGTACACCGCGAGTAAGCATTACTGCATCTGCATAGGGCAACAGCGGCTTTATGGTTTCTCCGGGCTTCTCAAGCTTGGTTGTTGGCCCTTGGAAATATCCGTGGTCTATTGGCAAAAAGAGTGCTTTGCCGTCTGGTTGGATTAGGCGGGAAAGCCTATTTTTCATTCCCCAATCCATAGCTCATTTCTCCATGGGACTCTTGAGCTTAAGAATTAAATAACCTTTCTCTATAAGCCAATGATGAAACTGCCATGTGGTATATTTACAGGCGGTGCTGCATGTATGTCTCACACGCTCGTATTCTTCCGGCTTGCTTGATAAGCGGTTCAGTTCCATCTGCACCGGGCATTTTACGTCGTTACAGAATTCTCTTCGTTTGTATTCGGTGAAACCTTCAAGTGACATAGCTATCAAAAGCTAATCTTCACATAGCGTTAATAAATGTTAAGCGCTGCTAGAAACTGCACATACCAATGCTCAAGCAAGCTTATCCCCAAGCTATTCATAGACCCAACAATCTGTTCAAAGAAATACGCCCACGGAAAGCGAAAACTCAAGCTGTTTTTGGCGGTTAAAAAGCCACCAGGCTGTTACTAATTAACAAACAAGTTTAAGAGTTAGAGAGTAACAACTCTTGCCCAAGAGGGAGTGGCAAGATTGGCTAATGAGGCAAAGGTTTCAAAACGAACAGCGTACATTGCCATTCTAACGATGGGCATCGTCAGCATGTTAGGCGACATAGTCTACGAGTCTGGCAGAGGCGTAGCACCTGACTACCTGATGTTTCTAGGCGCATCGGCGCTTCTGGTTGGCATAGTTAGCGGAGCCGGCGAATTCCTAGGCTACGGTGCAAGGCTTATTAGCGGAAGCCTCTCTGATAGAAGCAAAGCCTACTGGTTATTCATTTTTGCTGGTTACGGTCTGATACTGGCTATACCGCTTATGGGTTTCACATTCAGCCTTGAAATTGTGATCTTGCTGCTGCTATTAGAGCGGTTAGGCAAAGCCTTAAGGTCGCCTTCAAGAGACACTGTTGTCTCGGTAATCAGCAAAAACATTGGTTCAGGAAAAGCCTTCGGGCTCCACGAAGCCATCGACCAAATAGGCGCCATAATTGGCCCATTAATTTTTGGCGCGGTGTTGTTCTTTACCGCAAACAGCTATCCAGCCGCTTTTGCAATGTTGTTAATACCCTTCGCTTTGATGGTAATAGCGCTAATTTACACCTACAAAAAAGTAGGCCGAAATGTAGAAGTTGAAGTTAAGAACGCCGCAGACGAAAAAGCCCCGCTAAGCCGCCGCGGATTTGGAGCCTACTGCATAGCGGTTTTTCTAAACACGCTGGGGCTTATTCCAGTAGCCCTAATCCTCTTTACAGGGTCTTTGATTCTTCAGCCTATCGGTCAAGCATGGCTAGTGCCGCTTCTCTACGGCTTAGTGCAAATAGTGGATGCGCCCATGGCGCTAGTAGCGGGTCACCTGTTCGATAAGGTGGGCATGAAAATTCTTACCATCCCATTTTTGCTCTCAGTTTTTCCCGTCCTCTTCGTTTCTTTCGGAGGCTTAATGGGGGTCATTGCTGCCTGTGTTACGTTTGGTTTTGTATTAGGAATGCAAGAATCAATCTACCGAGCTGCAGTCAGCGTTTTTATTCCCTTGCGTAAAAGGGGCACCGCGTATGGTATTTTCAACACCATTTTAGGTTTGGGTACGCTGGCAAGCGGCGTAATCTTCGGTTTCTTTATAGACGCTGGCTACTCAGCGATCATTCTTGTTGCCTTTGCGTTAATGCTGCAAGTAGGTGCCCTGCTTGCCCTGAGCGGAGCCTACACATCTCTGAAACAACAGAATACGCTAATTAAGTCTAACACATAGGCTTGATGAAAAAAGCATTGCTAATTAGCTATGCCGGGTCAAGCGTCAAATACCGAAACAATGCATATGCCAATAGAAAGAGTTCCTTCTTTCTCGCTTATTAGCTTTTTCAATAGAAAATATCCAAAGAGCAAGTTAGCGGTAATTGAGAAAACTGTCAAGTCGAGTGGAACGCCTGTGTCGGTTGCAAAGGCAAGTCGGCTTGAGCAGAGTCAGCTGCATCAGCTGAGCCAAGCGCTGAAACAGCAGTTGCTTAAGGAAATCCATGAATCCCAAAACGAAAAAAGTATGAATCGAAACTTAAGCGTTGGTAGCCCGGGAGAGATTCGAACTCTCGTCGAGGGCTCCAGAGGCCCCTATGCTTGACCGCTACACCACCGGGCTTCTTACGCCAACAAAAATGAAATTCTAAATAATAACTTTAACGTTGCTGCGCTGCTTTTTACTGATTGTGTGCCTAGCGTGATTGAAACTGGATAGTGCCGTTTATCATCCCTTGAAAGATACATGGTAACATACTTTCCCATATAAGAGAGATGAGATTTTTGCAAAAACATTCGCTAAAGGTTTCAAAATGCTCTGTATTACCCATTCACAATATTAATATACAATTGTAAAAGAAAAACTTGTTCAAAGCCATAAGCAACTAAAGGAGAACAGCCCTTGCCAAAGATACCAAGCGGTTTCCCTGATCTAGACAAGGTTCTGGGCGGCGGCATTCAACAACCTTGCTGTATATGCGTAAGCAGCGAGTCTGTGCATTACGCGGCGCCTTTAGTATTTCAAATGGCATATACTTTTCTGCAAGATGGTTTAAGAGGACTTTACGTCTGCCTCGACTGCTCCGCAGAAGAAACCATCGCGCACTTTAAAGAGTATGGCTTTAACATAGACCGTTTTTCAGAAGATTTTAGTATATTCTTCCTTGATTTTTTCTCTCAAAGTCAAGATGCACTAATTGAATCCGCACAGTTAGGCGCGCTATTGTATAACCCTGACGAATCATTTATGGCAATCGGGCAATTCATGGACTGGATCAAAAACGGCTTTCTCATAATTGACACTATTTCCACGTTTACATTAAACTTGGAAACCAAGAAGGCATACGAGTTCGTTAGAGCATTAAAACTTTTATCCAGAACTTTCAACCTGATAACTATCGCAATCGCATACACAGCGCCCTTAGATGCAAAAACAGCAGAATTACTCCGCTCCGTCTCAGACGGCAATCTAACAGTTGAGAAAGAAACGCTTCATGTAAACTCTTTTCTCGGCGCGGCACAAAGCAATGAACGATTAATTATATCCCGAGGCGACAAAGGTCGCTTAGTGTTAAGAAAACTGCTCCCTTCAGGTTTGAACGGAGAGTTAATGGATAAACTTGAAAAAGCCTTCTCTGAAGTAGCAGTTCTGAAAGTTAGACCCACTTTAACATTAACTACCTTGCCCGAAATTGATTTGCCAATCGAAAAAATCATGAAAAACCTCTATGAGCTAAGCAAGCCTAATGGTTTACTTGAAGCCAAACCTTACTGTTCAAGCGTTTCTTGCCCCAATTGTGGCTCAGACAAATTGTATCTTCATTTGAAATGCCCTGACTGCGTAAGCCTTTTGCTGGAAAAAGGCGAAACCTTAGAGCACTTCAGCTGTGGGCATGTAGCCTTTAGGCCCAATTTTGAGCATGATGGTAAACTCATTTGCCCCAAATGCCATAAAGAATTAAGGCAGATAGGCGTTGACTACAGGCAGATAGGGTCATGGTATAAATGCTCCGCAGGGCATATATCACCCAATGCGCAGTTAAAGTTAATCTGCGCTAAATGCCACGCCGAGTTTGACATAGACAACGCCAACTTAACCATACAGAAAACATATGAATTAACCGAAAAAGGAAAACAGATAATAACTGTAGACGCATCACAGCAAAAATGTGTTTTCACCAGCGAGTACGCCTCTTCAACAGCCAGTCAACATACGCCTTCATGCGAACAATAGCATAAAATGGGCGATAAAACAGTACAACCACAGGCGCAAGATACGCTTTTTTCAAATCCTCCTTTCGCGGCGATAGAAGCCCGGCGGTGATAATTGTTAGAAATTCCATTCCCAAGTACATGATTGTACTCAAAAATAAAACATACACGAAGTTTGACTGCGAAAAGAAGGCAATAAAGATAAACCATGAGATGCGTATGAATAAAAGTATTATATCAATAAGCAGCATATCATAAAGAGCAGCTACAAATTTGAAGTCATACTTTTTCTTTGAAAATATGTCGCGGTGCTTCTTTAAAGTTTCAACCTGCCCCTTTGTCCATCTAACTCTCTGTCTAATCCAGCTTCGCCAAGTCTCAGGTGCAAATGTCCAGGCAATCGCGTTCTCCGCGAAGACCAAACGTTTGCCGAGCTTGCGCATCTTTACGGTTATATCAAAATCTTCTGTTATCGTGTCCTTGTCATATTGCCCCAAGTTGACGATGTTGCTCTTCCAAAAAGCTCCAAAAGCGCCTGAAATTATCAATAATGTGCCTATCAGGGAATTGAAGCGGCGTCCTAGCTCTAAAGACAGCAAATACTCATATGACTGCAGTTTAACCAGAAGATTTTGCCCGCCATGCTCCCCGGCTAATATGCGCACGTTTCCTGAAACTGCACTTACCTTTGCGTCAACTAGTGGCTTAACTATTTCTCTAATGGCATCGCGCTCTATAAGCGTGTCTGCATCTACTGTAACTATTACGTCGCCTGTGGCAAAGAGCACCCCGTAGTTTAATGCTCCCGCCTTTGACCCGCTAGCTGCGTCTCTCCGTAAAAGTTTTATCAACCCCTTCTTGGCGTATGGATAAGCCAGCTGATAGGTCCTATCGGTTGACCCGTCATCAACAACTATTATCTCCTTATTTGGATAATCAACCTCAAGCGCAGAGGTCACGGCTCTTTCAATAGCTTTTTCCTCATTGTGCGCGGGAATTATTAAAGAGACTTTGGGCGTAAAATATTCAGGCGGCTTACTTTTCCGCTTCAAATAAGTGACGAATAAATGAAACAGCAACAAAATGCATTTCACAACTGAACGAGTAAAATCAATCAGAATCAAAGGCCAAAAAATTAGTATAAAGTGAATTAACGTTAAGCTACTAAGCCAATTGGCAAAATTTCTCCAGAACGACTCAACCATTAATATTGCAAGACAGCTTATTGCAAAAGTCAATTTTTCATCAAGACAGCTTTTTGGCCCTCTATGTTTAAAACATTTTTTAATGGAAAATAATTATTAACTATCAAACAGGGCTTACAATTGAAAAAGACATTCAAGGCAACGGCCAGCATTCTGCTGCTTCTATTCTCGATAGCAAGCGCTTTTCGCGTAAAATCAACAAGCGCAAACCCGATAATTAGCGTCTACCGGGACATCCCGCCGCCAGAAGACGCGCAACCGCCCATAGTTACCATTTACGCGCCCGCAAACGGCTCATTTTGCCCGAAGAATGTAACACTGCTTTTTGACGTTTCAATTCCACAAGGCAATGATAGCCGATTTCGCTACGGAATAACTGAGATCTATTATAAAGCCAGTTGGGAAGCACGCGAAATCAAGTATACTGGTGGATATATCGGCGAGCATCGTTCAATAGACTTATCTGATGCGCGTGGAGGCAATCTTACAGTTACAATTTACGCCGTGGGTGTAGGCTACATTCAAACCGGAGAAGAGTACCGCGAAGAAAATAACGTGCTATATTCATATAATTACTACGACAGGTTTCAGCTGATTGGTTACTCAACAGTCAGCTTCACCAAAGACGTAGTTTCCCCTCAGCTAACTGTTCTGTCGCCTCAAAACAAAACATATGCCGCATCAGCCATCGAGCTGATTCTCGTGGTCAATGAACCCGCATCGCAAATTCTCTATAGCATAGACGGAATGGAAAATCAGACCGCGCCAAGCAACATCACATTGACGGGCTTACCAGTTGGGGCGCATAACTTAACCGTGTACGTGGCTGATTTGGCTGGAAACACCGCTGCCTCCGAAACAATATTCTTTGATGTTGAATCACTCGAATTTTTACCCGTTGTAACGGTTACCGTAGTTGCCATTGTAGTCGCGAGTTTAGGACTTGCATTTCATTTGAAGAAGAAGGCAAAATAATCCTTCTTATGAATATGGCGAAGCTTAACTATTGTTGTAAGTTAAACTCGCTTGCGGATTGGCGGGTCCGCTGGGATTTGAACCCAGGACATTCAGCTTAGAAGGCTGACGCGCTATCCGTGCTGCGCCACGGACCCTCCAACGGCGCCTTCAATAGTAAACGCATAAAGATATAATTTTATCCTTATTATTCTGCGTTTATCTAATATACTGTGAAAAACCTTTCTTAGAGGCCGAAAAAGAATTACGCGGCTCTTTTGGCGATGGCACCGTTTTCAAGCATTTACACATAAACAGCTAATTTCCTGCTATATCGGTAAACATCAGCTTAGCGTGCTTTTTGCTTGATTTAACGCAACTAAGAAAACAGCCAATACCCACCAACTCGCATACCTCTTGCTGCCATGAAAAAATTATTCAGCAAAAATAGTCTGTCGCAAAACCTACACAAAAGTTGTTTAATAAGTCAAAACACTCTTGCCATTGAGGCTAAACTTTGGAAAAACCATCAATAACAAAAACCACATTCATAGTTGCGCTCATAATAACAATTCTAGTGTCAAGTTGCATATCCATCGGTGTTTCTTCGCAGATAGCAGTTGGTCCGCAGGGTCCGAAAGGAGATAAAGGCGACAAAGGCGATAAAGGTGACACGGGACCGCAAGGCCCACAGGGTCCAGAAGGCCCAGTTGGCCCGGCAGGCCCGAAGGGAGACACAGGCGCCACCGGCGCTACTGGCCCGCAGGGTCCGCCTGGCATCGGATTTGAGCGGGTAGGTTACGTTTCTGTCCCCGCAGCAGCTTTTGCACAGCAATTCAGTAATGCAAGCATAATGGAAGTCAAAATTGATACGCAGCTCTATAATTATGGCTCTGGCTATGCGCATTTTTACGCGCCAGTTTTCTTGCCACAAGGCGTAACCATAAGGAACGTAACTTGGTATTTTTATGATGGCGGTGCAAGCCAAATCACGTTAGACATAGGAAGATATAACCAAACAATAGGTGGAGTACCCTCCTATCAAACTTTGGCATTCCATTTAACGCAAGGCGCTGCTGGCTACGGAGTTGGCTACGCTAGTGCAATATCTAATGCAAAAGTTGACAACTCTCAGTGGGCTTACATTTTATCTGTTACTTTACCACCAAGCGCAAGCCGCACGGATTATAGATTTCAATACGCAGTTATAGAATATGAATTTCCAGTTTAACTGCGAACGTTCCCTTCTTTTTATTTTTTAGAAAACTCAAATGGGTTTTATATGCTATCGCAGGCTTAATTCAAAATATTGGGTGTTTAGGTTACCCAGTCTGGCGCCGCTTTTTTCTTGAACAATAACACTTGAATGTATCCGATGGCTATTATTGCTATCCACGCGATGGAGTATAAGAAGTAGTAGATGAAGAGCTCATGTAGTTTAATTTTGAACTTCAGCTTTCGGGCGAAAACATGAAATGTAAAGGCGGTAACCGCGAAACTAGCCAGTGAAATCAGCAGAGCCTTCAGTAAGTCTGCAGTTGCGAGAGATGCGAGAAACACTGGCAAAGCAATGTTGAACTTCAATGATAAGAGGAAGGAACCCATCACAAGCGAGTCGTGTAGCCAGTTGCTGGGCACCATCACGGTCAAAAAGAACATGGCAATTGAGGGGTAAAGGAAAAACAAGCCTGGAAGGAATATTTGCGGTTTTTTAATGCATTCCCTGAATAGATCCTTGTAGCAGCTTTTCAACCATAATGCTTGGCCTATGGCCCATCTTCGTCTCTGCTTAAACCATTTGCGCCAGCTTGAATGTACAACATTTAGCACTTCAACTTCTTTAGTGTAAGCGAAAGAGTAGCCTTTAAGAAAAGCTTTTGTGGCAATATCTAAGTCTTCAGCCACGACATTTCCGAAGCCGTTCACCGCGTCAAATGTTTCTCTTTTGATGGCGAATGCGGCGCCGTTGGTGGCTGGGCACCGGCGCAGATGTTCTGAGGCTATCCAAGCGCTAATGTTGAATGTGAAGTATTCATAATACGTCATTTTCGACAAGAAAGAGTTTCGGATTACCCGCTTTTTTATGTCAAGAACATCCGTATGCTCCATTTCATCAATTATTTTCTTCAGAAAGTCCTGGTCGTCGGGTAATTCTACGTCTGCGTCCAAGAACAATAAAACTTTGCCTGAGGAAAGTTTTACGGCATTGTTCAGCGCATTTGCCTTCCCAATTCGTTTCTTGTTGATTATGAATTTTACGCCAGCGAAGCTTTGCATTTTTTCTAAAAATTGAGTTTCAGGCTCGTCGATGGATACAAAAATTTCCTTGCTAACCGCTTGCGGTACTAGTTTCTTCAGTATGCTTGGCAATTGCTGTGACTCTTTATAGACGGGTATGAAAACGCTGATATCCGTCACAATCGAACCTCGTTGACTCTCCCATTTTCCCCATAGTTTATTTAATTAATATTTATCATTTTCCCAAAGAAATCCGTCTTGCCAAGAAATTTAAAGCATTTCCGTGATAAGAGCGACTCCGAAAACCGTGAGAACCATGCCTACCGCAAGTTTAGGTGAAACATCATCCAGCTTTCTTAGATAGAGATAAGCGAATAATGCAACAAATAGCGGTTCCGTAACAAGCAGCGAGGTTACAGTGGACACCTGCTCGTAGCTGAGTGCATAGAAAATTAAAATCCACGATATTGCTTGCCCAACGCCAGCTTTCCAAAAAAGCCTGAAATCCTCTTTTATAGACAAAGCCTTTCTCGTCGGCGTATGAGATGCAAGCACCAAGGAATAAACGAAAAGCGAAGATGCATAAGCCACTGTAACTCCAAGTGTTGGCGCGCTGTAAAGAGTCAAAGCATACTTCCTGATTATATTGGAAATGGCGAGCGCTACGCCGCCAGCTATTGGAAGCGCCAGATTTCTCTTTGAAAGAACTTTGTTTGCGCCGTTTTTAGGCGATGTTGCAGCTACAAGCATGCTACCGAGTATAACTATTATGATGCCTGCCCAATTTTTTGGCGACAGGTGCTCGTTCAGCAAGAGCACGCCTAGAAGAGAGCTGTAAAGCGGATAAATCGAGAATAAAGACGCGTTGACTGGTGCACCTATCCTTTTTAGTCCGCTATAGTAAAGCAGTCTCACAAGCGCGGGAGACAGCGCACCGCTTAAAGCGAAAAGTAAGCAGCCGCCTAAATTAATTGCACTTTCATCTGCTAAGAGAAATGCGGGAAGCCATAAAACTACCATGCCTGCTAATGAAATGATTAAGCTAATGTTGAAGGCATTGGACGCGGCGGAGTGCTTTCTAACCAGTATAACCGATAGAGCAGAGGTTGCTGCTGCCAACAGCGCCAGAGAGGCTCCAAGCATGCCCTTCCTTGAAAAGGGCGGAATTATTAAAAACTAATCTTTTGTTTAGAATGGTTAATAACGAAAAACCGTAAAAAGCAAGCTGATGCGCCAATTTTAATCGAGACCTAAAGCGGATGTGAAATCGATAGGCTCTTATTCGAGTGCTCAATAGTGTTGGCTGTATGCGAAAGGTTAAGGCGCTAGTTCTGCTTTCAGGTGGCTTAGACAGCATCCTAGCGGCTAAGCTACTCCTTAATCAAGGCATTGAAGTTGAAGCCCTAAGTTTTATAACGCCTTTTTTATCCAGTAAAACAGGCGAATCAAGCGCTGAGAATGCGGCAAAACAGTTGGGTGTGCCGCTTAAGGTCGTAAGCGTCGGCAGCGATTACTTGAAGATGCTGCGGAATCCAAAGCATGGTTACGGCAAAAACATGAATCCATGTATCGACTGTAAAATTTTCTTTTTGCGAAAAGCGAAGAACTACGCCAAGGAGACGGGCGCAGCCTTCATTGCTACAGGCGAGGTACTCGGTGAAAGACCCATGTCACAGCACTTTAACGCCCTAAAACTAGTCGAGGAAGAGGCCGGTTTACGCGGCAAGGTTCTGCGGCCGCTGTCAGCCAAGCTGCTTCCAGAAACTGAGGCGGAAAAACGAGGCTTAGTTGACAGAGCGAAGCTCTTAGCGATTCATGGCAGATCCAGGAAGCAGCAGATTCAGCTTGCTAAAGGATTTAACATTAAAGAGTATCCGTCGCCAGCAGGCGGCTGCTTGCTTACATGCAAGGAGTACTCGGATAAACTGCGTGACCTTTTCAAGCACAAGAAACGCTGCTCCATGAATGATGTTTTTCTGCTTAAGGTGGGGCGGCACTTTAGGTTAGGCGAAAACAAGATAATTGTAGGGAGAAACGAAGCCGAAAACAAGCTTTTAATGGCTAAGAAGGCACGAAGTGACTTTTACTTTGAGGTCCCGGATGTTGGCAGCCCAATCACTATTCTTCAAGGTGAGAAAACCAAAAAAGCCATCCGAGTGGCAGCGGAGCTTACAGCGTTTTATTCAGATGCAAAATGCAACGAAGTAACGGTTAAATTTGGTCGAGAGCGCCTAGACAAGGCGATAACCGTTAAGGTTCCTGCGCGTGCGGAAGTTGAGCGCCTCCGCGTTGGAAATGATTAAACTGTTGATGCATATTTTTCTGAATGTAAAGCGGGTTTTGAGAAAAATATTTTAATGCACAGTGAGACAACATTACCTTGAGGAGTTTGTATGCCTACCGCATTTGTATTGATAAATACTGAAATAGGTTCCGAGGCAGACGTGCTCAAAGAACTAAAAAAAGTCGAAGGGGTTGAGGAAGCCTCAGCTGTTTACGGAGTCTATGACATAGTTGCAAGAGTTAAAGCTGAAACAATGGATAGACTAAAAGAAATAGTGACCTGGCGCATCCGCCGACTTGACAAGGTTAGGTCTACATTAACAATGATTGTCATAGAAGAGAAATAATCCTTTCCAAATTCCTTTTTCTTTCAATTAACAAAACGTTTAACTGCTGTGCCAAACACATCTAAAGGCATTTCTTTAAATCCTTGTTTCCAAGAATTAGACAAACCAAAAATATTTTTTATTCACATGTTCCCTCTCTAACAGCTGGAGCCCAGTTATAGTTGACAAATCCACAAACGATGCACATTGGAATTGATGATACAGACTCAACAAGGCAAGGTTGCACAACCTACGTTGCTGCCTTACTTGTAGAAAAACTTGAAAAATTAGGCGTCAAGTTTCTGGATTACCCAAACTTGATCAGGCTTAATCCTAACGTGCCCTGGAAAACCAGAGGTAACGGCGCGCTTTGCCTCAGAATTAACTACGACGCCGCGCTTGAGGAAAAAATAAAGGACGCTGCCTTAAGCTTGGTGGAAGAAAAATCTGACCTAAGCTTCAAAGGCACCGACCCAGGACTAGTTTTCATCGCTAAACAGGAAATTCCAGCGGAGCTAACTGCTTTCGCTAAACGCGCCATTACTGGCATCGTAACCCTAAAGGAAGCGGTGAAGCTTGTCAAAAAGTTCCAAGGCGAAGCCTATGGCTTTAACACTTGCAGAGGAATCATCGGCGCGTTGGCGGCGATTGGCGAGACGCTTGAAGCGGACCACACTTACGAATTAATCGCCTATCGTCTTGCTGAAAATTGTGGGTTAAAGCGGAAAGTGGATGTGGCATCGATTTTTGCAATGGATAAGCTAACACGACCCTACACATTCAATAACGTAGACTTGGAAAAGGGCAGAGTTATCATCACACCGCGAGGGCCTGATCCTATCCTTTTTGGCATCAGAGGTGAAACGCCTGAGGTGGTTAAAAAGGCTTTTGAGCTTGTTAAGCCGCTGGAACCGGTTGAAAGATGGCTGATTTTCCGCACTAATCAGGGCACCGACGCGCACCTCAAGCAGGTAGCAACCTTAAGCCACATTGAACCTTACAGTTCAGTTATTGTACGTGGGACGGTATTGCGCGGCCCCAAGTTGGTGCCCCTGCGTCATGTGATTTTTTCCATTGGAGACGAAACAGGTGAAGTTGACTGCGTCGCTTACGAGCCGACAGGAGCCCTTCGCAAAGTAGCAAGAGCGCTCGTAGTGGGCGACAGTGTAGAAGTTTATGGCGCAGTGCGCAAGCCTTCCGCCAGCAAGCGGTTGACGATAAACCTTGAGAAGATCAACATTCTGGAGCTTGCTCCAAAAATTACCCTACAAAATCCGCTATGTCCACGATGCGGCAAACGGCTGAAATCTATGGGGAAAGACAAGGGCTTTCGCTGTGAGAAGTGCAAAACAAGGCTTAATGACGCGAATAAGGTGCAGGTTGCGGAAGAAAGAAACCTAAAAACGGGCTTATATGCGACATCGACTAGATCTCAGAGGCATTTGACGAAGCCTTTGAGCCGTTATGGTCTAGAAAAACAGGCTGCGGCCATAGTAAGCCTGATTGAAAACTGGCACTCTTGATGGGCTACGCTCAGTCGCTTTTATAACTGATTAATGGAGAAAGAAATGTTGTTTAATGTTTGCGTTTCTTGAAGTAGGCTAGAACGCCTGCGTCAACAACTGCTATCAGCGCTACGACTATAATGGCCCATGTGGCGATGGATCCCACCGTTAGCGATTCGGTTGGCGATTTCGCTATTCGTGTATTGTATTCTCGCAGATATTGCAAGTGCGCTTCATCTTGGGGATAGCTTTCTGTAGGTGGATATGGAAAGCCCGTCATGTTTCGGAAAGGCAGCGGTTCAACAGTGAAGTCAAAGCCGTAGCCCCAGTTTCCCGGCGGATCCTTGAACCAGCAGGCGACGAACAGGAAGTAGTCGCGCTCCATGCCCTCTTCGAGAGGCGCCAAATTAGCGGTTGGGAAGTGTAGAGACACCTGATCGCCCTGTCGCCCAATCACGAACATGTCGTCTTCATTGCGGATTAATGCTGTTACGTCGCCGTATCTTGTAAAGGCGCCCGTAGACGTAGAGAGTGTTGGGAATGCTTGATGGAGCACCGCGTCCGCGTCGATTCTCTGAATCTTGATGTCTCGTTGAGGAGTAACGTCTATTCCTATGTAATCAAAGGTTACATTGTAGAAGTTGGTGATTCGAATCTTGTATTCGCGGACGCCAGCAGGGAAAAGCCCAGTTAGGGCAACTGCGAAGCTTCTGGGAACATAATCTGAGGGCGTGGGCATCTGTCTATCTTGGGGTACACGCACCCAATTACCGTTTGCATCCATCACTTCCATGTAGGGCGGCGGATAAATCTCCGTGCCATTAGGCACAAGTCCTTTCGCAGCTGCCGTTTTGAAACCTTCAATCCATGGGTAGTAATCCTCAGGTGAGCCCCAGTCAACCATGCCGTTGATTACAAGCTTAATTTCTTCCGCGCCAGATAAGTCGCCTAAGTTCAGAGTTAACTGATTTAGTTTAATGTCGTTCCACGCTGGGCTTTCAAGACCGTTGATACCTGGCGTAAAGACGCCGTCAAGTTTGGCGATTAGCGGCAAGACGTCTTCGCCATTTTCATTTACAGCGGAAATTGGTGTTAGAAGGTTATTTTTGCTGACCGTGTAAATCTCTTTTGGAAAGGCTTTGTTGACGTAGTTAACCATGGTCGAGTAAACATCCACATCCGCTGGATGGTCAACTACCAGCATGTAAACCGTGTCCAAATAGAAGAGCTCATCCCATTTCTGAATGAGAATTATCTCATAATACTCTCCTTCTGCGGTTCTGTTTACTGCCAATTGTTTTGCATCCAACTTGATTGTATCCCACGGGTTTCCGCCGCCAAACACGATGTTTCCTTTTTCATCAATATAGTCTATGTAGCCCAGCCAGCCTGCATTTGAAATTTCAGTAACATAGACATAGTCGGTTCCGTTCCAGTAAAACAGTGATGGACAAGAGGCCCATCCGCTGATCACAGTGTATGTGGCCACTATAATTTTCCGTTCGTTTAGCGTGAAAGTTATTGTTGGGTCTGTTGAGCCGTCGCTCCAAAATGAAAATTCCAAAATGCCTGTTCCAACATCGACAATTTTTGGCGCAGCTATCGTATATTCGCCTACGGGCAGAAGCTCGACGTACGTTGTCTTTTGAGGTACGCCGTTGAGGGTGAATTCGAGGGGTTTGGAGCCACCGCCAGACCTGCCCACTGTAAGCGTATGATATCCTGTTGGAACCACTACAAAGGTTCCGGATAAAGAGTTTACTTGGACGGTGTGTTTTCCCTCTTCTGGCGCGTTAAATGTAAATTCTACCGTTGTGGTCTCCTTAGCGCCTAATTCGATTATGCGGCGCTCTAAAAGCTCTCCATCGACCATAAATCGCACTGCGAGGCTGTCTGGTGCATCCCCCGTGTTAGTGGCAGCAACTGTAACTGTCATTGTTTCGTTAGGCCATGCCTCGTAGGGCTTGACATTAAGCTTGGATAATCCTATTTTGCTTGCAGTCGGCGGAGGGGTCTTAACCGTTAATACGCCCGTTAATCCGCCTATTTCAATTGTGTAGGTTCCTTCGGTTTCTTTGAGCACTGTGAACTCGGCTATAGTGGAGTTTCTTCCGAGAACCGTAACTGTCTGATTTTCTTCTATCACATCATTGATTGTGAGGTTCGCTATGTATTCGCCTTTTTCATCGCCTATGTTAGTTACGTTTACTGTAATCAGCACGGGCTCGAAGATTTCCGCTTCTGAGGGCGTGATTTTGAGGTCAGATACTATGAACTCGGCTGGTTTAGCTGGTGCTGTTATAAGCCCTTCAGCTTGAAGGTAAAAGTAGGCTCCAGCAGCCGAAGCCACTATAATTAGATCAATTAAAAGAATTGCTTTTAGTTTGGCGATTGCTGAGCGAGAGAGCATTTAATTTCCTCTTTGAAAGTGATACACTCGATTATTCTGTGTGCTGCAATTTAAGCTGTTCGGAAAAACCGTGTTTTCAGAAAGCTGGAAACATGTATTAGGTCTTTGTCGTTAAAATTTAGCGGTGTTGTTTCTTTTTGGAAAATTGTACCAATTCCAAATCTCATTTGCGACCTTTTTTGAGTATCCATGTTCGATGAGCTCTGTTTTGAAAGACTGCTTACTCTGCTTATTCAATCGGTACTCACAGGTTCATTAGGTTGTGTTAAGTTAAAATAAGCGTTTTGTATTGTAAATTCAGTTTTTGTAGATGTGCGCAACATAAATACACATGCACGTGGTATTAGTTTGTAGCTTGTTCCAGCAGGCATTATGCGTTTTTTGCAGTGGGAGCAAAAAAGTTTAAGGTTAGATAAGTGCTTGTTCTGCTTTAAGAGATGTTATAATGGGGTTTGGCGAGGTTCTTCGGCGCGAGTTTTCTTTTGTGAGAGGAAATTACCTTATTCTTGTAATCAGCTGGATACTGATGGATCTCGGGCAGGAAATGCCTGTGCCGTATTATCAGCAGTACGTTGATGCACTGGGCGGAAATGTTTTTCCAATGGCACTAGGCATAATAGGTTTAGCGAATTTTGTTGCAATGGCGTTTGTGGCGGTTCCAGGTGGTTTTCTCGCGGATAAATTTGGCAGGCGCTGGCTTATTGTTACAATGACATTTGGCATAGGGTTGTCTTATCTGTTTTTTGTGCTTGCACCCTTTTGGAATTTAACTTCTGCGTGGCACTTAATTTTGTTTGGCACGGTCATACAAAGCCTCTGTCTCATTTATCAGCCAGCTTTATTCGCTATGGTTCAGGATTCGGTTCCGCCTGAACGGCGCGGGGTAGCCTCTTCTTTTGTAAATATGATTCATGGAACCTTTAACACGCCGGGAACAGTAATTGGCGGAATCATTGTTGTTTCTCTTGGTTTGGTTGCGGGCATGCAAGCTGTCTACCTTATTGTGATGATTCTTTTTCTAGCAGCCGCCACTAGCAGGTTAAAGCTCAAGGAAACCATTGTGAACAACGAAAAAATGCGCTTCAGATATTTTATCTCAAAATATCCTGAAGCTGTAAAGGCGAATCTGCGTGTGTGGAAAATTGTGCCGCGGACGGTTTTTTGGCTCTTCATAGTGCAAGTGAGCACTATGTTTTTGTTTGCTTTAACAAACGTGATAAATGCCATTTACGCCCGTGACGTACTTGGAATCCCGCAGGATCAATGGTTTCTTGCCTACATTCCCATGATGATAAGTCTGATTATAGTGTCTTTTCCCATTGGGAAAATGGTTGATAAGGTGGGTATGAAGCTTCCGTTAGCTATTGGCCCATGCATTCTTGTGGTTTCTATGCTGCTTTTTGTAAACGGCCACCTCTTTTCCGTTATGGTGTCAATGATGTTGCTTGGCTTAGTGCAGCTTTTCATGATGTCCGCGGCTATGGCGCTCTCTGCGTGTTTAGTTGAACCACAAAACCGGGGAAAAATAGTTGGCGGCGTAAACTTTGTAGGCTACATCCTTACTGGCGTAGGCATGATGTTTGGAAACTTTTTCTACATGCTGCTGCCGCAATCGCCCTTCTATTTGACAATTGCTCTTGCTGTTCCGATGCTGCTTATTATAATTTTCAAGATTGCTGAACCGAAAAAAGAAGACCGCAAATACTGAAAAATAGCCTGCTTTAATAAGATTGTTGCTACCTTGCTATTGCCGCTTGTTTATGAAGCCTAATGTCTGCTTTTGCAAGCCTAGTTCGTTGCAAATGCTGCTGCAGGCGCCGCAAATTTTCCCGGTTTGCAAATTCTTTAGGTGCAGTTTCCGTAGCTCTAGCATCCTGTGTATGTGTATTACGCCTTCTTTGAGTTCCTTCACATCATAGTTCGTGATTGCGGCCAATTTTATTACATCCTTTTTACATGTTATAGCGCCACCGTGTAAGTTATCCATTTGGTCATAAAAAACTTGGTTTAATACAATATTAGTCACATTTTATGTTACTTAAGCTTATATATTGGTGATGAATAAATCTGGTATTTGGACATAGTCACAATTTAAGTAACTTTGGGCCGCAATAATTGAGTTATATGTAACGATTAGGGCGATGAGAAAGATGGTTGGAAACACCGGCAAAGACGCCATCCCTCTTCCATTACTAACAGAAGAATGGTTTGAAAAAATCTTCCCAGAAATGGAGAAAATCCACGTTTTAGACGGACTAGGCGAGCAATGGAAAAAGCGGAAATTAAATTCCATAATTGTAGCGGCTTTTCATGCAGACTTGGAAGTAGCCCAGCTTAAGCACTTTTTCCCGCTTTTTCTTGTGCAGCATCTAATACAAAGCGGCTATTCCATAAATCCTG
>JAWCMT010000002.1:60708-66357 GCA_038849555.1 Bathyarchaeia archaeon | reverse complement strand
TTGTTTACATTGGTGCACTAAGAGACATAGGACGCGGCTACCACCGTGGAGACATAAGCGAGCGCGTCGCTGAAGCGCATAAATTCTTTCAAAGCGTCTTCACTCCCAACGTAAAAGTGGTCATTGTCGAGGATAGAATCGAAATTCAGCGAGACGTATACAGCATTCTCAGAATACTGGAATTCGAAAAAAGTCTTCAAGCAATACTTGAGCAGATTAACACGCCTGAAAAACTTGAAAGAAAAACGATTAAGCTGAAAGAAGGCACGTACAACTTAACCGAGTTTGAGAAGGAACTGCTCAGGATCTATCTTTTCGAAAGAAACAAGCTTGGAACTGAAATAAAAAAGTACCCCTATGTAAGCTGGGGCTTGGAGTCACTCGGGTACCTAGGCGCATCCTACTACATTTTTGACGAGTCAAACGCGGGGCTTTCTGTGCTTAAAAAATTAATTTGCGCTGATCAAGGCATTGAATATCCTGCAACCATTGTTTTACCGGATCCCGTGACGATTTCAGGCAAACCCATGAGGTACCTGCACTCGCGGGATCTGAATCCAGATGAAACACTGTTTATGATAGATTCTTACAGTGATGTCAGCCGGAAAATTTACGAGCAGGAAAACGTGTCTACCCGGTTCCTCGAGTATCTGTTGCGGAACGTGATTCGCCCGTTTGCAAAGCCATCCAAGGATATTGATTACTGCTGGGAAAAATTTGCCGCAAACAGAAACAGCGCAGGAGGTACTGCGCCGCGTGAACTTAAACGCCTCGTGCTGAAATGCTACTGGGATTTCATAAAACCCTATTATGAGCTGATGGAGGTAACTCTTGGCACGCATGACAGCCTATTCGTTCCCGAAGAGCTAACCGAGAAAACGCTTGATGCACTGGGTTCTAAGAGAAACAGGCAAATCCTGATGGAATTAGCTGCGCATTACCAGAAACACGGTTCGCCGATGACGGTAAACGAGCTATTCGAGAAAATGGGGCTTAAAAAGGGCGCTAAAAAGGGGCTCTGGAGAAACCTAGATGAACTCGTAAAATGCGGTTTAGTTGACAGAATACCCGAAGGGAAGAAACTTCATAAATACTGTATATACGGAAACAAAACAATAATACGGATACGGTTGCCTCTGCTCGAAGACCGCCGCACCACTCGCGGAACTACATAGCAGAAAACCTCAAGACAACACATATATGACCGCACATGGAGGGAAAAATCATTCTTGTGGTGGACTGGGCGGGATTTGAACCCGCGGCCTCCACGATGCCAACGTGGCGATCATACCAGACTGATCTACCAGCCCTTCAAGCACAGTAAGCATCAACAAAAAACATTTAAGCGTTATGCAACTGCACAGAAAGAAGCGATCAACGCGCGCTGCGGAGAGTTGGCTAAGCGTTAAATCGTAAAGGGAGAAAGGGGTATTAAGTTTGCTCTGCACTAAATTCTTCAGTAGTCTCGCTTGGTTGCGTAGTTTCAGAAGCTAGGCGCTTCCGCTTTTTCCGCACTACCACAACGATTACGGCAGCAACGGCAACCGCCACAACTGCTATTATTACTCCGTACAATAGCAGGGTTTGCTGTGCCGTTTTCTGCTCTGTATTAAGCTGTTCTATTTCACGCGCTTGCGTCAACAGATCAGAGGCGTTATACAAATGCGGTAAGGCCTCTTGCCAATTTCCTTCAATTGCCAAAGGATGTGCCTTAGCAAATTCGCTTTGCGCCTGCTGCACCAGCGAGCGGGCTTCTGCGCTTTCGTAATTGGCGTGAATAGACTCGTTTAATTCACGTTCAATTTGTGATAGCATGATTGCGTAACCGAAAGGATGAATCCGCACGGTTGACGGCGGTGAATCCCAGGAGAAGGCGGTTGTTGAGCCTTGTCTGCCTTCGATGCCAACAAAATAGGTATGCTCACCTGCAGTTACGTTTATTGGAATTTGAATTGATATAGGATCGAAGATGTAGCTGCCACCGCTTGGGATGAGCACGGGGCTTTCGGATAAATCATAGCCATAGAAGCCGCCTTCAGGCATCCAGTCGAAGTGTACGCCTATGTAATAGATGAACAGTTGTTCGGTAGAACTGGTTTTCAGCGATATCCTAACGGTTGCTATGTCGCCTTGGTATAACACTTGACTTGACCAATATAGTGACACCGAGATCTCATTTGTCTCGAGAGCGGAAACGAAGTTGACGCAGAGAACGCACATGAGGCTTATAGAAATTAAAGTGGCCATTAATCGAGTTGGTCTCAATAAGGCTCCTCCGGTAAATCCCATGTGCGTTGACTTGCTTATATGCTTTAGCCAGAATTAGCTCCAAAAGGACAGCAAAACATTTTGCTTGTGAAAAAATGTGTTTGAAACTATTTTTCAAGCTAAAGGTTTCGCATATTCTAAAGCATAAGCAAAACTTAATAGTGCGCCAATATTTCAATAGAAAGGCAAAAGACTAGCTGTGGAAGGGCGATAATGGGAAACGAGGGGAAAGGAACCTTATTTAGGCTGAAAGGCCCCAAGTATCTGCTTTATCTGCCTGTGCGCGTCGCAGACGACAGCATGTTTCCATTCAAATGCGAAGGTTCAATGCCGGTGCGTGTAAGTTTTAATCCAGGTGAGGATAAAATTATCATAGAAAAATGGAAAGAAAAGACCCACGAAGAGACTTAAACGCCTTTTCTTCAAGGACTACATCGCAGCTCGCGGTTGATTGCGCAGTAATGGAAGGTTAACATAAAGCATAAAGGCATGCTTAAGCGTTCCGCCTTATTTTATATCAATCGCGAAAGAAAGCTTAAGCGCCGCATCTTCGCGCCATTTGATTGAAACTTTCTCTTTGAATCCGTCTCTAGCAAGGAAACGCCCAAACTCCTCAATCACAGGCTCGGGGCGCGAGCAAAACACTACCTCGCCTTTATTGTTCGTCCATACTGTCAAGCCTCTTGTTTTTCCCTTATGAATCAGATGCAGAAACATGTGGCCTTTATCTATGTGAAGCAAGCTGACGGTGTTTGAGCCCTGCAAAGTGCAAAGAAGCCTGTATAATGCTTCATCAGCATTTCCTACTTCATTGAGCAGCTTGGAAAAGTAGTGCGGAATAACTTCAGAGTCAATTAAGCCCGCTTTTTCGCTTTCAAAAACATGACCTTTCAGCTTCGCTTGCAGCTCCTTGTAATTGTCTACTTTACCGTTATGTGCCGAAACAAGGGTTCCCGCCTGAGTTGATTGCACCACATAGGGCTGCGTTGTCTCTTTTAAGTGAGCAGTGCCCATAAATTCTGGGCTTGGATAACGCACATGCCCAATCATGATTGAAACATCAGAAAGCTGAGGCGCCATAATTTCTGCAAGTTGGGTCGCGGGAGAGCCATCCGTTTTTCCAACCTTTTCCAATATTATACTGCCGTTGTCAATTAGGATGGCAACGCCAGCGCCGTAGCCGCCAACAGGGCGTTCCTCCTCTGGGTAGCGGCTGACTTCAAGTTTTTGAAGGATACGGAAAATTATAGCGGGATGAATTGATTTTTTGAGCGCAAGTCCAAATATGCCGCACACACCAAAAGGCCTCCTATAAGCGTATTCTGCCGCTTCTCACTAATAGCCTTTTTAGCCCAAGCATAAATAGTCTTTTTCTATGCAGCGTTTTTCGCCTGATTACTTAGTAGTTAGACAAATTTTTTATGCATCACAATTCTCTTTATTGCATGAAGGCTAAGCTTATGAGAAAGCTGTCTGTAACGAGCCCTGCGTTTGAAAATGGCAAGTTTATTCCCGCAAAGTACACATGTGACGGAGACGATGTAAACCCGCCCTTGACAATTGAAGGAGCGCCAAAGGAAACGAAAACGCTGGTGTTGATTGTTGATGACCCTGACGCGCCCATGGGCACTTGGGATCACTGGGTAGTCTGGAACATTCCTGGAAGCACGAGGCAGATAGCGGAGAACACCGTTCCAGGAACCGAGGGAATGAATGATTTCGGAAAGCGCTGTTATGGTGGGCCATGTCCGCCTTCTGGGACGCATAGATATTTCTTTAAGGTTTATGCTTTAGACATGGAACTGGATTTGAAGCCTAACGCAAGAAAAAGGGATGTGGAAAAGGCGATGCAAGGGCATGTGCTTGCTGAAGGCGAGCTTGTGGGACTTTATCGCAGGTCTCGGTAGATGTTTTGGCGTGGCAATATGAATGAAAGACAGTAGTAATATGCATCTTACACTAAAGGGCTGATTTTATGGCAGTTGAAGGCTGTTGAGTCGAAAAACAGTTGCTTTGGGAATTCTGCTTATCACACTTCTCACTGTTAGTATTCTGGCAACAATTAGGTGGTTAGACAATGTTCATTCCAACGCGGAATTTTTTGTTGGTGTAGAATTTGCTTATAGTGATAACATAGATGATTTGAAGGATTTGGTTGATAAGGTGAAGAATTACACAAACCTTTTCGTGATAGGTGCGCTTGGGATATCTTTTAACCAGACTATATTGAATGAGTCCTGCGACTATATAGTTAATGCAGGTTTGCACTTTGTAGTGCTTTTTACAGATAGCACCAGATATAGTTATGACATCTTTACTTGGATTAAAAATGCTAAGCAGAAATATGCTGGCAAGTTTTTAGGTGTCTACCGCTTTGATGAGCTTGGAGGACACCAAATAGATAATGCTGATAATATGATAGTTAAAAATGCAACAGATTACGCTGATGCAGCAGCAAAGTATGTTGGAAATTGGAGCCTTCATCTAAACTACTATTTTAACTTCATTGACGAAATAGTTACTGCCGATTATGCCTTGTACTGGTTCGATTACAAAGCTGGCTATAGCGCTGTTCTCGCTGAGTTCGGCTGGAATCACAGCAGAACATTGCATATAGGTCTTTGCAGAGGCGCCGCAAAAGCACACAACAAAGACTGGGGCGCCATAATTACATGGGAATACAACGATGCGCCATACATAGAGTCGGGGGCAAGATTATATGAAGACATGATTTTGGCTTATAAAAATGGCGCAAAGTACGTAGTAGTCTTCAGTTATCCAAAAGTTGGGCAGTATGGAGTATTGACTGAAGAGCACTTCGACGCGCTAAAAAATTTTTGGATTTACATTCATGTTAATCCTCAGGGCCATGGCGTGATCCAAGGAAAAATTGCATACGTTTTGCCGCAGGATTATGGTTTTGGCTTTAGAAAGCCTGATGATAAAATTTGGGGTCTATGGGATGCAGATGTCTTATCATCAAAAGTTTGGGCTGATGTAAGCATGCTATTAGCCCAGTACGATTCATATTTGGACATTATTTATGATGAAGCAGAAATTGTGGATGCCGCAAAAAGCCATTATGATATGTTGTTCTTTTGGAATGAAACGCTATAATAATAAAAGAAAATAATTTAGTAGTTTTCGCACCAGACTTCGAAGTAGCTTCTTGGGTGACTGCAGACAGGACATTTCTCAGGTGCCTCTGCGCCTTCGTAGACGAAACCGCAGTTCCTGCATTTCCATTTGATTGGCTTGTCTTTCTTGAACACCTTGCCTTGCTTCAAGTTTTCCAGCAGTTTCAAGTATCGGCGCTCATGGTAGGCTTCCACTTTGGCGACCATACGGAAGGTGTTGGCCACATCGCTGAAGCCCTCTTGC
>JAWCMT010000002.1:59854-60698 GCA_038849555.1 Bathyarchaeia archaeon | reverse complement strand
CCGCTATCTCTGCGAAGTTGGGGTAAAGTGTGCCCCACTCCATTTTCTCGCCTTCAGCCGCAGCCTTCAAGTTTTCCTCTGTTGACCCAATTACTCCTGCTGGATAAGCAGCTTGCAACTCCACCATTCCGCCCTTCAAGTGCTTGAAGAATAGTTCCGCATGTTCCTTCTCATTGTCGGCGGTCTCCTGGAAAATTGCAGCTATCTGCTCATACCCCTCTTTCTTTGCTACACTAGCAAAGAATGTGTAGCGAGTCCTAGCCTGCGATTCACCGGCAAACGCCGCCAAAAGATTCTTCTCGGTTCTGCTACCTTTAAAATCCATAATTTTTATCCTCCTACGTGATAGCGTATTCAACGCATGAAATAAGAGTTTCCCTTAGCAAGCGCTTATTGCCGCAGAGAAATCCCCCTCTACTGTTTTCTGTATTGTTTGTTGATAGGCTTCGGCGTTGGCGGAGAACCTACCCTATAGGTTTCTGCAATGAATTTCTAATAGCCGCCAAATATGACGGCTTTGACCATATTTTCTAGTTTGACTCAAAGAAGCACGTTACCGAAAGTAATTGTGTGCTTTCTCTGAATTTTTTATTACCAATGCCTGTTTCTAAAGTATTTCTTTTGCCTTTTCCAAATAAATTTTAAATACGCTTTCCGAAAACAAGACGAAAACAACCTCGGTTATGCTGGTATCTTTTTGCAGAAATTCTTTCACCGTTATCAAGGCTACTTGGCACGCGTCTCCAACAGGATAGCCGTATGCACCTGTGCTTATTGCAGGTAAAGCTATCGATTTCAGCCGGTTCAGTGCTGCTAGTTTAAGGGAGTTTTGATACGCTTGCGC
>JAWCMT010000002.1:5545-59844 GCA_038849555.1 Bathyarchaeia archaeon | reverse complement strand
GCCAAAAGCTCAGCTTCGCCGTGGTTCCCTCCGCTCCAGACGGGCCCGACGGTGTGGATGACGTATTTAGCCTTTAGTTTGCCTGCGCTTGTGATGACCGCCTTTCCTGTTGGAAGTCCATTCGGCCATTCTGTGGCGCGAATCTTTTTGCATTCTTCAAGTATTTTTGGGCCTCCTTTACGGTGTATCGCGCCGTCTACGCCTCCGCCGCCCATGAGAGAAGAATTGGCAGCGTTAACTATGGCGTCTGTTTCCATTTCTGTTATGTCGCCTGTTACTAAGCGTATAGTCGCTTTTCCAACTCGAAATTTCGCCATCAATGGCCTTTTCCCCTATTATGTTACGCTTATTATGGCTTGCCACAGTGCTGAACTGAAAAACCATGCTCCAAAAAATAGGAACACTGCAACGCAGAAAAAGGTGACGCCTTGATGTATCTTTTTAGTCCAGAATCGTTGCGATTTAAAGATTAGCATGGCTATAAATGTGTACCATACGAAATCGCAGAGCCAGTGGATTCCCGCGAATATGGAAAACCCTAATAGTCCAAAGAGTTTTGCGTTCATTATTAATGCAAGACCAATTGTTAACCACCACAATATGAAGCCTGCATTAGCGGCGGTTGTCCATGCGCCTGCCACAATGGAGTCCCTATTTGAAACGTGGCGTGTTTCGCTGGTTTTGTTTCGGTTTCTGAAGGCTTGTACGCCAGTAAGCATCAGTAGCAAACCGCCAACTAGCCCTACGGTTACTTGCACTGCGTCTGGGATAGTTGCGAACTGGTTTAGCCCAAAATAGAGCATAAACATGAGTGGAAATTCAACTACTCCATGTCCAATAGCAATGAGTGCTCCAGCAGTTTTATTTTTCACAGCCTTGGTAATAGTAACTGCAAATAAAGGCCCTGGCAGAAGCACTCCAGACAAAGAGATGAATATAATAGATGTTAAGAAAAGCGGAAAATCATAGATGAACGACATTGGCTTCAGCATCCTATTCTGCATATGTTTTGCGGCTTGGATTTACTCGTCACGCTATCTGCCCTCAATTCTATGCGCTGGTGCTCAGTTAATATAGCAAGTAATGGCTAATTTATCTTATGCAGAATTCCATGCTTCAGTTAACCCTCACGTTTCTTGCCAAGTGACTTTAGCTTGCAATGCATGCGTCTTTTTCCAGTCAATTCTGCAATGCGCGCTACATTAGGTCTCGGCTTTATATGTCTCCTCTTACGCGTCGGCTACGCAATAGTTGGAAAAATTTAATAAGCAAATACTTGCAGATGAAGATTTTGCGATGTAAATCGCAAAAAGGGAGAATGGGAAGATGGCAATCTCACGTAAAAGTGTTGCTGCTGCATTTTCCTTGCTTCTGCTGCTTGCTGCGACCATTTCTCTCGTGGCCTTTCCTGCTACTGGGCAACTTGTAGGCAGTCAAAAGACCTATCCGTTTATTGGTGCTACGCCTAACCCGATTGGTGTTGGCCAAGAGACACTGCTCCACATCGGAATTACACAGCAGTTGCAAATTACGCAGGACGGCTGGACGGGGATAACGGTTACTGTCACTAGGCCTGATGGTTCTACTGAGACGCTTGGTCCTTTCCGCACGGACTCAACAGGCGGTACAGGATATACCTACATACCAAGCATGCCGGGAACATACAAGCTTCAAACGCATTTCCCAGCGCAATGGTACAATTTTACCGCTGGCGGTCAGCAGTATCGAATATACTTCGAAGCGAGTGACAGTGCAATTTTAGAACTTGAGGTTCTAGCTGAACCAGTGCCCATCTATCCTAGTGTGCCGCTTCCAACGGAATACTGGACTCGCCCCGTTGATGCGCAGTTTAGAGAATGGAAAAATATCTGTGGAAATTGGCTGGGAATCTATCAATTTGGTGATACATTAGCTGGTTCAGTTGAACCGGGCAATGAAGATGCGCCGGAAACTGCGCATGTGCTTTGGACAAAGCCGATAGAGGAAGGAGGTCTCGTTGGGGCGCCACTTGGCGATTACTCATACTTCTGCGGAGATGCCTACGAAGGCAAATTCTCGGGCACGGTGATCATTAACGGCAAAGTTTTCTACAACAAGTTTAACACTATAGGCGGAACCGCGGTCGATAATTACGTGGTGGCTGTGGATATACACACTGGCGAAGAGCTGTGGAAGCGCGCGCTTATTCCGCCCAATAGAACCCGTCAAACGCTATCTTTCGGTCAAGTGATGGAATTTAACTCTTACAACGTACAAGGCGCCTTCGCTTACCTGTGGACGTCAGAGACAGTTGGCGGCGTCACTAACTGGCACGCATTTGACATCACAGATGGTCGTTGGCTATTTACAATGACCAACATTCCAAGTGGCACTACAGTTGTTGGCCCAATGGGTGAGCTATTAAGATACCAAATTGACCAAACAGCAGGCTGGATAGCAATGTGGAACTCCACGGCGGTAATCAGCGCTTACTGGGGCACAACCGAGAACAGCCCGCAATTCGGCTCATGGCGACCACAAGGCAAAGTGATTAATGCTGTAGGTTCTGTTCCTGTAACACGGGCTACTCCGCTGGGCCTGAACGGTTACCAATGGAACAAGACCATACCAAAAGGTTTGCCTGGAAGCCCCAGCTACTACATACCCCTCGATTTGGTAATCGGCTACTATAGGAACACCTATGGCTTCGGCGGCGAGGCATTCAATAATCCACCTTTCACGATTTGGGCAATAAGCCTGAAGCCAGGAGACGAAGGACGCTTACTGTATAATAAAACGCATAATGTTCCAGCGGGAAACGTAACCGTGGGCTATACGCGCGTAGGCGTGAAAGACCGTGTTTTCGTCGTGCACATGAAAGAGCTGGGCACAAACTATTGCTACAATTTGGATACAGGCGATTACATGTGGGGCCCAACCGAGCCGCCTGAGCACTATCTAAGCTATCTCGAGACATGGACTATTATCCACGACGGCAAAGTCTACACTCACGGCACCAAAGGCATAGTAGACTGCTATGACGCTAAAACAGGCAAGAAACTATGGAGTTATGAAGCCTACGACCCCTACAACGAAATCCTATGGAGCAACAACTGGAACATCCGCGTTGACTTCATTGTCGATGGCAAAATCTACCTGCGACACAGTGCGCACTCAGATAACAACCCGCTGCCACGGGGCGCGCCATACGTCTGCCTCAACGCAACGACGGGTGAGGTGATATGGCGAGTTAACGGCCTTGTACGTGGAACCGACTGGGGCGGACGCGGCTTCATAGGCGACAGCATCATCGTAAAAATGGACACTTACAACCTACTTATATTCGCCTTGGGCAAGGGTCCAAGCGCTACGTCGGTTTCCGCATCTCCGAAAATTTCAGTGCATGGCAGCAAAATCCTTGTTGAAGGCATGGTGACTGACATTTCTCCTGGCACTAAGAGTGCTGCTTTGTCTATGCGATTCCCGAACGGCGTGCCCGCCGTGGCAGACGAGTCCATGAGCGACTGGATGCTATACGTCTACAAGCAGTTCCCGCGCCCCACCGATGTTAAAGGCGTCGAAGTTATTGTTGAAGTGTTTGACCCGAACAAAAACTTCTATGAAGTAGGCAGAACAACAAGCGATGACAGCGGCTTCTTTAGGCTGACCTTCGAGCCGCCAGTCCCAGGCGAGTACACTGTGATAGCGAGGTTCCCGGGCTCTAAGGCTTATTATGGCTCATTCGCGAAGACCGCCATATACGTTGAAGAAGCGCCTCCTGCTCCGGAGGCCACACCTACCCCTGCATCGATGACTGATGCGTACGTTTGGGGCTTCGGCTTAGCAGCGGTAATTGCGATAGTCGTGATTGGTCTGATAATAATCCTAATGCTTAGGAAAAGGTAGCGGCAAACAAAAACCATAACCCCTCTTTTTTTGTTTTATGGGTCACTAAACTTTGGTGGCGCCTTGCTGCGGGAAACCTTGGCGAGCAAGTTGTTCTTTCCGAAGTTTAAGTGAAAGACATACTTGAAATGCAAATTATGTTTTTATTTGAAAAATACGTGGAATAATGCGATTTAAATTGCATACAAAATCCGCAAAATGTATTACAAGAAAACTTTAATAGGTGGTCATAACAAAAAGCTAGAATCGGCGATGGGAGTCGCCAAACAAAGTTTTAGGAGAAATAGAAATGCACTATAGGAGAAGGAGAATTGCTGTTGCTGCAGTTACCCTATTTATGCTATTGATTATGGCGCTCACACTTGCCGTTTTGCCGATCAGTGCGCAAGCAGCCAGAATGAAAACCTTCGCTTTCGTGGATGCTGTTCCTAACCCCGTAGGCGTTGGCCAAGAAGTCCTGATACGCTTCGGCGTCATGCAGCAATTAGGTTATCCAGAGGACGGTTGGACAGGTTTAACCGTGACCATCGTTAAGCCAGATGGCACAAGCCAAACGTTGGGGCCTGCTAGAACTGACTCGACAGGTGGAACTGCCACAACATTCATACCTAGCGTGGCAGGCACATACAAATTGACCGCTCACTTTCCTGAGCAAGCATTCCCCCAGACTTACTTTGACTTTGAAAGAGGCATTCTAATTCTTGCAGGAACAGTTGTTGAAGCCGCCACCAGCGACACAATAGAGCTTGTTGTAACCGAACAGCACCGCCCTGAGCATCCAGGAATGCCACTCCCATCGGAGTACTGGACGCGACCCATTGACCCGCAGCTGAGAGAATGGTATTCAATCTCTGGAAACTGGGTACAGCGACCCGACAACTCGCTCGCTTTGTACAATGACAACGCGCCCGAGACCGCACATGTGCTATGGACAAAGCCGCTTACTAGTGGAGGATTAGCCGGCGGCCTATGGACTGGTGTTCCAGTGTCATCTGAGACAGGCGACGCATACGCGGGCAAATTCATAGATTCAGTCATACTATACGGCGTTTTATACTACAACAGAGACGATGACTACGCAGGTCAAAAAGGAATTGTCGCTGTTGATCTGCATACAGGCGAAGAGCTTTGGTTCAGAAACAACACCGTGCTCTCTTTCGGACAAGTCTTCTACTTCAACAGCTACAACTATGACGGCATCTACACCTATCTCTGGGACACAAGCGCCGGCTCAACATGGAAAGCTTACGACCCATTCACTGGCGAATGGACTTACACGATGATTAACATGCCCTCTGGAACGCGCGTTTTCGGACCAAGCGGTGAAATCCTCATCTACCAAATAGACTACGCTAACCGTTGGATGGCGCTTTGGAATCAGACAGCAGCTGGGCAAACCGCTCCAGGCTTCGCGATTGACCCAACAACAGGCGGCAGTTGGAGCAACTTCTGGGGAGGCCCGCTAGTCTCTGGCTCAACAATTGACGCGTCTGACCGCAGAGCCTACTCGTGGAACGTTTCTATCCCCGCGGGCTTAACACCATTCAGTGTAGGTGCCTTCGCTACGACAACGAAGATCTATCCTGAAGACAGAGTAGTTACGATATCCTTCAACCAAACCAACGTACGCGTTTGGGCATTAAACCTCAAAGGCTTGAATGCCAAATCCACTTCCACGTCGACATTATTTGACAAATGGTGGAAAGCGCCAGCCGTCTGGAGCGACGCACAAGTCACTTTACACTTCGTAGGCGCAACTAACGAGCCAGAAAACGGCGTCATCGCATTATGGGCTAAAGAGCTTAGGAAGCACTATGCCTTCAGCACAGAAACAGGATCTTTCCTCTGGGAAACCGACTCTGAACACTTCTTAAACGCTTACGGCGCCGGCGCAATTGAGCACTCATGGTTCTTCGCTTACGGCAAGCTCTACTCAACAGGCGTAGCGGGCATACTCTACTGTTATGACCTCAAAACTGGAAAAACCCTTTGGACATACAAACTGGATGACCCCTACACTGAGCCTGTGACAGGCAACTACTGGTGGGCATGGATTGCCATAATCGCTGATGGAAAAATCTACATGGGCCACACTGAACACTCAGCAGAAAACCCGATACCCCGCGGCGCACCCTTCGTATGCCTCGACGCGGAAACAGGCGACGTAATATGGCGAGTAAACGGCATGTTCCGGCAGACCCGCTGGGGAGGCGGAGCAATTATCGGCGACAGTATTATCGCGACTATGGATACGTATGACCAGCGCATATACGCTATCGGTAAAGGCCCAAGCAAAACCACTGTTGAGGCTTCGCCTGAAATTGCAACTCACGGCAGCAAAGTCCTCGTAAAAGGCATGGTCACCGATGTTTCGCCTGGTGCGAAGAGTGCTGCTTTGTCTATGCGGTTTCCGAATGGTGTGCCCGCTGTAGCGGACGAATCCATGAGTGACTGGATGCTGTACGTCTACAAGCAATTCCCATGCCCGGCGAACGTTAAGGGCGTTGAAGTCGTCATCGAGGTGCTTGACCCGAACAATAATTACTATGAAGTGGCTCGAACAACAAGCGACGGCTCTGGCTTTTACAGCGCAGCCTTCGAGCCGCCTGTACCTGGCAAGTACACGATTGTCGCACGCTTTGACGGTTCCAAAGCATATTATGGTTCGCATGCAGAAACCGCAGTATACGTAGAAGAGGCGCCGCCTCCATCTGAAGCGCCGCCCGCTGCTGAGTCTATTGCTGACATATACTTTGTGCCTGCAGTAATTGGCATAATCATTGTGATAATCGTAGCTACAATCATAAACATACTTGTACTCAGAAAGCGGTCATAGATGCGATAACAAACACCCAACATTTCCCCCTTTTTTATTGCTGTTTAAAAGGCGGAGACTTTGGGAATCACATGTAATTTGAGTTCGCTGTTTCGCCAGTCTTTTTTATCAATTCGTTTCTTTGTTATTTTCACGTTAAGTTTAAAGCCTAAAATAGATAGGAATTTAGGTTTGAACATGATACCTACAAGAAGCAGTTGATATGAAATGAGTTTGGTGAAGATTCGCGAAATCCTTGACGGCTGCTGCGATGGCAAAAAAGTTACTGTTAGAGGATGGGTTTACCGTAAACGCGAAGGAAAAACAATGATTTTCCTACTCATCCGAGACGCAACAGGCGTTATTCAGTGCACCGCTAGAAAGGACAGCCCCACTTGGAGCGAAGCGGAACGATTGACGATTGAATCTTCCCTGACGCTTGAGGGCACCGTTAAGTCTGACCCGCGCGCGCCAGGCGGCTACGAAATTGTCGCGGAGACTATATCCATTATCGGCTTGGCTGAGCTTTTCCCCATCACTAAGGACAAGAGCGAGCAGTTCATCCGTGATGTCCGCCACTTGTGGCTACGCAGTCGCCGCATGAATTTGATAATGAAAATTCGCGCTAACGTTTTGGAGTTCACTCGCGAATTCTTCAAAAGCCAAGATTTCACGGAGGTCTCTCCGCCCATGTTCATCTCTGCAGCAGTGGAGGGAGGCTCAACTCTTTTCGGCTTAAAGTATTTTGACCAAGACCTCTATCTAACACAAAGCTCACAGCTTTACCTTGAAATCCTAATTTACTCGTTAGAGAAGGTTTACTGTATTGCGCCTTCGTTTCGAGCTGAAAAAAGCCGCACAATCAGGCACTTAACAGAGTACTGGCACATTGAGGGCGAATGGCCATTTGCTGACATGCATGACTTGATGCAGTTCGAAGAAGAGCTTCTGGCGTATATTTGCCAGCAGACCGTTGATAAGTGCAAAAAGCAGCTTGAAGAATTAGGCGCTGACGTTGCCAAGCTGTCGTCTGTTAAGACGCCTTTTCCGAGAATAACCTACACCGAAGCAGTTGAAAGACTCACCAAGAAAGGTTCTGCGCTTAAGTGGGGCGACGACTTCGGCTATGATGACGAGAAAGCATTGGCTGAAGAGTTCGACAAGCCATTCTTTATTTATGATTATCCCGCTGCGGTGAAGGCATTTTACTGCAAAACTTACCGCGAGCATCCTGAAATTGCCATGTCAGTGGACATGCTGGTTCCAAGGATAGGCGAAATATCCACAGGCGGCGTCAGAGAAGACGACAAGGACACGCTGATTCGGCGAATACGAGAGATGGGCTTGAAGGAAGAGGATTACGATTGGTACTTGGACCTCCGCCGCTACGGCACTGTACCACACGTGGGCTTCGGCTTAGGGCTTGAAAGATTGTTAACGTGGATGCTTGATCTAGAAAACATTATTGATGCCATTCCGTTTCCAAGAACCACACGCAGATTCTATCCATAACTTTTCAATCATTTTCCAACATTTACCTTTCAATAGCACATGTTGGCAGATGCCCGTAGAGAAGAATAAAAAAGTAGTTGTTGATGACGCTAAAGCCCTAACATGCCTAGCAGATTGTATTGGACAATTAGCGCTGCGAACAGTGAAGCCACCAGCGACATAACCGTAATCATCGTGTTCAATGATGGACCAGCAGTGTCCTTGAATGGGTCGCCGACTGTGTCGCCTACCACGGCTGCCTTGTGCGCTTCTGAGCCCTTGCCGCCGTGCACGCCGGTTTCAATGAGTTTCTTTGCGTTGTCCCATAAGCCACCTGCATTAGCCATTAACAGCGCCAGCAGCAATCCTGAGAATATGCTTCCTGCCAAGTAGCCGCCTAATGCTGGGATACCTCCGACAAAGCCTACCACCAACGTCACAACTATTGTGAGTACACTTGCAGGCAGTAATTCACGCAGAGCACCTGTAGTGGCTATGTCAACGCATTTTGCGTAATCTGGTTTAGCATCGGGTTTGCCTTCGCGTAATCCTGGAATTTCTCGGAACTGCCTTCGGATTTCCGCAATCATTCTTTCTGCGTTGCGGCCGACGCCGAGCATTAGCATGGCTGAGAATACTGCAGGCATGCCCACTCCTATTAGTGCGCCCATAAGCACAAGCGGATTCATAACATCAAACGTCACCGAATGCCCTGCTTTTGTAGCGATTTCTTGGAACGCCGCGAGCAACGCAATAACGGTCAAGCCTGCAGCGCCTATTGCAAAGCCCTTAGTAATTGCCTTAGCCGTGTTGCCTGCTGCATCAAGCTCGTCAGTTACGCGGATGACTTCTTCACCCAAGTTTGCCTGCTCCGCGATTCCTCGGGCGTTGTCCACTATTGGGCCGTAGGCGTCGTTAGCGATTATCATGCCCACGATTGAGAGCATGCCTACCGCCGCTAAGCTGATGCCGAACAATGCGTATCCTGCGCCAAGAGGCGCGCAAAGGTAGTATGCAACTGCTGAGGCCGCGCCAATGCCTATCAACGGTGGAAAAACGCTTTGCAGCCCATACGAGAAGCCTGTGATAATGGTTGTTGCAGCCCCGGTTTTCGCGGATTCAGCGGTTTTCGCGACGGGCTTCTTGTCTTCTGATGTAAAGTAATCTGATGTTGTGCCGATGATGATGCCCGCGGTTAAGCCGACGAGTGCAGCGCCCCACAACTGAAGCGGGTAATCGAGATAGTATACAGCAGCAAATGTCATCGCCAAAAAGAGTATGCATGTGATGTAGGTTCCCATGTTAAGTGCTTTGCCAGGATTGCCCTTTGCGCCTATACGAAGTGTAAGTGCGCCTATTATGGAGGCGATTATGCCTATACCTGTGAAAATTAATGCAATCTCAGTTTTTCCTAATGCAACACCCAAGATCATTGTAGCCACTGTGCTGGCTATATAAGAGTCTGCCAAGTCAGCGCCCATGCCTGCGCAGTCGCCCACGTTGTCGCCTACGTTATCAGCTATTACCGCGGGGTTTCTCGGGTCATCTTCAGGTATTCCCAATTCAACTTTGCCCACGAGGTCAGCGCTTATGTCCGCGGTTTTCGTGTAGATGCCTCCGCCTGCCTTTGCAAAGAGCGCCAGAGCGCTTGCGCCGAAACTGAAGGCTAAAACTGGGGGAACTTCCATGTCTTCAGGCATGCCTGTGACGGCGTAAACTAGGCTTATTCCAAGCAGCGAGAAACCGACCACGGCGAGCCCCATGACTGCGCCGCCGCGGAATCCCACAGGAAACGCCTTGTTTAGGCCGTTGCGTGCTGCGTATGCGGCTTTTGCGTTTGCTCTCGTTGCAACCTCCATTCCGAAGTAACCAGCCAGCGCAGAGCAGAAGGCGCCGAACATATATGCCAATGTTAAACTCAAGTTTTGAATGGGTTGAGCGTTTGCCCACACTGGTTGTGGTAGGAAAATACCGATTAGCGTGCCTACTATAACGACGAAGATTGCCAGTATTTTGTATTCACGTCGCAGGAACGCCCTTGCGCCTTCTTTGATTGCACCGCAGATTTCACGCATTTTTTCTGTTCCAGAATCCTGCTTGTTTATGTAACGATAGAAATATAGCCCGACCAGAATTGATAGTGCCGCAGAAATTGGCGCTATAAGCCATGGATCAAACATTCTTTTAACTCTCTCCGTTCTCTTCCTTTCTATTTTTAGATTGTTTTGTGAACTCTATACAAACTTGTTTATTAGCCTTTGTTATGATTTTATGCCCAAAGAAAGGAGAAAAGGTTAAAACCACTTCACGTGAAAATAGAGGAACTCAATAGCAGAGTGAGCGAAGGGGAGAGCGGAAACGTCTAAATCTTGGCACGCAAAAGAAACCGATGAAGTAATGCGCGAGCTTGCCGTTACCCATAAAGGGTTAACCTCGCAAGAAGCGCAAGAAAGACTGAAAAAATACGGTTATAACGAGTTAATAGCAAAGAAGCGCAAATCCGCGCTCGGCATGTTTCTAGACGAGTTCAAGGACATCTTCATTCTTCTACTTATTGCCGCCACCATTCTATCGGGCATAATAGGATATTACGAGGTTATGACCGGCGAAGCAGAAGGCTTCATGGAGGCCATGGCTGACGCCATAATTATCGGCGCCATCGTCATTATGGTTGCAGTTACCGGTTTTGTTCAGGAATACCGCGCCGAAAAGGCAGTAGAAGCCATGAAAAAATTGACCGCGCCAAAAGCCCGTGTCCTCCGTGATGGCGAAGAAAAAATTATACCTGCCAAAGAAATAGTTCCCGGCGACATTCTCATTCTGGAAGCAGGCGACCGCGTGCCTGCAGATGCCCGAATTATCGAAGCTATAGAGCTTAAGGCAAACGAAGCAATTTTAACCGGCGAATCCGCGCCTGTGAACAAGAATGTCGCGCCTGTTAAGGATGACGCGCCAATTTCTGAGCGCAATAACATGTTGTTTACGGCGACGCATGTTGTTTACGGTCGTGGAAAGGCCATTGTTATAACCACGGGCATGAACACGGAGTTTGGCAAAATCGCCGAAATGGTGCAGACAGCCGAAGAAGAGGAGACGCCGCTGCAGAAGAAATTGGACAAGTTTGCAAGCAAAATCGCCAAAGTTGTAGTGGCTGTTTGTGTCATCATCTTCGCTCTGGAAGCGTTTGAGGTTGCTGCCTCGGGAGTTTTAAACATTGAAGGCTTTATTCAAGCGTTCATGTCGTCCATATCTCTGGCCATATCTGCGGTTCCAGAAGGCTTGCCAGCCATAGTCACCGTGACATTGGCGCTTGGAGCACGCGAATTTGCAAGGCGAAATGCGCTGGTCAGAAAGCTGTCTTCAGCTGAGAGCTTAGGTGCTGTTACAGTTATATGCTCCGACAAGACAGGCACCATAACTAAGGGCGAAATGACCGTACGTCAGTTGTATGTTGACGGGAAGTTCATCGAGGTTACAGGCGTAGGCTACGAGCCTAAAGGCGAATGCAAACTAGATGGTGCTTCATTGAAGATTGAGGGTGATGCTGAGCTTCTGCTTAGAATAGGCGCTTTATGTAATAACTCGCAGCTCCGAAGAAAAGAGAACAGCGACTGCTGGGAGGTTCTTGGCGACCCAACCGAAGGCGCCTTAATAGTTGTCGCAGAAAAAGCGGGGCTCAGCAGAGAAGAATTGGATAAACTCTACCCGCGCATACGTGAAATCCCCTTCACTTCTGAAAGAAAACGTATGACCACCGTGCATAAAACACCCGAGATTGATGCAGTTGCCTACGTGAAAGGCGCGCCTGAAACAATTCTTGAACGATGCACGTATATCTTGGAGAACGGCAAAGAAACCAAGATAACTCAAGCAAAACGTGCCAAGATTCTACAAGTAAACGAGCAGCTAGCCGGGAACGCCCTCCGCGTTCTTGCTATGGCGTATAAGAAATTACCAACCAACGCAGAACAGTTAGATGACGAAGCAATTGAAAGCGACTTGGTCTTTGTAGGTTTGCAGGGAATGATTGACCCGCCTCGGGAGGAAGCGATCCAGGCGAATAAGACGTGCCAAAAAGCAGGAATTAAAGCCGTAATGATAACTGGAGACCACAAATTAACCGCTGTGGCAGTGGCCAGAGAGGTTGGCATTTTCAGGGAAGGCGATTTAGTGCTAACTGGTCCCGAGTTGGAGCAGCTAAGCGACGCAGAATTTGAGCAGCAAGTGGAAAAAGTCAGCGTTTACGCTCGTGTTTTGCCCGAGCAAAAACTGAAAATTGTTAACGCTTGGAAGAAGAAAGGCCACATCGTAGCTATGACGGGCGACGGTGTGAATGATGCACCAGCGGTAAAAGCTGCTGACGTTGGCGTTTCCATGGGCATAACTGGCACTGACGTTACCAAAGAGGCTTCTGATGTAATTCTCACAGACGACAACTTCGCCACAATAGTTAAAGCCGTCGAGCAAGGACGCGTCATCTACGACAACATCCGCAAGTACGCGCGCTTCTTGATAGCCTGCAACTTTGACGAACTGCTCGTCATAGGCACATTTGCCATACTCGGCGGCATATTCGGCTCTGAACTATTTCCGCTGCCGCTACTGCCAGCAATGATTCTTTGGATAAACTTGGTTACAGATGGCGCCCCTGCAGTTGCGCTTGCAACTGACCCGCCTGACGTAGATGTGATGGATAGGCCGCCTAGAAAACCCGAAGAAAGCATACTGCATGGCATGGGCCGATTCATTGTCCTGTCATTTCTACTTCAAGCAATCGGAACCATACTCGTGTTCTCTCTAGAGTATTACGTGTGGCCATCGCATCCATGGATGCTACCGAATGGCGCCATCGACGAAGCTGCGCGTAAACTCACATATCAAGAGGCAACAACAACCGCTTTTGTGCAAGCAGCAATGTTCGAGCTGCTCGTAGTGTGGAACTGCCGCTCTGAGAAACGCAGCGTCTGGAGAATGGGTAAAGACGCATTCAAAAACAAGTTCTTCGTTATAGCGGAAATAGTGTCGATAGCCTTGACGCTTGGGATCACGTACATACCCATAACGCAGCAACTATTCCACTTGACAGCTCTAAGCCTAACCGATTTAGCGTACGTCATAGGTGTAGCGGCGTTAGCATTGTTTGTGCTGCCTGAGTTCACAATGAACCGGAAATTATGGAAGTGGAAGTAGCGCTTATAGAAAAGCTTAAAACAAGGCTGTCTTCAAAACAGCCTTTAACCGCGAAAAGGCGTGAAACGAATGAGCGAGAAATTAGCGAATCCTGCTCCGCTTGGGCTGCTCGGCTTCGGCTTAACCACCGTGCTGCTTAATCTGCATAATGCCGGCTTATTCCCGTTGGACACTATGATTATTGCGATGGGCTTGGCTTACGGCGGCTTAGCACAAGTCATCGTGGGAGTTATGGAGTTCAAGAAGGGCAACACTTTCGGAACCGTGGCGTTCACAAGCTATGGGCTTTTCTGGTGGTCCCTTGTGCTGCTGCTGTTGTTGCCGAAGACACCGCTGCTTATTGGCGTAGTGGCTTCGACAGAAACAGCCATGGCTGCTTACTTCTTCATGTGGGGCTTATTTACGTTTGCAATGTTCTTCGGAACTTTGCGGAAGAACCGCGCGCTTCAGTTTGTGTTCTTAAGCTTGGCGATTTTGTTCTTTCTGCTTACCATTAGAGAGTTAACCGGTAACCCCGTGCTGTTCGGCACGTTTACGCTTAACAATTTGCTTGGCGTTGAAGGCGTTGTTTGCGGTTTAAGCGCTATATACCTTGCAATAGCAGAAGTGCTCAACGAAACCTATGGAAAAACAATCCTGCCAATATGCCCCGTCAGTTAAGCGCTTCTCATTTTTTTATTTTCCAAGTCATTTGCTGATTAAATTTATATGCGTAAATTGCCTCTATTGTATAAAACAAAAAATCATGAGCTGATAATGAAATGTCTGAAGCAAATTTACCGTTTGACGAGAAAATCTGCCCTAAGGCGGCACATGTTTCTTCTGGTGACAAACTTCATCAAGAACGGGAAAACGCTTTAAAGAATCCACATGAGTTCTGGGCTGAAAAAGCAAAGGCGATTGACTGGTTTAAACCATGGGACAAGGTGCTTGATGATTCAAATCCGCCATTCTACAAATGGTTTGTTGGCGGTGTTCTTAACGTATCCTACAACGCTTTGGATAGGCATGTGAAAACGGCGCGCAAGCACAAGCTCGCGTATATCTGGGAGGGTGAACTCGGAGAAATTAGAACTTACACTTATTATCAGCTTTACAGAGAAGTGAACAGGCTTGCCGCTGTGCTTAAAAGTTTCGACCTCAAAAAAGGCGACCGCGTAGCCGTTTATTTACCAGTGATTCCTGAACTGCCCATAGCATTGCTTGCAATAGTCCGTTTAGGCGGAATTCACACTGTTGTCTTCTCAGGCTTCAGCGCCGAAGCGCTTGCAGAACGCATCAACGACTGTGAAGCAAAAATTCTCATCACAGCTGACGGATCCTATAGACGTGGAAAAGTGGTTTCGATAAAAGACAACGCGGACCGCGCCCTGCAGAATACACCAACTGTGGAGAAAGTCATAGTTGTAAAGCGTACAGGCCAAAATGTGAACATGAAAGATGGCCGCGATGTCTGGTATCACGATGCCCTTGCAAGCGTAAGCGCCAACGCGTATGTGCCTCCCGAGCCCATGCAAGCAACGGATCCACTTTTCATACTCTACACATCAGGCACCACGGGCAAACCCAAGGGAGTCCAACATGGCACTGGCGGATATTTAGTCTGGGCCTACTGGACGCTTAAATGGGCTTTTAACCCCACAGATGAGGATCTATGGTGGTGCACTGCGGACATAGGCTGGATCACCGGGCACACCTACAACGTTTACGCGCCGCTCTCTTTAGGCATATCTTCACTGCTTTTTGAGGGCACACCTGATTATCCCGCGCAGGACCGCTGGTGGGACATCATTGAAAGACACGGCGTCACAATACTCTACAGCACGCCGACAGCAGTTAGAATGTTCATGAAATTCGGTGAAGAATGGGTAAACAAACACGACTTGAGCACGCTTAGGCTGCTGGGCACTGTTGGCGAACCCATAAACCCCGAGGCATGGAGATGGTACTACCGCGTCATCGGCAAAGAACGCTTAGCAATAATCGACACGTGGTGGCAGACCGAGACAGGCGGCTTCATGATCTCACCGCTCGCGGGCATCGAGCTTGTGCCACTTAAACCCGGCTCAGCCACATATCCGCTGCCAAGCATTCAAGCAGAAGTTTATGATGAGAAAGGACAGCCTGCAAAAGTCGGAACCAAAGGCTTCCTCGTAGTGAAAACGCCCTGGCCAGGGATGCTTCAAACTCTGTGGAAGGATCCTGAAAGATTCAAGCAAACTTACTTCGGAAGATGGCAAGGAGTTTACTACACCGGCGACTACGCCGTGCAGGATCCTGAGGGCTACTTCTGGCTTCTAGGCAGAGCAGACGAGGTTCTTAAGGTGGCTGGGCACCGCATTGGGACAGTGGAGCTTGAAAGCGCATTGGTTGCGCACCCCGCAGTTTCGGAAGCCGCTGTGATGGGCAAAGAAGACCCCGTGAAAGGCGAAGTACCCGTGGCGTTCGTTGTGTTGCGGAGCGGTTTCTCGCCGTCGGAGGAGCTACGCGCAGAACTCGTAAAGCACATCCGAACAACCATCGGCCCCATAGCTACGCCAGAAGCCATCGTGATCGCGAACAAGCTGCCCAAGACACGTAGCGGAAAAATCATGCGCCGCCTACTCAAAGCTGTGCTAACTGGAGCGCCGCTTGGCGACACCTCCACGCTGGAGGACGAGGCTTCTGTGGAAGACATCAAAGCCACATACGAGGAACTGCGCAAGCAACTGGCAAAATAGCCTCCTTTCCCTTGTTATTTCCTTTTGGCTTTGTGGTTGTATTTATCTGCCTTAAGCAAGAACGCAGTGTATAAAAATGTAAATATGCGTGCTGTTTCCTGCTCTACCGCCACTGTGGGCTCCCAGAAAAGGAGCAAATGATAAAAATCCTATGCACGTAGTATTTTATTGGTGAGTCATTAGGGTGATTCGGCCGTTTTTTGGTTTACTTTTGATGGCTATTCTGGTTGGTTGGCAAGCGTTAGCCGGCGCCGCGTATTTTAGTGTGGCGCATGCGTCTACGGAGGTTATTGGCGTAATCAGCGCAGACGCTAAGTGGACAAAGGCAAAAAGTCCTTACAGTCTTACTGGGCCTGTGCTGGTAAAAGAAGGCGTGACTTTAACGATTGAAGCGTGGGCTACAGTGAACCTTAATGAGTATTACATACAAGTGAATGGCACGTTACGGGCGATAGGTCGTAGTGATGATCTGATTCGAATAAGTGGAAAGGAGTTAAAAATCATGAGTTCACGTTGGGATGAGCAAACGGGTTCGGGCAGCATAATAGAAAATGCATTTCTGGAAATAACAAGGTTACGCATTGTTAATGCCACTCCTAAAATAAATTCCAATTTCATTATAGGGTTAATAGAGCGCAAGATTGACTTTGGTTACAATTGTGGGAAGATGACATTTTCAAACAACGTCGTAAGAGGTGTCCTCGACGCTGATAATGTCCTAGTTATAAATAATACCATATCGTTTGTCGGTTGTAATGGAGGTACCATTATAAACAACACCATTAAAGAGCTTACTGGGGATTCTGTAGTTATTTTAAATAACACTATTGACGGAGGGATTAATGTGGGTGCAGCTCGTATCTCTGGTAACATAATAACGGGCACTATTAAGATACGGTCTGGAGTGGTTGAATGGAACTTGATCACAGGTCTAGGCATAGAAGCGGGTGATGGAAACTGTATCATTCAGAACAACACACTCGTCAATCCCGATGTTGCATTCTATTTAAAATATAGCGGCGCTCACTCAATCAATTACAACAACATAATTGGTTGCCAAGGTTACTTCATTAAATTAACTAATCCTTTTAAAAATGATGTCAACGCTACTTACAATTGGTGGGGAACCACCGACACGCAAGAAATAAGCAAAAGAATCTACGACAGCAAACACGACTTCAACATGGGTACAGTTACATTCATACCATTTCTGACAGCACCAAACCCTCAGGCTCCAGAACCCCGCACTAGGATCGAAGTTTCTTGGCCGCTAATGCCCGGTGAAACGCCCCAGCCTCCGGATATCGAAGAAGAAGACTTGACCGCAACACAGCCTGCACCCGCTAGCCCCACGCCTGGAACATCTAGCCCCACACCCACTCTGCAGCAGGGAACTCCAACGCCTAGTCCAGAAATTCAAAATGAAGAAGACCAAACTATAGTAATGGCTGTTGCAGTCATTGCAGCTGTAGCGCTCAACGTTTGCTTAGGTTTACGCGCTTATCGCGGCAAAAAAGCACGGGAAAATCATCCAACCTAAATAGCGATGAGCCCTTTTGAAGCTGCGATAAACAGAAGCGTCAAGGTAAATATCTGCCGCAGTAATTGTTGATTCTTAGTTTTGTGCGTGTTTCTGGTTCAAGATTTCGGCTTCACAAATTCTTTATCCAAAAAAGCGCTTTCCTTTGAAGATGCAGAGCGTGCAGGCATGCACAAATCAAAACTTGAACTCTACGAGGAAATACTATCCGCATTAGCCGATAGAAACTTGACAGTTGACGGCATCGCCTACGCATGCAACATGGACTGCCTTGCCATCCGCCAGCGGCTTGACTTTCTCCTAAAATGCGGCTTAGTGGAAGAACGCAATTACAAAACGAAGACACGCTATGCTCTCTCGCAGCGTGGCTTAGCGATTTACAAAACACTTGCCCTCACGAAACGCCTTGAGAAGCTGCAAACAATGATTGAAAACGTAAACGACGCCTTAAAGATGCTGCCAGCACTGTCAGAATTCAACGAGGAAGCGCCAAAACGCGCAGGAAGAAATAAAAACTGTTAAGTAAGTCCCAGCGCTTTTTTCGTAGCGAGAATTCATGCAGCCGCTTTCTCCAGAAACACTTTGGAACATAAGCTCCGAGAACCTTCTAAGCTTGCTGGACAGCCATGCGCTTGTGCAAGCGCCGAGAACAGTGCGATTTTACGCGCCAAGCTTCATGCCTTATAAAACGCGCTATTACCATGCGTCGCCAAATTTGTTTCCCACGGTATCTGTGACTGGCAGGGCGTGCGCGCTTAACTGCAAGCACTGCGGCGGCAAAATCCTGCGAACCATGCATTCGGCAAACACGCCTGAAAAGCTCTTCCAGACGGCTGTTACGTTTAAGCGGGATGGCGCTGAAGGCTGCCTAATCAGCGGCGGATGCCAGCCAGATGGTTCCGTTCCACTTAAGCCCTTCATCCCTGCCGTCGCTGCAATTAAGCGCGAGTTAGGCTTAACCGTCTTCGTCCACACAGGCATAATTGATGCAGAAACCGCAGTAGCGCTTAAAGAGGCATGCGTTGACGCGGCGCTAATAGACGTAATTGGCGCAGACGAAACCATAAAAAAAGTATGCAATCTGAAAGCGGGTGTCCAAGATTACGCGCGTTCGCTGCTTGCCCTGCAAGAGGCTGGGTTAAATTTTGTGCCCCATGTTATCGTCGGGCTTCACGATGGAAAATTGAAGGGAGAATACGAAGCGCTTAGGCTAATCGCTGCAGTGAAACCCTCTGCCATAGTCATAATTGCCTTCATGCCCATACACGGCACCGCCATGGCCAAGACTAAGCCGCCAGCGCCAATCGACATCGCCCGTGTAGCTACTGTCGCACGTTTGATGTTTCCTGAAACGCCGCTGGTGTTGGGCTGCATGCGGCCGAAGGCAAAGCACCGTGCTGAAACCGATGTCTTAGCGCTGAAGGCGGGCGTCGACGCCATAGCGTTTCCAAGCGAAGAAGCCATTAGATACGCTGATACGCAGGGTTACGCGTTAAGCTTTTCAGGCTACTGTTGCGCCCAAATATACGTGGATGCCGCGTTTCGAAGTGCTTCGAAGTAGCGCATAAGACGGTGCCTTTCACGAAATCCGCGTTCTGCACTATAGCTCTTTTGCACGTGACGCTAGCTGCAGCATCTTGAAGCCGAAAATTGCTGCCCACAATCCGCCGGCAACAGCTGCTATGAACTCGGGGATAGCTACGCCTGAAACATAGCGAACCACCAACAGCAGTAGCCAAGGTGCAGCGGCAACAGCGCCAAATAGTAGCGTGAATGCCGCCCACTGTTTCTGTTTCAATTGCCAGAACCCGATGCCTAAACTCAATAAAGCACAAATCAGCAGCACGAAGAACGCCACTGAAGCAATAAAGTGCATGGGTTTAGCATCCTCAGGAAAGACGCCGATGGCTGTAAGCGCTATGCATGCCGACAAAAAGAACAACGCGCCAACGTGTCCTCTATGGGGAATAACACGCGATTGACCGTCAGCAGACGAGACTTCCAAAAGACTTACTACGCTAGGTAGGCTAGTTGCGAAGATTAAGCCTAAAACGCCGCTGCCGATTAAGCCATAATTGAAAAGAGCTGCAGTGACGCCGGCCATCACGCCTAAATCGCTCAAAGCATTATGCGTCCAACTGAATTCGGGCGCGAAATAAATGGCTAGGAAAATACCTGAAAACGCCACGATAGGCGTCAATAAGCCGCAGAATCCTGAGATTTTAAGCCACGTTACGCTTCTCAATTTTTGCATCAACTACGCCTCCTGAACTTCATCTTAAGCATCGTTTACGTTTAAGAATTTACCTTTTCCGGAATAAGCCGGCGAAGCCTCTGCAGCGACTGCATCTTCTCCTTATCACCAATCTTCGCGGCTTCTACTGCTTGCCGGAGTAGCTGAATTGACTCGTCCATGGCTCTGCGGTTTACGGGAAACGGCACACCGTCCTTACCGCCATAGGCGAAGCTAAACCTAACTGGGTCTTCCCAGCTTGGTTTTTCACCGTAGATTAATTCAGCCACAAGAGCTAAACCACGCACAGTTGCTGGGCCAACGCCTTTCACGCTTAAGAGCTCCTCGTAATTTCGTGGTTGAAACTCGTAAATTCGACTCATTGTTTCCCAGTTTATGCTTCTTGGCATGCATAGCGCCTCAAACGATTGATGCCACCTGTCATTTTCAGCATCGGGAAGCCATTCCAGCAGCGACCGCTGATGCAGCGGCCTCGCGGCCTCGAACAGCCGCATAACTTTGGAGGGGCGTTCTTTGGCTATGTCCACGGAAGCTTTGCGTGCGCCTTCGCTGGCTTTTGCAGTCATATCCAAAACTTTTTGCCGCTTTGTCTCGCCAACTATAGCGTTGTGCGGCTCAATGACCAAATCTGCCACGTTATCGGATAGCCAGTGGTAGCGGCGTGCGGTGCGGTCTTCGCTCATGCCCTGTTGGATAACCGCCCACTGCTTATCCTCAGTCACGATGAAAGCATGGTGATAAAGCGGGTAGCCTGCTTGAATCGCCGCGTTATCAACCTTGGCGGTCATTCTACTCGTGTATGTTAGCGCTTCAACGGTCTCTTCTGAAAACCCAAATCTCTCGCCGACCTCGGCAATTTCCATGGGCGTTTTCCGTGATGCCCTACCCTTTCCTCCGCAAACGGCTATGCCATGCTCATCAGGCGACAAAGCCTGCTTGAGGACACCGGTTAGCACGGTGGTCACGCCTGAACTGTGCCAATCATAGCCCAAAACGCAGCCGAGCGCTTGAAACCAGTACGGGTCTGAAATGCGCCTTATGAACACGCTTGAGCCATACTCGTCTATTATGATGCTGGCTATTTCCTTGGCGAGTTTGCACATGCGGCTTGTCAGCCAAGCAGGTGCCTTTCCTCCGTGAAGCGGCAGATTAGCTACGCCTGTTCGCAACATAAACCTCTATGCTTTATCTAAGCGCGTTGTGCTATTTGGGTTTTCTTTACACTTCTATGTGTAAAAGCCGCAGATCGAAGTTCAAAACTGTCCGCGTGGGATACCACAAATGTGTCTTGGCTATTGCCAAAAGCCTTTAACCATATAAGGATAAAGTGCATTTTATTACTGAGAGCCACAGGGAGCATCGTCGCTAATGAGAAAGTTGCCCATATTGCTAACAGGCGTGTTAATTGCTTCCTTGCTGCTGACTGCCTTTCGGCTTCCTTCGGCTGACGCGTCTGAAAACGAGTGGTCAATAAAAACGTCAATGCCTACGCCGAGAGGAGGGCTGGGTGTCGCGGCTGTCAACGGAAAAATATATGCAATCGGAGGCATACGCAACAACACACAACTCGCCATCACTGAGGAGTATAATCCTGCCACAAACACGTGGACCACCAAAAAGCCGATGCCCACCGCAAGAAGTGGCTTCGCCATCGCAGTTTACAAAAACAAAATTTACTGCATAGGCGGAACAGTTGGCGACAGTAATAATGTTGTTTCTGGATTCACGGGTGCAAATGAAGTTTACAATCCCGCAACAGACACTTGGGAAACCAAAACAGCAATGCCTACCCCGCGAGCAGACTTAGACGCATGCGTAGTTGATGGCAAAATATACCTTATCGGCGGAAAAGCTTACTGGGGCACTGAACCCTTCTATCATGAACTTAATGTAACCGAAGTTTACGACCCAGAAACAGACACTTGGACCAAAGCGGCGTCAATGCCTATTCCTGTTTTCGGCTATGCCTCAGCGGTTGTCGGCAGCAAAATTTACGTAATTGGAGGCGCACGGCAATTCCAAGAAGGCTTATCAAACGTCACTATCGTCTCTTCTAATCAAGTTTATAACGCGGAAACTGATGAATGGAGTAGCCGCACTGAGCTTCCTGTTGCCTTGAGCCACGCAGCGGCATGCGTGACCAGCGGTGTAACCGCGCCAAAGAGAATTTACGTGATAGGAGGCTTCGACAAAACCAACTACAGCAACGCAACCTTTGCCTATGACTTTGAAAAGGATGAATGGAGCGCTGGCGGGTTAATGCCGACGGCTCGGGCATATCTGGGACTTGCAGTTGTAGATGACGCCATTTATGCAATCGGCGGCTTCGATGGATTAAATATGCTGGCTGCAAATGAGCGCTATGCACCAGTCGGATATGGAACCGTGCCGCCGCAGCTGCAGCTTTTGTCTCCTGAAAATAAAACTTATGCTTCTAAGAATGTGCCGCTGGTGATTTCGGTTAATAGACCAACGAATTGGTTAGGGTACAGTTTAGATGACCAACCGAATGTGACGATTACGGGAGATACAGTTTTGTCTGATTTGGCTGAGGGAGCGCATAAACTTGTGTTTTCGGTTAACGACACTTTTGGAAACGTTGTTTCTTCTGAAGCTGTTTACTTTTCCGTGGATACAGTTCCCCCGAAAATCACGGTTCTGATACCAGAAAACAGGAGCTACGGCGAAACCGACATTAAAACAGTTTTCATAGTGGATGAACCAACCTCATGGATAGGCTACAGCCTTGATGGTCAAGATAACGTAACTGTAACAGGGAACGTTACTCTGGCTGTGCTTTCCGAAGGCTCGCATAGCTTTACAGTTTACGCCACAGACCTTGTAGGAAACACAGGGGTCTCTGAAACAGTTTACTTCGTTGTAGCACCTTTTCCAACGGTTTTAGTTGTAGCGATAGTGGCAATAGTAATCATAATAGTAGTTGCAGGATACCTTTTGTTGTTGAAACCAAGAAAGGCGGGTAAATCCAAGAGAAATAGTAACCAGCAGCTAACTCTTTGAAGATAAAGCACGCTTCACGCAATTCTATCCTTGAGGGCAATGCAGCGCGCTGGTTGTTTTCATCATTATATTTAAGCTTGACGAGCATAAGGATTTTAAGCTGCAACGCTGCCAGAAATCATCCACGAAGGCTTAGAACATGGAGACATGGCGTTTAATTCCGCTTCAAACCTATGATGCATTCATGAACATGGCCATCGATGAGGCTATTCTAATTTCACGCTCCGAGCATTTTGTTCCAAACACGTTAAGGCTTTACCAGTGGAAACCCAGTGCCGTGAGCATCGGCAAAAATCAGAATCCACAAGAAGTCGTCTACATGGAAGCGCTTCAGAAGCTCGGCGTTGACCTCGTCCGCAGAAGCAGCGGCGGCGGAGCGGTCTACCATGACCAGACAGGCGAAGTTACCTACAGCGTAACGGCGCAGGCACATGACTTAAGTAGAACAAGCGACACTGTAGGGGCTTACTCCGCTGTGTATTCTGCCATCACAGATGCCTTAAGGCTTTTAGGAGTGCCAGCTGACTTCAACGCCGGCGACGCAAAAAACTGTCCTAACCTCACTGTGAGGGGCCGTAAAATCAGTGGTAGCGCGCAAACCTTAAGGCGCAATGTCATTCAGCAGCATGGCACACTTCTGCTCAGCGTGGATTTACCGCGCATGTTTCAGCTTCTCCGTGTGCAATTCACCGATAACTGCGCGCAAGCGGCTGAAATCGCCGAGAAAAAGATTACCTCCATCCAAAATGAACTTGGCCACGCGGTTTCAGTGGAAACTGTTGCCAACGCGCTTGTTCAAGGCTTCAGGGCGAAGTTGAAGATTCACTTGGTGGCTGGCGCTTTAACGCATTACGAAGCAGCGCTTGCACGGAAGCTTTACAAGCAAAAATATGCTACTGCAGCTTGGAATCTAAACGCGCAGGTTACGTCTTCTTTACCAAGCGCCACCTGACGCCTTGAGGCGTATCCTCAATTATTACGCCCATCTCCCGTAGTTTCAGCCTAAGCGCATCTGCGCGTGCCCAGTCTTTTGTTTTCCGCGCTTCTTCCCGTTCTTTAATTAACTCTTCAACTTCTTTCGGTAGAGCTTCCTCGGTTTTCACCTCGCCAATCACGCCTAGAACTTTATCTAAACGCCGCATAAAGCCCGAAATTTCGTTTGCTTCTTTTCTGCTTACCAGATTTGCATCAAGCAGTGCGTTCACTTCGCGGACGAAATCAAATAGTGCGCTCAAGGCTACGCTTATGTTTAAGTCATCATCCATCGCTTCGGTGAAGCGTGCTTCCGCCTCGCCCATTAGCGAAGCAGCCTTTCCCCCGCTGCCTTTTCCGTCTGCCTCCTGTAAGCGCCTCATGAAGTTTCGCAGCCGCTCCACTGCTGTATGCGCCGCGTTCAGCCCTTCGAAGGTGAAGTTAAGCTGCGCGCGGTAATGCGTGGACATTAGCAGAAACCTGATTGCAATCGGGTCGAAGCTCCGCTTAAGTAGGTCGCGTAGCGTGTAAAAATTGCCGAGTTTCTTCGACATCTTTTTTCCGTCAACCAGCAAGTGCTCGTTGTGTAGCCAGTAGTTGACGAATTTTTTGCCCGTTGCCGCTTCACTCTGCGCGATTTCGTTTTCATGATGCGGAAAAATATTGTCAACGCCGCCGCAGTGGATGTCAAATGTTTCGCCTAGATACCTCATAGACATAGCGGAGCATTCAATATGCCAGCCAGGCCTGCCTTTTCCAAGCGGCGTTTCCCAGAAAACATCGCCATCCTCAGGTGTCCAGGCTTTCCACAGGGCAAAGTCATGTGCCTCCTCCTTCTCGTACTCGTCTGTTTTTACTCTTGCTCCTTCTTTGAGCTCTTTGATTTTGATGTGGCTGAGTTTGCCGTAATCTTTGAATTTTCTGATGGCATAGTAGATGGAGTTGTCTGCGGCTTTGTACGCATAGCCCTTCTGCAGCAGCGTCTGTATCAGCGCCACCATTTCTGGAATGTGCTCTGTGGCACGCGGGTAATAGTTGGCGGGTTTAATGTTAAGTGCTTTGATGTCTTCAAAAAAGGCGTTTATGTAATACTCCGTGTACTTCGCCAAGGGAATCTGCTGCTTCTGAGCGCCTCTTATGGTTTTATCATCCACATCCGTTAGGTTCATGACATGCGTGACCTCAAAACCGCGGTATTCAAGCCACCGTTTCAGCAAGTCTTCAAAAAGGAAAGCGCGGAAATTGCCGATGTGCGCGTAATCGTAGACTGTGGGTCCGCACGTGTACATTCGCACTTTGTATGGTTCTATTGGCATGAAAATTTCTTTCTTACGCGTTAACGTATTGAAAAAGCGTATACTTGTAATGGGGATGTTCATTTATCGTCCTCTATGCTGTGATACATGAACGGAAATTATTTAAGCGTTCCATTTGCGCCTTTGTTCTTTTGCTTAACTCTTATGCTTGTTGGTTACTCAATAGACCCCTCTACTGGTTTCTGCATTGATTGGCTAATAGCCTCCAAATATGATGGCTTCGCAGTGCATGTATGCATAGTCTCAGCTGTTACTTTTTGGTTCTTCGCCTTATACTCGTTTTCCACTTTTTTCAGGGATTTTCTAAAGTAAGCACATGCCTAATTGTGGCGATAAAAATACAGAAGAAATACTGCCGTATATCAGAGCATTGTTTATATTTTCCACTGCAATTGGTATTAGCCGTGACAGCGGAATGAACCATCGGGAAACTGCCGATGCAGTCAACGTCGGCGTCGAACTGAAAGAAGCCGGCTTTCAGGTTTCCCAATTATGCTGTTCACGCCCAAGCTGCTTCGATCTTGCGGCAAGAAAAAACGATAAAACTCTTCTGATAAAGATCAATTTTGACGCTGACACCTTTTCCATTCAAGACGCTCAAGAGCTTAAAGTAATAGCTGATCGCCTTTCCGCCGTTTCCTTGATAATTAGCCAGCAGGCGCATGGCAAACCCTTAGAAGACGACACTGTGTACTCGCGAAACTCGATTTTCGTGATAACCGCAAAAACCCTGAAGAGCATCGTTCTTCAGACTGCGAATCCGCTGGTCTATGCGGGACCAGGCGGGTATACTGTTGAGGTTGACGGCGCGCTCATCGAAAAGAAGCGGAAGGAGCTAGGCTTGTCCATCGGCAAGCTTGCAGCGATGATAGGCGTCTCCCGCAGAACCCTTTATGGCTATGAAAAAGGCATGGCCAAGGCGTCAGTGACATCAGCGTATAAACTGGCTAAAACTCTTGGGGTTCCTGTGGCAAAGCCCATAAATATTTTTGGAAGTGCAAGGAAGCATCGTCGATGCCGTTTCAGAAAAATGGTGCATGACGCTGCTGGCAATGTGGTTCTTCAAAAAATCTTCAGTAAATTCACTTTCTGCGATATCTTTCCTGTTGACAAGGCACCCTTTGATTTTATCATGAATGTTCCAAGGGAGAAATATGCGATAGTTGGCAGTGTAGCGGTTAACGGCGAAGAGAATGTGGACAGCAGGATAGAAGAGTTTCTAAGTATCTGCCGTGTGGTATGCGCGTATCCCGTGCTAATCACGGAAAAACGAAAATACTCCGGTAAGGATGTGTTCTGTGTTCATATGGACGAGTTAGCTGAGATACGCACACCTGAGGATCTAATTGCCAGCGTTTAGGCGAGTTTCTGCTGCACGGGGCTATTTTCGCTTTTGACCTGTTTTGCGGGCTTCCAAGATTTCCTAACGCAGTCCGCGTGTTCGCCATGTGCCCTTATCCATTGCTTTAGAAATTCCAGTGTTTTATTATCTGTTAAGTATCCGCTGCCAAAGTCGCCGTACTCTGCTTTTAACGCCGCAATTTCTCTGTCGCGCTCTACTTTGGCTATGATAGAAGCGGCGGAAACAACGGGATAAATCCTGTCGGCCTTGTGTTTCGCGATTACTGTGGCTTTGACGGTTAAGCCTTCGTGGATATGCTGCCCAAATCGTTCTTCACTAACGTCCGCGGCGTCTACGTAAACGATATCTGGGTTCAGGGCGTTTACTATTTGTGCCATGGTTTGCGCTTCTAGTCTGTTCAGCTTATGCAGCTTTCTCTTGCATTCCACAGCGCGGTCAATTTCCTTTGGCGATAACTTGACGGTTAGGCATTTCTCTGCAATGCGCGTGATTTCGGCGGCTAGTTTTTCGCGTTTTCTCGGAGAAAGAAGTTTTGAGTCTTTTACGCCTAACTGGGTTAGAAGTGGCAGCTGTTCTTCTTTTATTATGACTCCCGCTATTACTAAGGGGCCGATGACGCAGCCGCGGCCTGCTTCGTCAACGCCTGCAACCAACATAAGCGAACTCGCCTTGCTTGCATGAAGGGCTAATTGTCTTTTTTGGTTATAAGACTTTAATCGTTCATGCTGATTTAATCAAAAGTGCCCTGTCCAGCAGTACGTGCACAAGTCTTCTCTTCTCAAGTTCTGGTTGTTCGGCGCTTCAATTACCGCCCGAATCATCTCTTCTAAGGTTAGAAAACGCAGTGTTGTAAAGCCTATGCGCTTTCTTATTTCCTCCACCATGTTCTTGTATTTCTCGCTTGTTGGGTCAATATACTCTGCCAAATCGCTACCCTGTTCCATGCTGCTTAGAGTTTTATGCGTAGCTAAGTCTCTATTTTTAGTTGTTAAGTCAAATATGCATGGGTGAAGCTGCGGCGGAGACGCTATTCTTCCATGTATCTCTCTGGGTTTGAAGGGCAAAAGCTTGTCTCGCAGCAAGTTTTGCAACTGCGTACCTCGCCTTATCGAGTCGTCTACTAGAATTATGCTTTTGCCCCTTATCATCTGCGGATTAGGCACCTGCTTATATTTCGCGATAAGCTCTCGCTTACGCTGAGCAGGCGGAATGTAGCTTCTGCCCCATCCGGGCGTGTATTTTATCAGCGGCCTTCTGAGTGGCGCAACCAACTCTAGAATGGCGTTTATTCTTTTTTCAAGCTCTTCCGATGTAATTCTGCCTTGTTTAAAGTCCGAGAGGTACTCTTGGATTTTTTCTTTGGCTATCTCAATTTTTCTTTTGACATAGCCAACCGAGTGCGGAAGCCCGGAGTCGGCAATGCCTAGGATCAAGTCGGCTTTTACGTCGTCGTTTTCGGCTAAGAATCCGCCGCATCGTTCTCTGACGATTTCGGAGTTTATGCCGTAAAAATCCGAAGCGGGAAAGCCTGAGTACACGTGGAGAAACGGGCAAAACCGCTTTTTGCCGTGGGTTGGCACTCGAGTTTTTAAGCCGTTTTCGTCAAGTGAAACTATTTCGCGGTAGTCGAGAAACTTGAAGGCTTCATATCCCAAGTTCGGGAAACCCGTGGTTTCGGAGGCAACTGCCCAGCTTTGCTCCTTCGAGCCGACCACCAAGGGAAAGGTGTCTCCCGCCGCGTATATTGCGCGCTCGTTCTCTGAAAGCAGAAGCAGAGAAATTGACCCCTCAATTTTCTCGTACATTTTCGCTATGCCGTCTGGGATGCTGTTGCCTAGGCATATGAGTTCGCCAACAATTTCTGTCTGGTTGAGAATTGTCGCGCCAGCTTTTTGTCTTGATTTCTTAAATGTGGCGCCTTGGTTAACCAGTTCTGTGTAGAGTTCTTTTGAGTTTTTTATTAAACCGATTGTGCGGAGCGCAAAGTTCCCAATTTTTGCTTCAAATTTGATTGGCTGCTCCTCTTTTGTGTCGCTGATAACGCCTATGCCGACGTTGCCTTTCAGCTTTCCGTAGTGCTTGCCAAACTTTGATTTGAATTGGCTGTTACTGATGTCATGGGAAAATATTGTTATGTCGCCGTCAAGTAGAGCTAAGCCGCCAACCTCCGTGCCAAGATGAGTGTTATAGTCTGTTCCGAAAAACAGTTCTTTCGCGCAATCATCTTTAGAGGCTACGCCAAACAGTCCGCCCAACATACGCTATGCTTCCATGCTGCTTGCTCATGGTTATCTCCTAAAAAAGGTTTCTCCTACAAATAAGTCGTGCCGCTTCCATGAATAGTTCTATTCATTTTTTATGATAAAATGGATTCTGAATTCATATAACTTTTATATACTTCATGATAAATGAGAAGCCGAGAGTTGGAGAATCCTGCCCCAAAGCTCCACCTTCTAAAATTCTCCCTCTCCCTTCTCCTTTCTCCTTGATGGGGCAGGGTTCCCCACTTCTGCGCTTGATTCTGCAAAAAAGGAAGGCTGCTTTATTTTTCTGGTTTTATCGCTGAAATTGTTACACTTGCTACAGAAGCGGCAAGCTGCCTAGCGCTATAATCGGACGCATTTAGTTTTTCTGCCAGAGCTTTTGCAGTAGCGTCGCTAAGCACGAGTTCAAGGGGCAAATGTACTTCTTTAATGACCTCAACTTGTTGAAAGCCTGCATTTTCTATTAGCTGGAGATATGCAGTTTTCATTTCTGCACCTGAAACGCAACCGATGTAGGCCTGCACGTTCTCCTTCAGCGCTTCAGGCAGTTCGTTCAGCAGAACCATGTCGGAGATTATCATGCGTCCGCCTGGTTTAAGCACGCGGAAGGCTTCGTTGAAAACTCGCTGCTTGTTAGGAGAGAGATTAATCACGCAGTTGCTGATCACTACGTCCGCGGTGTTGTCGGCAACGGGTAAGTTCTCTATTTCGCCTAGGCGGAATTCCACGTTCTTGTAGCCGCCGCGTCTGCAGTTTTCCCGTGCTTTGTCAAGCATTTCAGGTGTCATGTCAACGCCTATCACGTGTCCATTTTCGCCTACTTTCTTTGCTGCCAAGAAGCAGTCTAATCCTGCGCCTGAGCCGAGGTCAACCACGGTTTCGCCCTCTCTTAGCGTTGCCAAGGCCACAGGGTTTCCGCAGCCCAAGTTCAAGTCTGCGCCTTCGGGTACACCGCTTAATTCTTCTGTGCTATAACCTATATTCTCGCTAACGCTTGAGTCGCAGCTGCAGTTGCAACCGCATTTTTCCGCCTTAGCTATTTCTCCGTAGGCTTTACGCACCATTCGCTTTACTTTCTCTTCCTTCATTTTCCTTCTCCTCCTTGGAAGGCTTCTTGCAGAATTGGCCCAAGCGCTTTTTTCACTTGGCTTCCAAGTGCTTCGGCTTTAACGATGACGAAGCAGCAGACTTCGCCGCCGCACTCGCAGCCTATAACCGCAAGTTTATCGTTTGGCGCGAGCTTTGCTTTTTCCCTTAAATCCTTTGGCAGAATTATCTGTCCTTTAGCGTCTACTGTGACTACTGCTTCGATTTTGCAGCATTTTTCGCTGGACAATCTGCTTTCCTCAAGTAGGGAAGGAAGTGATTTGGAATATTTATAATTTTCTTAAAATTCTGAAAAATCGGAAAAATAGGGGCGACCTTTGCTTGGGCTATTCTGCTTCCGCCGTCGCGCCAAGCTTCGCAGAAAAATCCAAAGCCTCCTTGAAAACATTGGGCTATAGACTTATGTTTCAGAGCGCGAAAGATTACCCTGTATGATGCACGTAGAAAAAATGAGCACAGACGATTTCTCTTTTGCCGTTCACCTTGCCAACACAATGAATTGGAACATGACCGCAGAAGATTTTGAGTTCATTATGAAGCTTGAGCCTGAAGGCTGCTTCATTCTATTCAGCGGCGCCGAGCGACTGGGCATATGCACCACCATCAGCTTCGGCAGCCTCGGATGGATAGGAAACCTAATAGTTAAAGAGGCTTACCGTAAAGAGGGCGCTGGCAGCCTTCTGCTAAAACAGGCAATGGACTACTTGCGAAGCAAGCAGGTAGAAACCATTGGACTTTACGCTTACCCGCATCTCACAAGCTTTTACTCAAGCTTCGGTTTTAAACCTGACATTGAATTCCTTGTTTTGCAGGGGAAAGCCGTGTCTTTTCCAGCCGAAGATGCTACAGTGCGCCAGGCAAAGAACTCGGATATTCAAAAGATAATAGAGTTTGACCGCAGATGTCTCGGCGCTAACAGGCAGAAGCTGCTGGAAGCGATATTTCGCAAAGCGGAAAATTTATGCTACATCGTGCCTCAGAGCAATGGAATTTCGGGTTACGTTGCTGCGAAAGTTTATGGCGCAGACGCTGAGGTGGGGCCGCTCATATGTCCTGCGAGCCATGAGGAAGCTGCGGAGAAGCTTCTGAAAACCATTTTAAACAGCCTAAGCGGGCTTAGCGTTTCCGTTTGCCTACCCAAAAAAGAGGCGAAGCTGCTTGGGTTGCTGCATGCGGCGGGTTTCAGAGAAAAGTTTTGTGTAGTGAGAATGTTTTTAGGTCATGCTGTAGCTAAAAACTGCATATATATCGCAGAATCTTTAGAGCGAGGATAATGCCTAATGAATAATGATTTATGCCGCCTTCTCACAGAGGATTTCCTTAAAACCTGCTGGCCATGCTTAACAATACTCGTCGAGAAGCTCAGCAGCTTAAGAAAGGAAAAGTCTGGAAAAGCTGTTTCCCTGTTCAAGTTCCGAAACGGCCAGAAAGTAAGCGCATCGTTTGACGACCGCTACTTTTTCCTGCGCGGTTCAGTTGAGTACTCGAATCCGCAGTTAACTCTGGAGGAAGTTCAAGGCATCATAGGCGCCCGTATGCTGGAAACATGCGGAAACCACTTCATCAACAGTGGCTTGCACACGCCTGACGCTGCCGACATTGCCGAAATCTGCGAAGCCCTAAAAAAGCCGTCTGAAGGCCCAATAATGGCTTTTCTGCTTAACACCGACGAGATAGAAGCTGACCGCTACTCCATGAATCCGCTGCGGGAATCCATTGTAGCGAGCGGGCAAAGCGCGTTTCCCGTGGCATACATCAAAACAGACCATCTCAAAATCGACCAGGAGTTCGTGCGCAAGTATGAAGGCAAATTAATATCAAAACAAGAGGTTGAACTCATCAGCCGCCAACTTGACTGCTGCCGCGGCTCCTACATGGACTTCGTGGACTCCGTGAAATACGCGCAGATGGAAGAACTCTCCAAAATCTGGGGGATGGATCTGTCGCTTTATGCGCTGCGCATGCCCTTGACGACGCTACAAGCAGAAGCCAAAAACGGTTTGCTGCATCACATAATCAGCGGTGTGCACAGAGATTACGAGTCGGTAAGCCAAGCGTACAGCTGCATGGGAAGAAGCATGACAAGCCGGACGACGTTGCTGACTGTGCCGCACTCCAAGAAGGGCTATGGCTCCAAGCGTGCCGCACGGGGCAAAATTCACTTTGAAGGCACCACGCTGGAAAGTGTCAGCGTTACATATCAAACCACGCAGCTTTACCCGAACGAGATAGACTCAAAGGACATTAGCATCGCGAAAGCTGATGACCAATTCGCAATAAAAGGCGACAAGCTTATTGATTATAGCTTCTCGGAGACGCCGTCTTCGCCTCAGTTCTTCCTTTACTCGTTGGCATCGCCTGAAAACGCTGCTCTGTGGCATGGCATCGGCGCCTTTGCTGCGCCTAAACTCCTTCAGAGTTACACAGCCATCCGCCATAGCATCCGCGACGGGAAGCTGCTCAAAGATTTGGCTGAGCGGTATGGCGTGAAAACGGATGTGCCCTTGCAATTTAATCTTAAGCCCGAAAGTATGTGGCGCCATCCCGTGCACGGCAATATTGACGCCAGCATCGGCTGCATAGAGAACCCCGCGGAGTTAGCGCGGAGAGGCATGAAACTCGAATACCTATCAGCCTTCAGGTAGGACGGCAGACGACCGTGGAGTGGATAGAATACCTCGTGTTTAGAGTAACGCGGCTTTTTAGAAAACTGCCCTTAAATAGGCCCTTGCAGCTAAACGTTTCAACATGCTGCTTTACAGAGTATTTTCGCGGCTTCGAGAAAGTAGAGGCGGTGAGAAGACTTTTTGGCGAAAAAACCGATGAGGTCCTCCGTAACCTTAAGGTTGACTTCACATGGCTCGGCGGATACATGTACGTTGATGCTGAAACAGGGCATCTCGTAATAAGTAAACGCTACCTAAGCACAGGCAACAAGGTTGACATATACTTGGACATAATCCATGAACTGTGCCACGTTAAGCAATGGCTGGAGGGCAAGGAGCTCTTTGATAACCGCTATAACTATGTGGACAGGCCCACGGAAGTTGAGGCTTACCGTTACACGGTGCAGGAGGCACGCCGGCTGGGGCTCAGCGACAAGCGCATCTGCGAGTACTTGAAAACTGAGTGGATGAGCGACAGCGACCTTAAGCGCTTAGCGAAAGCTGTGGGCGTCAACTGCTAAAGGCTTCATGGTAAACCTGCAGCATTTTTCGGGCGCAGCTTTGCCAAGAAAAGTGCTCCGAAACAAACTCGCGACCCTTCGCGCCCATTTTCGCTCTTAAACGCGCATTTGAGAGTAGCTTTAGAATAGCGCCAGCTAACTCGCGGCTGTCAGGTTTAACCAGCAACCCCGTTTCTCCAGCCCTCATTGCTTCGGTGACGCCGCCCACATTGAAGGCGACAACTGGTATCGCGGTAGCTTGCGCCTCCAGCAGAACTATGCCTAAGCCCTCTTGAATGGACGGCAAAACAAACACGTCCGCGCAATTATACAACGCGGACAGCTGCTGCTCATTTACGTCGCCAAGGAAAAGGAAATTGCCTAACATGCTGTTTTCCTTCAGATAAGCCAAAAGCTGGCTGCGCATGGGGCCGTCGCCGACAATTAGGAAAACTGCCTCTTTGAACTCCTTGACTATTTGCTTAGCGGCTTCAACTAGGAAGATAAGGCCTTTTCTAGGGATTAATCTACCCACGAAAAGCACGCATGGCCTGTCTGCTACACCAATTTGCCGCCGGATTTCCTCGCGGTTTTCCATCGGCCTGAATCGTTGAGTGTCGACGCCGTTGGATGCGACTCTTATTTTTGCGCTGTCCACGTTATAGTATTGGGTGATTTTTTCAGCGGAGTACCTGCTAACGGTTACTACAAGCGTAGCGTTTTGGGCTGCGGTCTTCTCCAGCTGAGCGAGTTGCCCCATAAAATAGTTCGCAAGCATTGCCATAGGCTTCAGCGTGCCACTTTGAAGCGCCTTCAGGTACTCGTCTGCTAGGACGCCGTGAACCGTCTGTATAATGGGCTTCTTTATTTTTCGTTTTTTCAGCGCCCGCCAGAAGCCGTAGCCGCTGACCGCATGCGCCTCATAAACATCCGCCTTAATTGTGTCTGCTGCAGCCGAGATGGTTCGGTTGAAAAACCAGTTATCCAATGGATACGCGGTGTCTGTGGAGAGGCATGGTATGATTGTGGCGCCGTCGAGGCGCGCAGGCGTTTTGAAGCCTGCTTTCGTGCCGCAGTAAACCGTCATCTCCACCTCATTGCGGAGCAGCTTAGCCGTTTCCATTATGCGGCGTTCTACACCGCCAAAATAGAGATGCGGCGGCTGCGTGTTAAAAACGGCTAAGCGCAACTTTCTCATGCGAACACTTTTCCCTTTCACAATTGCTATTGTCTATCTCTAAAGGACGCTAATGCTTTTATATACTATCTTCTTGTATTTGCGGATGTGCTGGGATGCATGGTGTCTGCAAAAAGCAAGGATAACTCTGAAATCGGTTTAGCCGCGGAGTACCGTCCGCTGGAGCTTGAGAAAGAAATGCGGGAATTCTGGGAAAAACACCAGACCCGCATCAAACTGGAAGATCTTAGGCTAAAGGATAACAAGGGCATTTTAGGCTACGTGGAAGGCCCGCCTACGCTTAATGGGATCCCACATATTGGGCATGCAAGAGGCCGCGTCATGAAGGACATCCGCTACCGCTGGAAGAGCATGCAGGGCTACTACGTGCCTTTCTGGGCTGGATGGGACTGCCAAGGCTTGCCAGTGGAGCTGGAAGTCGAGAAGATTCTGGGCGTGCATAACAAGCGGGAACTGCTTGAACGCGTAGGCCAGGAGCGGTTCGTTGAAGAATGCAAGAAGGTCATAATGCGTTATCACCGCGAGTGGCTGGAAGCTGACAAGCGCCTTGGAATTTTCATAAACCAGGACAAAGCGTACTGGACCTATCGCGACGAGTACATCGAAAGGGAATGGCAGTACCTTAAGCGCGCTTGGGAGCAGAACCTGCTTGAGGAGGGCCACTATGTCGTGGCTTACTGCCCAGGCTGCCAAACCTCGCTGAGCAGCGCCGAAGTAGGCTACGAGGGCAGCTACAAGGAAGTAGAGGACCCGTCGCTTTATTTCAAATTCAAGGTAGCAGGCAGTCGAAACGAGTACTTCCTTGTCTGGACAACAATGCCCTTCACCATCATAACAGATACGATGCTGGCCGTGCATCCAGACGCCGAGTACGCCAAAGTCGCTGTCGGCGATGAAGTGTGGATTATGGTGAAGCCGCGTGTTGAGCCCTTGATGCAGGAGCTTGAGATAAAGAAATACGCCATCATCGAAACCATGCCGGGTAAGCGCCTTGAGGGCACACGCTATGAGTATCCACTTAAGGATATAATTCCCAAACAGGCGGAGCTTGAAACTAAACACGCGCTTGTTCACACGGTTATATGCGAAGACTTCGTTGACGTTAACACCGCAACGGGCGTGGTTCACCTTTCGCCTGGAAACGGCGAAGAAGACTTCTGGGCTGCACAGAAGCGCGGCGTGCCCATATTCGCGCCCTTCGACGACGAAGTCAAATTCACACGTGACGCCGGCGTATTCAACGGCGTGTTTGCCAGAGACGCCGACTACTTGGTGGTTGAGGAGCTACGCAATAGAAACGCGTTTGTAGCCTTGAAGAAGGTTAAGCACGAGTATCCCACGTGCTGGCGCTCTCATCACAAGCTCGTGTGGCTTGCCAGAAAAGAATACTTCCTAAGAACCGACAGGATAAACAGTAAGGTGCTTGAAGCCGCGGAGAAAGTGGAATACTACTTCGACGAGCCCAAAAACCGCTTCGTCTCTTTCTTACGAGAAGGCAAGCCGTGGTGCATTTCACGCGAGCGCGTCTGGGGCACTCCGCTGCCAATCTGGTCATGCGAGCAATGCGGGAACAAGCGCTTAGTAGCCAGCAAAGCCGAGCTAATAAAAGACGCATTGGAGAAGGTGCCGGAAAACTTTGAGCTTCACAAGCCATGGGTTGACCGCATCAAGTTTAAGTGCGAAAAATGTGGCGGCATAATGCGCCGAGAAGACTACGTGCTGGATACGTGGCATAACAGCGGCGCCTCGCCTTACGCGCGCTTCACGGACGAGGAGTTCGCCAAGTTTGTGCCCACCGACTTCCTCACAGAGGGCATAGACCAAACCCGAGGCTGGGCAAACTCGCTGCTGCTGGAATACGTCATACTAACAGGCAAGCCTGAGGCACCCTACCGCGCTTTCCTGTTCCAAGGCTTGACGCAGGATGCTAAGGGCAGAAAGATGAGCAAAAGCCTCGGCAACGTGGTGGAAACCAGCAAGCTGCTTGAGAAGTATTCCGCTGACCTCTGCCGCTTCTACATGATGCGCAAGTGCTCGCCCATAGACTTCATGAACTTTGACATGCAGGAGCTCAGCAAGCGGCCGTATCAGGTTTTGTCTACGCTTTATCACCTTAGCCGCTTTTTCCTGCAGAACGCCCTGTTCGACGAGTTCACGCCGGAGCGCTACCGGCTTGTGGGCGATAAAATCCTGCTGGATAGAGTCTTAGCGCCGCTGCAGCCCGCGGACAGGTGGGTGCTTTCTAAACTGCAGGAAGCAATAGCGGAGTACACGCTTAAGCTGGAACGCTGCGAATTCAACGCGGCCATGACAATTCTGGAAAACTTTGTCATCGAGACGCTTAGCCGCCTATACGTGCCCATGATACGGAAGGAACTGTGGACAGATGACCCTGAAACCCTCGAACGGCGCCAGACAATCTACGCCGTGCTGCACTACACGCTGAAGACGGTGACGCTGCTTTTTAACCCGGTAACGCCGCATCTTAGCGAGGCATTGTATCAGAAAGTCTACCGTAAGCTCGACGCGAAACTGCCTGAGTCCGTAAACCTTGAATGCTGGCCTGAACCCGACGAGAAAATGCGCAACAAAGCCTTAGAGGAAGAGTTTGAAATCCTGTTCAAGTGCGCCTCGCTGGTTTACGCCGCACGCCAACAGGCGAAACTCAAGCGCAGATGGCCACTCGGCAAGGTAGTCGTAGCGGCGCCGGAGAAAACAGCCAGAGCCCTGAAAAAGCACGAAGCGCTCTTCTTGGAGCTTGTTAACGTTAAAGCCGCTGAGTACGCCAGCCGCATCCCAGAGTACGCTGGAGGCGAAAACTGGGTTTCAGCGTCTGAAGGCGACATACACGTGCTCGTAAGCGGGCAACGTGATGAGCGACTGCTTGGCGAAGGCATCATGCGCGACTTAGCCCGCCGCGTGCAAGCCCTAAGAAAAGAGCTTGGCTACCAGCCCACCGACATCCTCGACGCAGCGCACATCAGCGAGCTAGACGACGAGAGCATACGGCTGCTGGAGCCCTACCGCGCGGAGATGGCGGAGCTGGTGCGCACCAGAAAAGTCTATCTACACCGCAGCCGCAGCGACGCCCAAGCGGAATGGCATGAGTCAGAGCTGGACGGCAAAAAAATCTACATAAACATTCATTAAGCTTTAACCAAAACACTTTATTTCCACAGCCTCTGTTCTACTTCCAAAAGGGGCCGGTAGATCAGTCTGGTATGATCGCCGCCTTCGCAAGGCGGAAGCCGCGGGTTCAAATCCCGCCCGGTCCACCAGTACCGCCGCCTTCGCAACGGGGTCGGGATTATTTATGTTTTATATAAGTGGTTATAGACTACACCAAAGCACAACCGCCAGCCCACAAGCAACTGTAAAGCTGATTTCGCAAGGCTTTTTCCGAGGTTTTAAGCTAACTCTTAAATGTATCTGGCATACTGATTACTGATTCATAATCGTTAATTATAAACTGCTATCCATGAAAAACTCACCAAGACGTGAAAGAGCATGATGAAAAAAGCAGTAGCTAAAAAAAGCGTTGCCTACACCATAGATCTCACAAAGATTGATGGTGACGGCTCATTTCCCTGTCCAAAATGTGGCGCTGTAATCTCCCCCGAAGACGAGTCAGAGGAAGTCTACAAAATCGTGGATACGAAAGTAATCAACGACGAACTCGTGGAACTCATCATAGTCTGCAATAACTGCGGCAGCACCACAAGGCTTACTGGTTTTCAACCCGCCGTTTGAACTACAGCCAGCCACAACACAATATTTAATCAAATTTTTAGCCGAAAACCGCAAGCACTTGACAGCTTCAATAGGCAACGTTGCTGTTCATGCAAACCTCAGCGGAACGCAGCATCAAAAACACTCGAAAGCACATGCGTTTCTTTCTCGCTCCACACTGATTAGCCCTTTTTACTAATTAGACTCTAATCGGGAATGACAGCACAAAAATCGCTATTAAAGCGCCAATAAGCCATTTTCTACTCTTCGATAAACCAGACACATCATCCAACGGGCCTGGATGCCTAAACATAGACATGAACACTATCAAAAACGCCATGAGCATGAACTCTGAACCAGAGAAAAGTAAAATCGCCACTGACGCAAAGGTCAAAACGAACCGTTGCCGGTCGCTTACCGTCGCCGCGCGCGCCACATGCCCACCATCAAGCATAGCCGCGGGCAGCAAATTAAGCATCGTAACAACCATTCCCGCCCATCCCGCATACCCTATCGGATGCATATACCAGCCGTTATTTGGCGGCACAAGCGGCGGAATCAAATTTAAACTTGCCAAGCCATTAACCAAAAGCACCCAGCTTACCGGCACCAGACTACTCTCGCTTGGCGGAATCTGCGCGGGAATAAGCAGCGTCATGCCGACTGCGCTGAAGATTAAGGCGATTATGAAGCCGGCTATCGGCCCGTTCGCGCCAACATCAAATAGTGCATCGCGGTTCGGCGGAAGCGACTTCTGCATTATTACAGCGCCCCATGTGCCCAGCGGCGGCAACCCGGGAATAAAGTAGGGTGCAGTCGCATCCATCCGCTTCTTGTTGGCTGTCAGCTTATGGCCCATCTCGTGGATGCCTAGCACTGTCAGGATGGACGCTGAAAAGATTATTCCGCTTACCATTGGCGGGATTCCCGCTGTAGCTGGAAGCATAAAGTAGCCAGTAACAAAAGTGGTGCATACCGTGGCTAGCAGCATTATCAAGTTTATGCGCGGGTTGCTGGGTTTCACAGGTGGCTTCGGAACAACCTTCAGCACCACGCGTTCGTCCACTTTTCTAAGAAATGCGATTAACTCCATTGCCTCAAGCGCCTGTAGCAGCCTCAGAAAGGCTTGTTTGGTTTCTTGAGGCCACGTTAAGTAATAGGTGGGTGCGCCGTTCTCCATTAGGGCTTCTTGAATTTTAAACTCTGCAGTAACCAGCTGCGTTATTTTTTCGAAATCCGCCTGCTGAAAAGTACGCGTGACCACGAAGCCCTCTGAAATGTCGCTCATACCCACATGCTTTCCTGCTTTCGTTCGTGTTAGAAATTATGGCGAGGTAAAAAAGGATATTGGCTTACTATCGCGCATGCCGATGCTGCCATTCTTTACGTGTATCCGCTTTACTTAGTTGGAAGCTGCAAATGGCGAATACTTTATCTGCCTTCGCTCCATTCGAGAAAATGAACGCCCATGCAAATTCAAACCTTCACTGTTGGCAGGCTCTCAACCAACTGCTATATCGTCCACTGTGAAGCGACAAAAGAAGCCATAATAATTGACTCTGGAATAGAAGCTCCTTCAGAGGCTGAACAAATTTTCCGTTACGTGGAACAAGGCCTGTTGAAAGTGAAGTTTATAGTTAACACCCATGGGCATCCAGACCATATCAGCGGCGATAGTTTCCTAAAGAAGAAATATGGCGTACCCATCTGCATTCACCCGTACGACGCGCATTGCCTCCATGGCTTGGATGTCGCAACGCAACCTGCCAATGTTATGCTTGTAGATGGCATGGTGCTGGAATTCGGTAAGGTAACGCTAAAGGTGTTGCATACGCCTGGGCATACTCCTGGAAGCGTATCTCTTCTTGGCGAGCGCTTGGTATTTACCGGCGACACCTTATTTGCAGGATCCATTGGCAGAACTGATTTCCCAGGCGGCTCTGACCATGACATGCGATGTTCCCTTAGAAAACTACTGTCTCTTCCTGATTATTATGTGGTTTACCCTGGGCACGGTGCCGCTTCAACGGTGGGTGACGAAAAGCGCTTTAATCCTTTTTTGCAGTGGTTATAACCCGCCCTGTTTCATACTTAGCGATTTGAAGATACCTGCGTGTGTTCATTTCTTGTGCATACTGAATCCGTACCACATGAAGACTTTGGCTATTATGGGAATTATAATTCCCGTGGCAGTGCGTGTTGCCACAGTAATCAAAAAGCCGTCTAATCCCGTTATTACATTCGATGGCGAAAGCTGCATTATCGCAAAAAGGAAGATTCCGCCTATTGTTGTGGCGGCTACTCCTGAGATGAGCATTCTTCGAAAGTCTTCTGAGCGCTTGTTTAATGCGCCTGCAATGTATCCTGTAAGCATCGCGCTGAGAACCCAGCCTAGCATGGTTGGACCGAAGCCCATGGATCCACGTGGAGACGCTGTAAAAGAGAAGGCGCCGAATTTGACGGCAAACCACATCGCGTAGATGCTGCCCGTAATAAAGCCTGCTGCACCGCCAGCCCATCTGTTCCAAACAAGCCCAAGTATGAGTGGAACGCCAACAATAATGACGAGCTCTTCAATCTCGCTTATGATTCCGATTACTATGCCCATGGCGCTGTCCATGCCGCCGCTTCGCATAATCAATGGGCCGATGAAGTAGAGGCCAACGATTACCAAAACCACGAGTATCGGCGTTATTATTCCATAAATGATGTCGCTTCGACTCCAATCCTTCCATCCGATGGACATGCAACCGCATCTCAAAAGTCATGGTAAACTTTAGTCATATTTATCGTTTTACCAGAATCTCGACCAAAAATTATCCTAGCTGTTCCTTTTTATTCCCTTCATGTAAAGTGTGTAAACACTTTTCTCTCTGACCGCCTTCATTGCCTTCTCAGATAAAGCTTCTAATGCGGCAATTATTTCAGGTAAAAGTTTAGCTGGAATGCCAATGAACATGTGTTCAGGAGGTACATCAGTGGCCTGTCGGCAGCCATAGCAGCCCGGCGTCAGATTTACTTCTCCAGTTAAGTAGGGCACTATTGTCACGTCAACGCATTCTGCTTGGAAAATTGACGAGTTAAAGCTGAGCCTGCCACCTTCCTTGAAGTTTCTAGCCAAAGCAAGCCACATTATCTGCTCTGGAACGCCTTCAACCACGATAACATCTGGCTCCATAGGGAAATCTCTTAGCGGTCCAGCGGCAACGGCTTTCGTTGAACTAGCTTCTAAGTGTGGTATCATGCGCATTGTTTTGGCTGCAGCTTCCCGACTCATAAATAAACCCAGCGTGCATAGCATCTCGCCACTAGAAATTTTCTCAGGTAATGGTCCAAAGCCTAATGCTGCTTTTGCGGCGGGGCAAGCGATGCTTTCATCGGTCAGCATCAGAGTTTGACCTTTCCTCGCTAGCATCAGCAGCTGACAATATCTGCTTCTTTGAGTTGGCTCTTTTATATTTGGCAAAGGCTCGTCTGCTTTTATTATTTTTACTGCTACTGATGAAGTAGTTAATCCTAAAATGTCTTCCAGCTTTTTGCTCAAGATTTTCCTGTCCATTTTTCTCACACAAGTTTCGTCAGCGAATAAGTACATAGCAAAATTTAAATGTATTTATAAACTTAATGTTTGGCTATAACAATAAAATCTTCTATTGGAGTGAACTCAGAATGAAAGTAAAAGTTGAGGTGATAGGTGTTAGCCCACCTTGTCAGAGATGTAAAACAACTGAAGAAAACGCGAAAAAAGCCGCTGAAAAACTGGCCGCGGAAGGAATAAAAGTTGAAATAACAAAATTAAATGTAACTGCCCAAGAAACCATATCCAAATATGGCGTAATCGCTTCGCCAGCAATTGCAATAAACGGCGTAGTAAAAATCATGGGTAAGGTTCCAGACGCCAGCGTTATTGAAAGACTGATACGGCAAAGGATAACTAGCTAAAAAGGTGATGAAAAATATGTCCCCGATCAGTTAAAGTTACTATCACCCATTTTTTTAATTTTTAAATGATGTTTCAGCGCTAATTTGGTAAGGGAGTTGGTGAATTTATTGGAGAAAAAGCGTATTCTTAAAACGATTTTAATGCTTGCTTTCATCGCTTTCTTTATAGTGATGATGTTCCGGGCAATTGTTAGCGCCTACACGCTAACGCCAACTTCTACTGCAGAGGCTCTGCAGCATCTGCCCCTCTGGGAAATCCCGCTAGTTTACATGTGGGACTATGCGCAGCATGGCTGGATATGCCTCGGCTTTGCCTTTGTTGTTTCCGGCCTCCTCGCGGAATTTATCCCTAAGCCATTTATGATTAAGTACATGAGTAGCAGAAAACCAATAGCATATGTAATCGCCATGTTAATCGCCCCACTTTTCTGTGTGTGTTCCTGCACAATGGTTCCTCTCTTTTCAGGTCTAATTTACGCAGGAGGCGGCATCGGCCCAGCGTTAACCTTTCTTCTCGCTGCTCCAGCTAACAATCTATTGGCTGATATTGTGACAGTCCAAGTGCTTGGATGGCAAATTGCCGTCGCAGATATAATTGCCGCTGGAGTGAGCGCTGTTATTATTGGCTTTGTTGTTTCAAAAACTCCTTGGGGAAAAAGATTCGAGCAGAACTTCCAGAAAAATCAAACACAAACAGCCGCTATAGAACTTGTAGAAGAACCCTTTGACATGCGGCTTTGGAGCGCTTTAAAGTTCGGCGGTTATCTTGCAAAAAGAATAATTCCCGCGTTCGCCTTAGGCCTTGTAGTAGTGAGTTATGTTCAAGCGTTCTTTTCCGCCGAGATTGTAGAAGCCTATCTGACCGGGCCAACAGGCGTTGTATACGCGGCAATATTAGCTGGACCATTGTATACGCCAACTTTGATTGAAGTGGCGTTAGGTAAAGCTCTTGTTAATTTGGGAATGGCACCTGCCGCAACAATTGCTTGGCTGATGGGTCAACCCTATGACATACCCAATATGCTGTCAACTTCACGCATAATAGGCTGGAAAATCGCAATTACCTATGGATTTTCAGCCTTTTTGGCATCTATTTTCTCGGGGTTGCTTTATGGCGTTTTAACAGGGGGGTTCTGAGCTTTATGTCAAGAAAAAGCGTATAATTTTCTTTTAATTGTTAGGATGAGGCGTAGGCATAAAAACTTGACAGCACATAGGTAGATGATGTTGGCAAGTCCAAAGACACCTTGGTTTCCACTTATTTTTTCTGAAAAATGCGACGGGTGCGCCAAATTGGGAAAGCCCCGTTGCATTGAATACTGCCCTCATGGCGTTTTCACATTCGAAAGTGGTAAGGCGGTTGTAGCATATCCTGCTAGATGCATAAGCGGTTGCACAGCATGTGTTCCATTATGCCATAATAAAGCGATTAGCTTTCCGCAGAGAACAACCTTTACGGCCAGCATAACAGAAGACAAAAAATTGCTTCGTAGAGCTACTTGCCTACGCTGTGGGAAAATTTATTGGACAAATCGTGAAAGTGATTTTTGTTTTGACTGCGAACGCAAATAAGCCATTGGTAACGTACATCTTTATGGCGTTGTGAAAAAAGGCTATTGCCCAGAGTTTTGGCTTGCACTATGCCGTAAAAAGGCTTTAGCTACCAGTGGGACTATTATCCCAGCAAGAATGCGCGGTAGAAATGCCAGTGCCGCTCCACCCACTGTTGTTTCCCCAAGAACAGATGAAAATTGACTTGCGAATATCACGACCAATGCTCCCATAGATCCGGCTGCAACGCCTGAAATTAGCATTCTTCGGTAGCTATTTGCGCTCTTGTTCAAGGCGCCGGCAATATATCCGATAAGCATGGCGCTTGCCAAGTTTCCAACAAGCGCAATATCTGTGTGGCCTTGAGTTGCATATAACTGATCTGCATAGTAAAGGGAATAGAGGCTTCCTAGCAGGAAACCAGTGGCGCCGCCTGCCCATTTATTCCAAATAAGCCCCAGCAGCATAGGGATACCTACAACGAGTATTGCTTCTAGCAGAGAATACTTGAGGCCTAACAAAGCTGGCGATGAAGCAATTGCCATGCTAACGATTAACAGAGCTATAAATGTTGGAATTAGAATGTCATAGGCTACCATGCTAAGCTTTCCCGTATTAAGATGTCTCAGCGTTATCCACCATGTCTTGCCGTTATAGCAGTCTTATGGCTATTAAACGTTTTTGTTGACTCAACTGGATAAATACTCGGTTCGACTTCGTCTCTTTTGTAGAAACTATAATGTTTCGCTTAATTAGATAGTAGCACCTTATAATGGCTATGGAAATAGTTCGATTTCTTTTGTTGCTCCGCATTTAACACACTTAAGCTTAAGGTGACTGCCGTGATGTGTTCTTTCCGTGGGTTCCCATTTGTGATCGCATTCTTCACTCGGTAGCTTGCCTGAGTTTTTAATGTTCATTGTATTCACATATTAACAAAATATATTCACAAATTTAAATTTATTGTTGGATGTCATTGGAACCCGCTATCCTCAACACATGCAAAACAAAACTCGATATAACTTTATGCGCACAAAAAAAGCAAAAGTGCCTTACTGCCTTATAGGCATTTATCGCGACTTCGATAACCATGTGCCTTCTATTGTTTTTTCTTTCTTGGAAAGTATTTTCTGGTTCGCAATCCAAGCTTCACAAGCGACAGCATAAGCGGCACTTCCATCAATGGCCCAATGACTGTTGCTAGGGCTGCGCCGGAGTTTATTCCATAAAGCGTCGTGGCTACTGCTATGGCGACTTCGAAGTGGCTGCTGCTGCCTATGAGCATGGTATCAACGGCCGATTCGTATTTCCAGCCGAGGAAGTAGCCCAGCGGATAGGTCCATGCGACCATTGTGGCGTAATGAAGCAGGTTTGGCGCGGCAAGATAAGCCACTAGCAGCGGGTTGGTTAGGATGATTTCGCCTTGGAATGAGAATAGAACGATTAGCGTGGTTAGCATTGCAACTATGGATATTTTCCCCAGCGTTGGGATGTACGTGTTATTAAACCACTCTTCGCCTTTTCTGCTTAGTATGACCTTGCGGGATATTGCGCCGGCGGCTACGGGTAGCGCTATGAAAATTAGAACGCTTGTGGCAATCAAATCCCATGGAACTGGAATGCTGCTTACGCCGAGATAGAAGGCTGCAAGCGGCGCGTAAAGCGCGACCATGAGCAAAGCGTTAACTGCTGTATTGATTAAGCCCTGTGCCATGTCGCCCTTAGCTAGGAACATCCACCACATAACCATGGCTGTGCAAGGTGACAAGCCCAGAAGAATGACGCCGGCAATATACTCGGGAAGTAATGGATCTCCGGGGAGAAGCGCTGTTAAAATAACGTTTGCAAGAACAGTCATTATGATGGGTGCCACTAACCAGTTTGCGATTATTGTCACAAGCAATGGTTTGGGGTTCTGTGCTGCTTTTTTTATGTCGCTGAAGCGTATGCCGACGACTGTTGGGTACATCATAAAGAACAGAAGGATTCCGATTGGGATGGACAGATTGTTAAACTTGAGCGAGTCCATAAATTGGCCGAACTGCGGCAGAAAGCGCCCGAGCAGTAAACCGATAACTATGCAGATGGCTATCCAAAGCGTTAAGTATTTCTCGAAAAGACCAAGAGATGCTTCGTGTTTTACGGCTTGCGCTTCTGTTAGCGCTTTTTTGGGCTGTTTGGTATTGTCGATGTTTGCTGTTAGTTTTTTCAATTTTTTCGCCTTGTCTTGAAAAGACGTTATATTGAAATATTTAAATTTGTTGTTGCAAAAATGCTAAAAAGATATATCGAGAAGAACTCCAAACTTTTTTGGATCAGCAAGCCTATAGAAAACCCATTTACCTTCTTTCCTTTTCTTCACCAAACCCACATTTTCCAAAATCCCTAAATGATGCGAAGCCGTGGGCTGCGTCAAATCCAAGGCAACCATAACCTCGCAAACACACATCTCTCGCGCATATAGCAACCCGAGGATTCTTAATCGTGTAGGGTCGGCTAGAGCCTTAAAGATTTTACTTCTAACTTCAGCTTTCTCGTTGCTCAGTTCTTTATCAGCTAGGTCCTTTAACTCTTCTGCATATTCCGATGCCTTCTCAAGAGAACAGCTGCCCATCTCTGGCAACCGACTTAATCTCTTGTTAATCTTCGTTGTGTTCATAAACATCAATTATTACCAACATATTTAAATACGTTTTTTTATTTTCTTTGACTTATCAACAAAAGGGAGCAAAACCACATGGGCGTTTACGTGGGAATAAAAGAAAAGGCAAAACCTGAAATTTTTGAGGCTGAAACTGCGCCGACAAAAGAAAGCCACCCTCAGTACGACTTCGTGTATGGCCCGTTTAAAACAGTTAAAGATGCACAGAAATACGTAGAAGCGATGAGCGGTTTAGCTTGTGGTGACGGCTAACTTGCACTATTGTATGTTTTTACTCAGCCGAGTGAGCCTTTTAGAGGGTCTGCCTTCAGTCTAAGTGCATCCATTGTATCTTCGTAATGCAAGCAAGCGTCGTTTTCTCTTTCTGGGTTTTTTATGGTGCACCGACCATTTTTCCAATGTATACACGTTTTACGGTTACATGCGGGATAGTCCACTTCTGCACAACCTTTTACTGCTTGCCTTCTCGCTTAGGTGATTTGTTCAATTATCTTATTTGAGAGTGTGTTGACAAGTTCGGGCGTCAATCCATCGAGGATTCGAAATATCTGTTGATCCGTTATAGAGTAGAGTCTTTTGTTGCCCTCTTTTCGGTCAATGAGTATGCCGCTGTCTTTGAGGATTTTCAAATGCCGGGAAACGACGGGCTGTATTTGTTTGACGTGAGGGATGATTTCGCATACGCATTTTTCGCCGTCGCGTAGAAACTCTAGTATGCTTAAGCGTATAGGATCCGACAGAGCTTTGAAGATTTTGGCTTTAAACTTGTTTTTGTTGTTTGTTTGTGAAGGCATCATAGGGGACTGGCGCGAAGCGAATATTTAAATATTGTTATGTGCCGGCAGTCTATTTTATGCCGCCTTAGCCATAATATTTCCTCAAAATTAATAACAAAATTTAAATATTGTTATTCTTTCTGGTTCTAAAAACATGGAGGCAAATAAAAAATGTTGGAAGAAACTTACGAAGGGATTCCCCGCGGAAAGATACCTTGGTATCCAATAATTGATTACGAAAAATGCATCACGTGCGGCAAATGCGTGGAGTTCTGCCACAATCATGCTTTCGACTTTGAAGAGAAAGGCGGAAAAAAGAGAACCGTTGTGAAGAATCCGTATAATTGTGTTGTATTCTGCAGAGGTTGCGAGGAAATATGTCCAGTCGGTGCCATCAACCATCCCTCGGAAGAGGAAACTCAAAAGATAATTCAAGAGTTGAAAAGGGCTAATAAGTAGGTGCAAATTCCGATTTCTGAGTAGTGCATGTTTTAGTTTTTTATCGTTTTTCTTTTTTATTGTGGATGTTTTTGTTTGAGGTGCTGTTTTGGCCTTGCGGTGGGCTTGTTGTATGAGGGTTTGTTAGTTTGCGAGAGGGTGTTTTGTTTAGGTGTCTTGTTGATTGTGGATATGTATTTGTGTTTAACATGTTTACAATATTATCTATTAAGACGCAATATTTAATAGAGTGTGGCTTGAATCATAAACAAGGAGACACAAAATGCCCAAATTACACCTTAAATCACCATTCACAGGCCTGAAAAAAATCAAAATCAACATAAACTTCAAGAAAAAAGAACAACAGCAACAACCACTTCCACCACCTCCACCTAAACCCATACCCCGAGGGCTCAAAGTAGTTGACAAATACCCCCTATACGAGCCCTTCGCACATGTCGTAATAGTTCAAAACCCAAAAACAGGCGAGTACAAATACATCCTCGACGAACTGCAACTTGACCCACTTGAAAAAGGCGTTTACGACCGCATCCTAGAAATCCTACTCGCCGAAATCGAATCACCAAAAGAGGAAATACTCGACCCAAGAAAATTCTTCGCCGAAGAAGCCAAAAAAATAGTTGACAAATACCGCATCAGCCTCGGTTGGCTTCCAGACGTTTCATGGTACAAGATACTCTACCATGCAGAACGCGACCTCGTCGGCTTCGGAAAAATCGACCCATTAATGCGAGATCCAAACATCGAAGATATTTCATGCGACGGAGTAAACAAGCCAGTTTACGTATGGCACCGCAACTACGAAAGCATCGAAACAAGCCTCCAATTCCCAGACGACGAAACACTAGACAATCTCGTCGTCAAACTGGTACACATGGCTGGAAAACACGTAAGCTCCGCCTTCCCAATAGTAGACGCCTCCTTACCAGGCAAACACCGCCTTGCAGTCGCTTACAGGCGCGAAATCACACCCTTCGGCACCGCGTTCACGATAAGAAAATTCAGAGAAGACCCCTACTCAATCATAGACCTAATAAACATCGGCACATTCTCGGAGGAAATGGCTGCTTACTTCTGGATATGCCTCGAAAGCCGCGCGTCAATAATGGTTTTAGGCGGAACAGCAGCAGGCAAAACAACCGCCTTAAACGCGCTAGCTTGCCTAATAAAGCCAGGCAGCAAAATAATCACAATCGAAGAAACCGCCGAGCTTAATCTGCCCCATGAAAACTGGGTCTCACTTATCGCACGTCAAAGTTACGGCTTAGGCGGGAGCGGCGTTGGCGAAGTCACCCTGTTCGACCTCGTGAAGACTTCAATGCGGCACCGCCCCGACATTATGATCGTAGGTGAGGTAAGAGGTCAAGAAGCCTATGTGCTCTTCCAAGCGTTAGCCACAGGCCACGGTGGCATGTGCACAATGCACGCCGAAAACTTGGACTCCGCCGTCAAGCGTCTGACGCAGAAGCATATGGACATTTCACCCGCGTACATCCCGCTGATGAACATTGTGCTTTCAGTGCGCCGAGTTCACCTCATCAAAAACAACGAGCGGAAAGCTTTCAGACGAGTTATCACAGTAAGCGAAATTGAAGATTACGAGAAATACCACGCTCCTTCAAAGTGGAATCCCGCCAAAGATATACATGAAATTAATTTCGATGACAGCATATTGTTATCTTCAATTGCAGAGCGCCAAGGCATATCTAAAAACACGCTTCTTGAAGAGTTGGAAAGACGCAAAAACGTTCTGCATTGGATGCGTGAGCGAAACATACGCAGCTACAAGGACGTAGCCGCCATAATTGCAGAGTACTATGCGAGACCAAAGCAAATTTATGAGAAAATACTCGCTGGGGAGGAGGTAAAAGCCGTTGCCGCTTCTCGAAACTCTTGAAGCGTGGTCTTTCCGCCTCTTCGGCGGCATAGCCCCATTCTTTCTGAAACGTGTCTATAACTGCAAGCACAGCCTAGAAAAGGCTATGATCAAAATCTACCCAGAAACCTACATATCGCTGATGTTTTTCGTTGCGATGCTAACAATTCCCGTAACTGTAATCGCAACAATTCTACTACTAATATTCGGTTTCCTACCCTTACTCTTCTTAGTTCCCCTTCCATTTTACGTTATTGCCGGCTTCCTAGCGGCGCCATTGTCAAAAGCCAGCGACCGCGCTTCTGGTTTAGAACGTGAAATGCCCTTCGCTGCCGCATACATCAGCGTCATGGCATCAGGCGGCATCGCACCTTACACCAGCTTCAAACGCCTCTCAGAAGTCGAGTTGATGCCTGCAATGCGCAAAGAAGCTAGAGAAATACTAAAAGACGTGGAAATATTCGGCATCGACCCCTTGACCGCATTAGAGCAAGCTTCAAAAAAGAACCCACTGGACGTATTCAAAGATTTCCTTTCAGGCTACGCCTCCACGGTCATTATCGGCGGAGACATCGGGCACTTCCTCGAGCGCAAAGCAGAGGAAATCTTCAAAACCCGCGCTTTACGAGTTAAGGCTGCAGCTGAACGCCTAGGCATGCTTCTGGAAACCTTCATCATCGTAATGGTCATGATGTCGTTATGCTTCTACATCCTGTTCAGCGTAGACGCGATCTACAGCACCGGCGTATCGCTGACGTCAGGTATAATACTGTACACTTACCTTTTCACGCCTCTGCTTTCGCTGATGTTTATTTATTTGGCGCATAGCATGCAGCCGAAGACGCCCGTTGTTGACATGCGGCCTTACAAGGTCTATGGTATCTGCGGCGCCGTCGGCATCGTCCTGTTCCTTCTGCTGACGAACTTCATGGGCTTCGTGCCTCTTCCTCTGTTCAGTTCACTTGCAGAAATAGTTGATTTGCCTGTAGCTATAGCCGTGGCATTAGTCGTTGCGACAGCTCCCGCCGCGATTATACACATAAAACTTGCAAAGGAAAAAGCAGGCATGGAGCAGGGCATCACCAGTTTCCTGAGGGACTTAACCGAAGTGCGGAAGACAGGCTTGTCGCCCGAAAAATGCATCGAAAGCTTGTCTAAACGTGACTACGGCATCTTCACCAAGCAGCTGCGCAAAATCAGCTCTGAGATTTCTTGGGGTATACCCGTTAAGAAGGTGATTATGCAGTTTGTTACGCGCACGAAGAGCTGGATGGCGCAGCTGGTCATGTTCCTCCTCGTTGAAACCATCGACGTGGGAGGCGGCACCATCGCCATGATTGAGTCGCTTGCTCGGTTTAACAGTTTAACGCAGGAGGTTGAGAAGGAGAAGAAGATGGCTGTTCGCCCCTACATCATGATGCCCTATATCGCTTCGCTTCTGCTCGTTGCCACAACAATTATGATGCTGAGCTTTACCACGGGCACGTTAGGTGTGACAGGAACAATCGGCCAGACAAGCGCGCCTAAGGATTTCAGCGGCATGAGAACCATCTTCTTGACTTCGGTTATCTTCCACAGTTACCTGATTGGTTTAGTTGCCGGGAAAATAAGCGAGGAGTCAGTTGCCGCTGGCTTCAAGCATGCTTCAATACTGGTTGTAATTGCCTTGTTGGCGGCGAAGATTTTGCCTTCGCTTGTAAGCTTCGGTTAAGGAGTGGAGAAGAATGATGTGTGGTAGGCGTGAAAGTTTGCGGAGAGATAAGCATGCGGTTGCGCCAGCCGTCTCCACGGTCATCTTAACCGCGGCTGTAGTAGTCATGATTCTCGTGGCCGCAACATACGCAAGCACCTTTCTGGATAAGCGCCTAGCTGAAAACGAGTACAGCGCCAACAAGCAATTCATGCTCACCACCGGGCTGCAGCTGGACGACATCGCGTGGACTATTGGGCGTACACAGACGATTCGTTACTCAAGCCGCTATGGCAATATGATGGTTAAGGAAGACGTGTTGCGGTACCGCGTCTTTGTCGATGGTGCTGAGTTGTTTAATGTTGTTACAGGGATTATTATGTTTAATATGCCTGTGTCTTCGTACTCGGTTGGCAATGGCTACTTTGAGCGCGTGACTCCCACCCATAGCGGCTCTTTTATACAGTTGGGGTCTTCCGCTCCTGTGTGTCATGTGTTTTGTGCTGAGAAGCTACCGATGAGTGATGGCGGCTACACTAGGATTGTTATGGCTCCCACAATAAGAACTATGACCGCAGAGATTTCAAGAGAAAGCAGCAATACGACTTATTTCAAATTTTATTTGCCTATCCTCGAGTTTCCAAGTGGCCAGCGTTATCTTTCGCAGTCGGTAACTTTGACTGGAGAAAACGTAACAAAGTTTTCAACTGTTGGTGACAACCAAGTTGCTATAAGTGTAGAGTTTCTAGATTCGGATTTTGATAATATTTTCTTCAAATTTGAAAGCGTCAATGAGGTAATATCGCCGTTACCGCCAGATTCTGTTATCGAATTTTACGTTGGTACAGTGAGCGTTAAGATAGGAGAAGTATAGCGAATGCAGGGGGGCGATGTGGTTTGCCGCAGATAACTATCGAGTACATGATTATGATTCCACTTTTGATTATGCAAATCTTTCTGTTGCCATTGACTGTCGGCTGGATTATGACGATGTGGACAGAATCGCGGCAGACGCTTGCCCTGCGTGAAGTTGCGGGGCACATCGGCAGCTCTGTTCACCAGTTGTATTCAGCGTTAAGTCATGAGTCGATATCCACGGGAAACGTGACGAATGAATTGGCCGTTCCTGCTTTCGTAGAAGGTTATGCGTATACGGCGAACGCGACTTTGAGAGAGACTTCTGGTTCTTCATTTGAATCCAGTAAGATCTTGGATATTACCGTTAGGTTTACGGAAAGCAACATAGAAGCAACCGCCTCGGTTGCATTAGGCTCGAACGTGGAATGGAATCCTTCAACTTTTGTGAGCAACTCCCCAACTGCAAGGCTGGCTGCCACAAAATTCTCGAACGGCACGATTTTGATGCGTTTTATGGGGTGAGCGACGCGCATGGTGAGTTCAAGTATTGACCACATGGTTGCTGTTATGGCTTTTCTGGCGGCGACGCTACTGTTCATAGGCTTGTTTAATCAGACAATTCAGACAGGCGTAATTTATCAGCGGCACAAGGCGCTTGCAACCAAAGCCAGCGATTTGTTGGATACGATACTGCTGAATCCGGGGATTCCGGTTAATTGGAGCATATGTGCTGAAGAGCCAAGGGGGTTTGGGCTGCAGGATCCAGAGTTTACGCAGTACCGGCTTAGTCCGTTTTCGTTAATGCGTTTGTGCTCTTCTACAGGTGAGCCGGTTTATTATGAAAAGACAAACATGACTTATAGCAATATTACTATGAGTTTTGGTTCTTATCTGTTGATGCCTTATAGTGAGGTTCTTAACTATTCTACAGTGTTACGACTGTTGGGTTTAAATAATACTTATGGGTTCCAGCTAACGTTAACTCCCTTGATAGCTGTTTCAGTAGCGGAAACGCGGGCTGCGGATCCGTTAAGATTGTCTGTGCATGTTTCAGGTGCTGGTTTTTCGCTCGCCAATGCAGAGGTAAGTTACTATTTATTTCTGGTTTCCCTTTCCGGGGGAGCATATCCCTCTTACAAAGTTTTGAATGGAACTTGCTATACTAACGCGCAAGGTTTCGTTTCAATAGATTTCCCAGAGGTGTCAGATGAAGATTCATGCTACTCTTTTATTGCTTATGTTAAGACCAGTGGCATGAGGGGAGTGGGTTATTATCAGCGTGTTTCTTCTGATAACAATTATATAATTCCGTTTGCTGGCAATCTTTCTGAAAAATTGGTTCTGATAGCGCACAGTTGGGATGTTCACCAATTTGCTCCTCCAGTAGCAGAAGTAAAATATAATGCTACTTTGGTTGCCCTTACAGAGGATTTTACTTTGCGTGAGCTTTCATTGGATAATGCTTGTGGAAAGGTGAATTATGGTGAGGGCTATCCTTATGGCGAAATCGAGATTCCAACCTATAATGCGGGTGTTCTGATAGTCACTTATAAGAAGAGTAGCGTTGAGGGCGGTGTTGCTATGATGCCGTGGGGGCTTAGTTCACTGGGTTTTAGCATCGTTTTTGGCGGTGAACCGTCGAAGCAGGAGTGGGTTGCAACTGATACTCGTCAAGTTCTGGTTAACGGCATTGCCTATCAGGCTAAATTGGCCTTATGGAGTTTAGAAGGCTATCAGGTGGTGAGTTAAGATGATGCGTACAATTGAAGTTTTAGTTGCAATAATTATCATCACTGGAGCTTTTATTATTTCCTCCTTCTATGCCACTTTGCCTTGGCCACGGGAGGTTTCGCCTGTTAATCTTAAGCGGCTTGCGCTAACGACATTGCAGGTTTTGGATTCGGATTATTCTTTAAGCTTAGCAGCGTTCGACGTTGAAAATTATACGCTTTGGAGCGATCTTCAGGTTGCTCTTTCAGCCTCATTGCCGCCAAATGTTGTGTATAATTTAACTGTTTATGAAGTGGGCATCGGCGAAAGTGGCGCTGAATTATATTTGCCGCGGCGGTCTATTTCGAATGCGGAGAGTCTGGGTCTAACTTCAGATTCTTCTTCGTACATGGTTGCTTCTTCAAATGTGACCTTTAACGTTGTCCCGGAAAAGATAGGTGAGCGCGAAGGCGGAGGCACACTGTACATCCTAAACTGCAGCGATGCCCCAGGATGGTGGATCACGGGCTATACGGCGCATAGCTTGGCAGAGGACTTGTACCGGCTTTTGTCGCCGTATTTCGTGAACACGGTAATGGTACAGAACACAGCGCAACTAGCACAGATATTAAATGGCACGTCATTGCAGGGTGAAACTGTCCAGAATGCAGTTATAATAAACACATGCGGAGAAGCCGTACCCATACCTTCAGGATACTATGCAAGTACAGGTGTAGGCTATGA
>JAWCMT010000002.1:0-5531 GCA_038849555.1 Bathyarchaeia archaeon | reverse complement strand
TCGGTATGCGCACACTCTTGGAAAGAGAGTTTTGGAGTATAATTGGACTTGGGTTAGCATTGTTGGATATCCCTTCTATTACGTGTCCAATACTGTACTGCTTAACTCTAGTCAAAACAGCTGGGGTATATACGGCATGAAAATGATTGGTACAGATGGCAGCGGGGGTCCATCTGGGCTAACTGCTTTTCTTCAAGGATTAGATAATCAGACATACTCTTACAGTGCGAGTTCTATTACAGGCAGTCCCGGCGTCGTATATTTGTCAGATAAAGTTTTAGAAATGAGCAACTATTACGGTATTTACCCAGCGCCTTACCAAACATCCACCAGAGCTTTACCCACATCTATTTTGAGTACCTACCATTTGAACGTGACAACATACGTCTTTAATACTGCCGGTAACTATATTCCTGCAGCAGTGTATAGGCACATCAGTGGAAGTGGCACATATCGAGGCGCATTTTACGCTATTGGTCTAACTCGAACGCCTGACATCAGAATTGCCGCTCTCGGAATTTTGGCTGATTATAAGCCTCGTCTTTATCGTTCTGAGTACACGGCTTATGGGACGTCTAGGCTGGTTGTTCTGCAGCTTGGATTAGTAGGAGGCGTCTAACCATGCAACGGTTAAAGTTGAATCGGAAAGGCCAATTTACAATTATTGCAGCGATGCTTGTTGCCATTGTTTTAATAGCTGCAGTCATGACCACTTACTCTGCTATCAGGTATGCTCAGCTTGAGGATCAACCACGAGTTTTAAGCGCTGTAGACGAAATCAACTTGGCGCTGAAGCATGTTTTGGGTTTTACTGTTGGCTATTACGGCTCAGTCTTGCAGGTTACAGGAAACACTACATACGCTAAGCAGCTTGCCTTCAATTATCTGCGAAGTGGTTTAGAAAACATCGGCGACATCAGGCCCGAGTGGAGTCCTTCATTCGAAATCGTCACCTTCGATTTATACACATACTGGTTTACCAATGTCAGCTATAGCGCAGGCTCATTCTCCGTCAAGTACGACTTGAATGGCTTAGGCGTTTATGATATGACTTACTCAACCTGGTGCAGGTTGGATGTAGAAGTCTTGGGGACAACTCCGGACAATCAAACACGTATACGCATAACCAAAGATGGCGGTGAACCCGTTGTTAATTTGGGAAAGCAAAGTTTGAAGTTCTATCGTTATCTCTATACAAATTTGACGTGGGAGCATATAAGTCCAAGTGATGAGCCAACAGTTTACGCAGACGGCACATACGAGATAGCTGTTCCGTCTGGAATAGACCCGGAGTCATATGTCGTCAGAGTTGAGGACTCACGTGGAATTGTTGTTGTTGCCGCATCATTCAGCCATTACACCATAAACTTGGAATGGAACACCCCATATTCAAACCAAACTGCCGATTATGTTGACCTCCTCTCGGATGTGGATGGCATTCCAGACAAAGGCGTGCACAGTAACTTTACTGCGCAGCAATACGGTCCAGACGGCATATTTGATACGTTGACGGAAGCGGCTTCAGGAACGACACCGAAGTATTATTATCCTGACTATTGGTCAGGGTTGGGCTCAACCGCGTGGGTTTCTGGAAATTTGACCGACTTGAAAAGTGACAATGGCGTGTATATGCAGTTGCGAAGTTACCCAACAGCATACTCCTCTACCGACTACAGCACAATCGGGTTCGACAGCGCTAACAGCACAATTTTAACATCGCAAGCAAACTCGGTATCGTGGAAGCATACAACGGGAACAGGCCCCAACAGAGTTTTGCTTGTGGCAGTAGACGTATTTAACAGTGGTGGAACGCCTACAACGGTGACAAGCATAACATATGACGGAATAGCCTTAACTCAAGTAGCCACTGCCGTTTACTCTTCAAATCCTCAGGTTCGCAGCTACGTTTTCCTCCTCACCAACCCCACAGCAGGAACAAGAACAATTACCGTAACCTTTGCGGCTTCCACTCTGGCTGTTTGTGGCTCTGTTACATATACAAACGTTAATCAGACTAGCCCAGTTCTGGCTAACAATACCGCCTCTGGCTCTGGAACAAGCGCCAGCGTCAGCGTAACCGCTTCCGGCTCATACAGCAAGATGCTTTATGGTCATCTTGGCACGTATAGAACGTCACAGTATAGTGTTACCGAGGGCAGTGGGCAAACGAATCGTTGGGCTCAAACAGGTGAACAATATAAGGGTCGTGCAAGCGACAAATCTTTCACGAGCGGTTCAACGACAATGTCTTGGACTATGGGCAGTTCAGCAAGTTGGGTTGCTATAGCCGTGCTTCTACAACCAACACTGCTCCCAATAGAATACACTTGCGACGTAGAATTTACAGGTTACTCCGACACGGTCAGCTTGGAGGGATTAACTTGGACTATAGATGGGTCAGCCACCATAGCGGATGTTGGCGTGACATTCCAACTTTATAATTATGTTGTGGGGCAGTATCCAACCAGCGGAGACGGCTACATGACGGCTACAGTGGGAACCACAGACGTAACAAAGACGCAGATTATAACGGCAAACCCGGCAAGTTTCCAAAACAGCACTGGCTATTGGAAAATTAAAATTACAGCTGTGAAATTAACGTCAACACAATTTGACATGAAATTTGACTTAGTAAGATTTAGCCCTGAAGTTACTAATTACGCGCTTGAGCTTGAGGAACAATGGATAAACGTTAACGCAACTAATCCTCGCCAAGACCTCTGCATTAAAACAGGCGCGCTGGGCTCAGAGCCATTGAAGGTTGAGGTTCGAAGCGGCTCATCTTGGGTAACCGTTATTAACGCGTTGCAACCGAACACTTGGAACAACGTTTCTGTCACACAGTACATAACCTCATCTACATTTACCATTCGCTTTAAAGGCACCAGCGACGTGTCAGATACAACACAGGACAGCTGGAACATAGATGCCGTGCTGCTGAAGCCTAAACCTGACCCCAGCTTTCTGCTAACTTTGCAGGAGTCCACTACGGTGGTGGAGTTGCTGCAGAATGGCACAATGCGCTGGCTTGGACAATCGCTGCAAATGACCACGCAAGCGGTTCCTATTCCGCCAGTTCCAGTTAAGGCTATTCACGTGAGTCAAACCAGAAGCGGTGTGGAAGAAGAGGTGCCCTTCCAAGTTGAGGACTGGGCGTCAGAATACCGCATTCCGCAAGGTATGACGAGCAACGCTACAGTATTTAGCAATCGGCAAATGATCGTCTTCCTAGTCGACGTTTACGTGTCAAAGATTACGATATGGTGGAATGGAAGCGACGAAGCCGTCCAAACACCATTGGCATACAATAACCTGTACTTTACTGGAGATGATCATAATAATAACAGATTAGAAAATGGCAAAATACGTCTTCAAATTATAAACTCCAGCAGCAGCTTCAACATAACCTCAACTGTCATCGGCACAGGTACATCAAGCACTGCAAGCTTCATGCGCATAAATAATGAACTCAGTGTTTATGGCGCTGATTGTGCAAAAGTAATACATCATGGCGTGATTAGAGACATTATACAACAAGAGGCTGAATGGAACGGTGGCGCTGACAACTGTCCAAACCTTTACGCTAACATAGTGATTACACTCCCCGCTAATGTAACATACTACACCTACGACTTGCGATTAATGTTTATAGATTCAGCTCAATCACGAGTAATCACCGAATTACGTCCAATAAGCTTCACTGTCTCGCCTAGTTCACCCACTGCAATGACTGAAAACGGAACATTAAGCGGCTTCCCAATAGTAACAAACGGCACCGGAACATTCTACAACTACACAAGCGGTGGCTGGACACCCCACCACTGGAGCCAACTAATCTCTGGCACAAAAGGCGCAGGAATAATGTTCACTGACAAGGCAAATCAAATACTTTACGTATTCAACTCTATCGCTGGAAGCTCTGTGGGCGCCATTAAAAATACGGAATCCACAAAAACTATCGAGCTACTTCCTGTTGCAAGTGGCTCAGTTAGCTTCACTTACGCTTTGGATGTTAGTTGGCATGGTGCTGTGGTCACCTTTGACGGCACAACGCCCATCTACCGTAGTAGCGACGAAAGCGGCTTGTGGATTCTCGTTGAGTATCCGCCAACCGTCACAGTAACCACCGAAAGCTAAGTTGACATTTCAGCCGCCAAATCACGTTATATGTAGATGGGCTGAAGCTTGTCATCGAGCAGCAACGGTCAGCACACGTTTTTCCTATTCGTTTTCCGAATTATCCATAATGCATATTCCCACTTCATATAGGTTAAATACAAAATTCGTATTCAACATAAGTAACGAGAAAAAGGCTGAGAAAAACATGGTTACCCACAAGAGATTCAACCAAAAAAACGCCATATCCCCCTTACTAGCCACGCTACTGCTCATAGTCATCGCCGTAGCCGCCACCGTCATAACCTACGCGTGGATAACAACCTACATGGGCAGCACAACCCAACAAGCAAGTTTCATACCCTACAAGGCAAATGTAAACTTCCCAGAAGCCGGCAAAATCGCCATAGACATCGGCAACTCAGGAACATCCACAGGCCAAATAGTCAAAGTCTACATAGGCGACTCGCCTACAACCATGCAAAGCTACGACACCAACCCAGCCGCAATAACAATCGACCCCAAAAGCGTCAGCAGCTTCACCGTAAACTACAACTGGCAATCCAAACAAACCCTATACTTCAAAATAGTGCCCAGCAGCGGTGCGTCACTATCCTTCACTGAGCAGGCACCCTAACCGCCAATCAGCCCCCTTACCCCCTTTAAAACCCAACACGTCAAACACCAATTTTTATTAACACCGCGCCACCTAACACACACCAAAAACGGTGCAGAAACAACTTGCAACCACTCCAAATCATAACGGCCACAAAAATCGCTCTATCGCTCTGCATACTAGCCTACGCTTCATGGAGCGACTACAAAACCCGCGAAGTCACCAACCGCGCATGGGCAATCTACGCGCCGCTAGCGCTTGCACTAACCCTCGCCGAATTACTCCTTGCCGACGCAGCGAAGTTGCTGCCCTACGCCATAAGCTTCGCCGTCACCGCCGCTATTGCATTTCTGCTTTTCTATACTGGCGCCTTTGGCGGCGCAGACTCTAAAGCGTTTATGTGCATAGCCTTCGCCTTACCCTTCTACCCAGAACAGCTGTTCACGCCAATTGTAGCCACGGCGATTTCGCCCCTTGCACAGAACCTTTTTCCACTAACAATCTTGAGCAACTCTGTGCTGTTTGCAGCGGCAAGCGGCATCTACATGCTTCTCCGCAACCTCTCCTGGCGCATAAGAACCAAACAAAAGCTTTTCGAAGGCACCCTCACAGCCGAAAAAACATGGAAAAAACTTGCAGTGCTAATAACAGGCCACAAATTTCCCATCGCCAAGCTGCAGAAAACATGGCACATCTACCCGCTGGAGGATGTCGAGGCGGAAGAAAACCCGCCGAAAAGAAAACTACTCATCGTGCCAAATGATGAACATCGAAACGAAATAGTTGAACGCTTAGCCAA
>JAWCMT010000001.1:134551-152681 GCA_038849555.1 Bathyarchaeia archaeon | reverse complement strand
AACTCGGGTGTTTTCATAATCAAAAAGGCACAGTTGGCGCCAAAAATAACTTGATAGCTGCGGGCAGTAGCCTTTAGGCATTAAGAGTTAAATGTTTCATCAGATTAGATTAGGATTGACGAGGTTTTAAGAAAATGAAAGGCGAATTATCCCCGGAGAGTCTCAGAAAAGAATGCGACAGTAGCCTCGTACGCTGCGAGACAACCCAAGAACTGGCGCCGCTTCAGGAGATAATCGGCCAGGAAAGGGCTGTTCGAGCTTTAAAGTTTGGTTTAGGCATTAGGAATCAGGGCTTTAATATTTACGTAGCGGGTTATCCTGGAACAGGAAGGAAAACCGCGGTTAAAAGTTTCGTTGAAGAAGTAGCCCGTGTTGAGCCGGTGCCTTCAGACTGGTGCTATGTAAACAACTTTTCCAATCCATATGAGCCGAAGGCAATATCGCTGCCTGCCGGTAAGGGAAAGCAGTTTCGCGATGACATGAAATTTCTCATTGAAAGCGCCAAAACAGCACTTCCTAAAGCTTTCGAAAGCGAAGACTACACTGCAAAAAGAGAAGCAACAATACGTGAGATAGAGAAGCAACGGAAGGAGTTAATTGACAGGCTAAACGTTAGGGCGCAGCAGGAGGGCTTCATAATTCAAAGCACCCCTGTTGGTTTGCTTCTCATTCCCGTGATCAATGGTCGTCCAGTCAGCGAGGAAGAACTGCTACGGTTGCCGCCAAAGATGCAACAGCTCATTCAGGAAAAGCGAGAGCGCTTAGAGGTAGAATTCCGAAGCGCAATGCGGCAGTTTATAGATTTGGAACGTAAAATTCACGAAGCAATTAAGAAGCTTAATCGCGACGTCGCGCTTTACGCAATCGGCAACTTAGTTGAAGACTTGGTTGAAAAATACAAGGCTATGCCTGAAATAACCACTTACCTTAAAGATGTGCAAAATGACATTCTCGACAACATAGCCCAATTCGTAAAACAAGGTGAACCTCAACAGCCGCTTCCATTTCCACTTCCTTGGGTAAAAGAGTCGCCCTTCAGAAAATACGAAGTAAACGTAATAGTTGATAACTCTACACTTAAAGGCGCACCCGTTATAATGGAATTCAATCCTACATACCAAAACCTTTTCGGCACAACCGAGAAAGAAGTGCAATTCGGAGCGCTCATAACCGATTTCACTATGATCCGCAGCGGCTCTCTGCATAAAGCTAATGGTGGCTACTTGATTATCCCCATCGAAGATCTGCTTCTAAATCCTTTCTCGTACGAAGGACTGAAACGCGCGTTAAGAGACGAGAAAATTGTTATTGAAGAGCCACAGGAACGCTTTGGCTTTATCAGCACTAAGGGCCTCAAACCGCAGCCGATACCATTGAAAGTCAAAGTGATCCTAATAGGAAGCCCTTACCTCTATCAGCAACTATACCTCTTGGACATGGAGTTCGCGGAGCTTTTTAAAGTTAAAGCAGAATTCGACACCACCATGCCGCGTACTGAGGAAAATATACAGCAGTATGCAGCTTTCGTCTGCACCCTATGCCAAAAAGAAAACCTCAAGCACCTCGACAGCTCTGGTTTAGCCAAGATAATAGAATATAGCCAGCGTCTGTCTCAGGATCAGCAGAAACTGTCCACGCGCTTTGCTGAAGTCGCAGACATCGTTCGCGAAGCAAACTTTTATGCCACGCAAGAAAACTCGCGCTTTATAACTGGAGACCATGTTAAAAAAGCCATTGAAGAAAAGATATACCGCTCAAAGCTCATCCAAGAGAAAATCCAAGAAATGATCAACAGAGGAATAATCTTAATCGATACTGACGCAGAGAAAGTTGGGCAAGTTAATGGCCTATCCGTTATGAGCTTCGGTGATTTTGCTTTTGGCACTCCCTCCCGCGTAACAGCAAGCATTGGCCTAGGCCAAGAAGGCGTAATTGACATAGAACGTGAAGCAAAAATGGGTGGGCCTATCCACACTAAAGGTGTTCTCATTCTCAGCGGCTACTTAAACGAGAAGTACGCACAGGATAAACCGCTCAGCCTCTCTGCGCGACTTGTTTTTGAGCAGAGCTATGCTGGCGTAGAAGGCGACAGCGCTTCAAGCACCGAATTATACGCTATACTTTCCGCGCTTTCTGGCCTGCCGATAAAGCAGTATATCGCTGTTACAGGCTCAGTAAATCAGAAAGGTGAAGTTCAAGCCATAGGCGGTGTGAACGAAAAAATTGAGGGCTTCTTTGAAGTTTGCAAGGCAAAAGGTTTTACAGGCAAGCAGGGTGTGATGATTCCCGAAAGTAATGTGCAGAATTTAATGCTGAAAGAAGAGGTTGTTGAAGCCGTGAGAAACGGGCAGTTCCACATTTACGCTGTTAAAACAGTTGATGAGGGCATAGAAATTCTCACAGGAGTTAAAGCTGGCCAAAGGCGCGCAGATGGAACTTTCGAAGAAGGAACAGTAAATCACCGAGTGGACAAGACGCTTAAGGAGATGGCTGAAAAACTCAGAGAATTCACTTCTGCCGCTGGAGAACTAAAGAAAAGCGAAGATTGACGGCAACTTTACTTTCGCTCAATTAACTTTATTTCAAAAAGATACGACCACAATTTTCCAGTTACGAAAAGCCTGTTAGATTCTGCATCATAGGCAATTCCGTTAAGCACACTGTTTGGGTTCTGACTCGCTTGCGTGTATATCCCTGTTAAGTCTATCCAGCCCTTGACTTGCCCAGTCTGCGGATTAATTATTGCAATTTTTTCTTCGCCCCAAACATTAGCGTAAACGTCTCCTTTAACAAACTCGAGTTCATTGAGTCTTGCCACAGGCACGTTCCCATCGCGAACCTCAACTTGCCCAATCCTCTGGAAAGTTTCTGGATCCAAGAAATACAGGTTTGCTGTTCCATCACTCATTATTAGCCGATTACCATCATGCGTAATTCCCCAGCCTTCAGTTGGATAACTAAAATTCCGCAGTAGCTGAAATGTTTGCTTGTCATAGACGAAGCCTATTTGATTCTGCCAAGTTAACTGGATAATCTCGTCGCCAAAGATTGTGATGCCTTCCCCAAAAAACTCGTCTGGCAAACTGCGCATCTGCAGGATTGTGCCTGTTTCTAAATCTACTCGGCGCAGTGTAGAGCAGCCCCAGAGCCCCGTGCCCTCGTATAGGACCCCGTGCTCAATAACTAAGCCTTGGGTGAACGCGTTTGGGTCATGAGGATAAACTTTGACAACTTCGTAAGTGTAGCTTAAAGGTTTAGTCTGCACCGGTGTTCCTGTCAGTAACACAAACGCGAAAGCGGCTATGGCAAGCGTTACGACAGCCAAGAGAATAATCGTTAAGTTTTGTTTTTTCATGCGCGTTTCCTGCATCTTTTCTGCAGAGATTGCTTTAATGCATTTCTCCTTTTAATATAACGTGGCTTTGGATACCTTTATATCAGAATATTTGCAGAAATATATGTTGCCGTCTTGTGGTTGGTGCTGATTTTTGGCGAAAAAAGGTGAAAAATACAAGTGTGAAGAATGCGGCCTAATAGTCTTAGTTGAAGACCCTTGTGGCTGCGAGCCAGTTGAGATACTCTGCTGCGGAGTGCCCATGAAACCCGTTAAGGAAGCTGCGAAGGCACAGACGAAGGCTAAACCAAAAACCAAGAAGCAATAGGCGCAACACTTGCCCCTCTTTTTTTATTACCCAGCTTTTGGCAGCTACGATTTACCGCTGTTTCGACTTAATAGAAACTGATTGGGAGTCTATATTAATAGTAAATAAAGCTTATTTCATGTTTTATATACCTCTTTACCTTGGGTGCTTTGTTGAAACTATTTGGAAAAGAGCGTAAACGAAGCAGAGCTGTTATACTTTTACTTCTTCCCGCAGTTATCTTCCTATGGATAGTTGGGTGGGGCTTATACTGGATTGGTCACCAAAGGGAAAGACGAGCGTCGAAGCAGCCTTCATCTCAAAAGGAAGAGTATGTCCACTTCGTACCTGTGGTGCTTGAAGAAGCTGAGTTGCCCAGCAAATAAGCACTATGAAACAATAGCCCTTTCATGTTTATTGTTTCTGTGTTCGGCTGCAGATAAGTTAAATTTAGTACTTAGCCACTTGATTTTCGCTAAACTGCACAAAAACAATGCTTTTGAAGCGTGTGTTGCTTTAGAAGAATCGGCGTTTCTTTTTTTCTTGTTTTTTGGAGCTTTCGGCTGAGACTTCGCTTTCTACAACTGTAAAGGTGATTGCATCTTCGTTTTCAACAGGTGCTTCTTCTTCAAGTGGTGCTTCTTCTGTTTCTTCCTCAATCTCGGAAGGGACTGTTTCTGCTGGTGGCGCTTGCTGCTGCAGTTTTGCTTCAAGCTCTTTCTTCTTTGCTTCCATCTGCTCTATGGCTTCTTTGGCAGCCTTATTGCGGTTTCTCAGTTCTTCAATTATCGCTTTTTCTCTTTTTAGTTCCTCAGCTATAACTTTTTCTTCAAGCGCCCGTAGTGCGTTTTCTAATTCTTTTTGTTTCTCTTGGAGAGAGCGTGCCTCTGCCTCAAGTTCCTTTCTCATTGCCTGCAATTCTTCAAGTTCTTTTTTTGTGCTCATTTTGCATCAAGCTTACAACGATAATAGAGTAAGAAAAATAATTTTATGAAAACATAATTCGTATTCCAAATCAGACTTCGAACACACCGTAAAAAAATTGCTGGCAGAAACGAATCGCACAGGCTGAACCGTGCCTGAAAGTTATTAAGGACCCCGTTATTCTCTAAATGAAGTCGAGTGGATAAAATTTGAGCTTCAAGAGGAACATGCACCCAAAAGTCAGCAACGCCGAAATAGACTTGTTCAAGGCGCTAAGCGCTGCTGGTCTAACCAAAGGCATGGTAACGCAGAAACCCATCGTGCTTAAGGCGACAATTCCTGATTTCTGCTGGCTTGACAAGCGCAAAGCCGTCTACCTCGACGGCATGCAAGCTCACTCAAGCGATAAGCAGCAGGAGCGCGACGAGGAAATCCGCGTGCTGCTTGAAGAAAAAGGTTGGGAAGTGCTCCGCATTCCATATGAGCCGCCTTTAAGCGAAAAAGAACTGCAAAAAATTGTGGCGGCAATCAGAGCGTTCTTGGGTGTAGATGACAAATAAAGCTTTCCTCCTGCCCAAACTTTAACTGATTTTCAACGGCCACCAGCAGCTTTAATGGTAGTAATGGCGTTTCAGATTCTGAAACGCTCGTTTCGCAGTATCCCTTAACTATAATTATGCTACTGTATTAGTTGTGATTTAAAGTGATGAACAAAAAGCAACTTACTGTGCTATTAATAGCGGCATCCCTTGTCATAGCAGCTACTCCGGCATCCACTGCATTCCTTGGGCAAGCTCAAATTCAGCTACAGCCCGCGGAAGCGCTAGTTAAAATCGCTGACAGCGCCGGCCAGCAAGTTAAAAACCTAATAGATCTTGTGTATGCAAATGAGACTGCGCTGCAAAAAATCGAAGAAGTAAATCTTATCGATGAGTTGGAAGGCAACGTCACGCTTTACAACGAAGGCTTGGGAAACCTGACCGAAGCGCATGATGCGCTTGAAACAACTGATTACGATGTAGCTATCGACTATGCAACTGAAGCGTTACGTATTTTCAGAGAAGTTTTCAGCTCCATACACATAATCCTTGAGAAAGCAGGGCTTCAGAAAGGGCAGCTAATTGACAATCAAGGATTATTGGACGCTATCACACGCCAACTGCAACGAATAGACCGTTTGAATGCGATTCTACCTGAAGATGCGCCCGATGAGATTAAGCAACTACTTGATGACGCTGAGGCGCTATTAGACATAAACGCTGCTAGAGCACTGCTTTTGGAAGGCAATGCTGCTGAGGTTATTTCAAGACTAAAGGAGGCGAAGGAACTACTCTCTCAAGTTTATGTCTACTTGAAAGCAGAAGCCACGGAATCTAACACGTGGCGAATCTACGGCTACTGCGAAGGAGTCCGAGAAATGATTAGAGAACGATTTAGACAGGGCAACCAAACTGGAATCGACTTCACAGCCGCTCTTAACTCTCTTGGTTACCAAAGCGAAAACCAGTTCATGGAAACATTGGAGCATAGAATTCAAGAGGCTCAAGGCAAAGCAGATCTCCAAGGCACATTGCAAGAATTAGAAGCTATTGGGCAAATGGTTCAGGAGATGAATCAAGCGCTCACACAAGAAATGAACCGATATCATAGCGGTTCTGGCTCGGGCAGTGGCGGCGGCAGCGGTTCAGGCTCAAGTAATGGCGGTATGAGCGGTGGCTACGGGTACGGCAGCGGCGGCAAACCTTAAAAACAAACTGGAATCGAGAGAGCGTCTCTCTATTTTTTAAGTTCGACTTGGTTCTCCAGCCCGATCCTTCTTATTTCAACTATCTCTAGCCTCTCTAGCCTTCTCACCAGTCTCCAAAGGCTTGTCCGCGGCATGTCTGGAAACCGTTCTCTTATCTCTGCCTCGAAAGCTTTGCCACCCTTTTCCGCTAGAAACTCTATTACTTCTTTATCTTCCTGCTTTAACTGGGGATTTGCTTTCAGTATTTTTTCAACATTAGGTCCTCTTCGCCGTATAATAATTAATACTGCTGAAAGAGCAGCGGCAGTTACCGCGATTATGGCTAAGATTAAGTATTCAATCGGAATTGCAGTCAAAGATGCATCCTTGCTTTTGTTTTCGGCTTCTGGCAGTACTGGCAGAACATAGCTTATCTCCCATCTGCCGGGATGTAATGACAGAACGATTCTTGTGCCGCCTATGTCTATTGCAGCTGGCATCTCACTTAGATAAATCAGCGTTGCATTTTGAGGTAGAGAAACCGTTAAGTTGTAAGGTGTAGTTACGACAAGAGTCCACACTTCCGCTTCTTTTTTCGTAAGCGCAAGCGTATCATATTCAATTGAAATGCTTTTTGCTCCCAACGTTAGAATGGTCATTTTGTCGCCGTTTACTTCATAATCCACCAGCGTCTGGTTTTCGTCAAGCACAATTATGTTCTCAATTGATGAAGATAAAAGAGGCATGGCTATCTCTGGAGCCAACTCGTCTACAACTAATGTTTGTGTAACATGAACCAAACCGTCCCTGTATAAGGTGAGCCTTATGGATTCCACTTTAAACTGGTCTTGCGCCGCGACTTTAGTAATAGTAACTGCAAGTAATGCTATCATCATTAAAGCTACGAGTGTAACTGCTTTGTCGCGGAGCTTCATTTCTATCGCATGTTGAATTACTTATTTGTAATTATAATTCTTATGTATTAAGTATACATGGCACTTTGAAAAAGTTGAAACGAGCATTCCTACTTTTGAAATGCTTTTCTCACAGTGTCCCTTAAGCCTAACTTTTAGCATTATAATTGCCAAGTGATTTGAAATGATAAACGCACATCTCGTGAAAAATCGGACAAAACTCGGCGCTTCCGTCATTGCCCTGCTGATGGCGTTGTATTTCGCACCACTATGCTTGGCGTCTGGCGGCGCTGGACAAGGCGCTACTGGTGGAAAATTTGGCGTTCCAGGCGTCCCTGACAATGCTGTGCAATATAATAAAACTGAAATAACGCCTGTGGCTGAAATGGAACAGGTTAGAGCAGGAGAGCCCGCGTTGTTCTGTTACAGAAACACAACTATGCTGATGAATTGCACCAGAAACTGCAGTTTGGTTGTTACCGTGGATCCCACAGTGAAGCCTAAGCTCTTTGGGTTTTCAATAGACGCGAACCAGACGATGACGCTTACAATGAATGTGAGTGGTTCGCCGCTTGAAGGCGCGCGGGTAATGGAGCGGACCCTCAACTTCTATTTGGGCATCGAACCTAATGCTACATTGCAGCTACGTGCGCAGATACGCCTTTACATTAACCAGACAGAACTCAATCAAGAGCTTAATAGGGAAGTTAACGTTTCAAGGCTCACATGGATGTACTGGAACAGGACACGCGCTGAATGGGAAGCAGTACCAAGCTACATGGATCAAGAAGGCTACCTAGTATGCAATACTGACCACTTCTCCACATGGACTGTAGCTGAAATCGAAGATGTAACAGCCGCTGAAGATGCTGCAGAAGCAATGAACAATGGCATAGATACAGTATATATCTACGCTGGAATTGCAACTGTTGCTATAATAATCCTCACCGTTAGTGGCTTATACCTACATTCAAAAAAGAAGCATTAGTCTGCAATAATCATCTCATTTTTTCTTTTTCAATTAACTTATAATAAGCAAACCTTTGTCAGTGCAAATTGATTAATAACGATTGAACTATTTATTTGATCTCAGCATTCATGCCGACGATAAAAATCCGCTTTTTACTTCTCAAGCTTGCATTTATTGTCAGCTCGTAATGGGCAATGACTTAGTATACGGCGTTATTCTATTATCTGCGTGCCATCAAGGAGAAATGCGCATTAATCTGGGAATACTTAAGGGCAGACGGCGAGAAGGCCTTTATGCGGGAAGCGCAAGGCATTTGCATTCACGTGTTCTTTACGAGCAAGTTTAGTCAAGGTGCAAACAGATTTGGAAGTAATCGCCTCCGTAGAGACTACTAAAACGGAGGAGGAATTTACCAAAGAACGCATAAAAAAGAGAAAAACGCGGAAACTGCAATGTAAATAGCTCCTTTCAAAGAACATTTGGAAAGTTAAATCATGATTTGCCTATAGCTTTATCTTTTTCTAAAAAAGGCAAAGGATTAGATTTCAAAAATTTTATAAGCATTCTACCTTAAAGAAGGTGCTGGAGGAGAATAGGAATTGCAAAAAGCAATTATTAAATTGTCTGCTGTTGCCACGACTCTTACCTTAACTTGGCTAATGCTGACAGCAAGCATGTGCGCAGTTACTGCCCAGCCAATCATTGAGCTTACTACGAACTTGTTCCTTTCAGTTGCACCGAATCCGGTAGGCGTTGGTCAAACATTGTCAATCGCTGTTCAGATGGATAAAACCTCGCCAACCGCAGCAGGTGTAGTAACGGGTGAATTCTTTACTGGCTATACAGTTGAAATAACAAAACCTGATGGCAGCAAAGAAACCCAAGGACCCTTTAAGGCATGGTCAACTTCAGGGTTCTTCTTCACCTATACGCCGACAATGGAGGGCAAATATACATTTCAAGCAATATTTCCAGGCCAATGGATAAACACAACCACTTTTGCCCAGACAGGCTTTGGCTACCGAACAAACACAAGCTACTATTTCCGACCAAGTAAAAGCCAAATCGTAGAAATTACAGTGCAGACAGAACGTATTCAACCACTCCCAGACATTCCTCTGCCAACTGAATATTGGACTCGACCAATTTACGCCGAGAATAAAGGCTGGTGGAAAATGGCTGACAACTGGCTTATGCAATGCTATAACACACCCATCCGCGATTTCTGCGTAACTACCGCTTTTGCTCCATATACTTCCGCGCCGCAAAGCCCACATATTCTGTGGACAAAACAAATAATCTTTGGCGGTATTGCTGGCGGATCATTCGAAGACAAAAAATATTACACCGGTCTGGCATATGAGCAATATTATCTCCCCTTGATACTGGAAGGCAGAATAATATACGTTGATCATCCACCAACATCAAGCGCAGACATTTTCGGTACATATTGCATTGATCTATACACTGGCAAGGAGATATGGTTTATAGCAAATGAAAGCATTAATTTTGCACAGATATACGCTATCGAGAATCCCAATGAGCACGGCTTAATAGCGCACCTATGGGCTGTATCCGGAGCTGTAACGAATACCACCGCAAAAATCTACGATGCATTCACCGGCCGGTTTCTATTTACAATCACCAACATAACTTGGGCAGGACTTACGCGATTCCGCGCAGGCTCAACGATATTCGGAGAAAACGGCGAGATTCTCTCATACTACCTTGATAATACGCGTAGATCGCTGCTCTTGTGGAACTCCAGTTTGGCAATACACCGAGCTTTTCCATGGACTGGCGGAGAAGTCGGAAACATCTACAGCCCCAGAGTAGGCGCTGTTGTCGATGGCCGTTTGGGCATACAATGGAATGTTTCCGTTCCAGCTTTACCTGGAAATCCCAGCATTACAGTTGTTGGCGAAGGCTATCTGCTTGCACAAGACCGCGTTGGAGTTTCAACCGCTGGTCAATATAAGTCTCAGTTCATAACCATAGACGCTGCTTTTGATGCTAAAACGGGTCAACTGCTTTGGACACAGAATAGAACAGATTTGTACTCTGCTTACTTCAGGCCGCCAATGGTTATCGGCGAAGGCAAGTACGTGCTGTTCGATGAAGCTGAGCTTCGGTTGCATTGCTTTGACATTAAAACTGGAAACAGAGTTTGGGTAAGCGACCCCATGCCCTCAGCATGGGACATATTTACCTATCAAGTCCACATAGCATATGGCAAAGTTTACACCACAAGCTACAGCGGGCATGTCTATGCATACGATTTAAACACAGGGAAAATAGCTTGGGACTTCTACATGGGCAACGCTGGGGTGGAAACAGTATACGGTTCCTGGCCTACGTATAACGGTTTTACCATAGCTGACGGCAAAATCTATGTAGCAAACGATGAGCACTCACCTGACTCAGTTGCTTGGCGAGGCGGAAAACTATGGTGCATAAATGCAACATCTGGAGAGTTAATCTGGAGCCTTTCTGGCTGGCTAAGAAACCCTGCAATTTCCGATGGTATTCTTACGGCGCTGAATTACTTAGATGGCAAGGTCTACACAATAGGCAAAGGCCCAACAGCCGTGACAGTTGACGCGTTGCCTGCAGTCGCTACGCACGGCGGCAAAGTTCTCGTAAAAGGCATGGTCACCGATATCTCGCCTGGCACTAAAGAATATGCCGTTGCAGCGCGCTTCCCGAATGGTGTTCCAGTTGTTGCGGACGAGAGTATGAGTGCCTGGATGGAGTATGTTTACATGCAGAAGCCTAAACCAACTGACGTTAAGGGTGTCAAAGTTACTGTTACAGTGCTTGATCCGAACGGGAACTGCTATGATGTTGCTACGGCTACTACCGACAGCAGCGGCTTCTTCAGCGCAGCCTTTGAGCCGCCTGTTCCTGGTAAGTATACGGTGATCGCTACCTTTGCAGGTTCAGAATCCTATTATGGTTCGTCTGCTGAAACAGCCATATACGTAGAAGAAGCGCCCGCTCCTGCGGCACCTGAAGCTACGCCTGCGCCGCAAGCGCCAGTCGAAACTTACTTCGCCGTCTCCACTATCGCCATAATAGTCGCAATTGCTGTTGCAGTCATAATACTGGTGAGAAAGAATCAATAACCTCAGAAAAATTCGTAATCCCCCATTTCTTTTTTTAGGCTTCATGTCAAACGTATCCAATCGTATCTGTCTATTCTGATATTGGATGGTGCACACTATTTCGGTGACCACACGTTCTATGATCTATTATGTGTAACAGATTGTGGGCTATTTTGCTAATCAGCCATAACTTAAGTGTAAAATGCTTACAAGCCGAGAAAAATGCTGTATCCAAATTGTAGGCGCCGGGAGTGGGATTTGAACCCACGCGGCCCCGAGAGGCCACAAGCTACCAGGTGCCTAGCGGCATCTCCAGGCTTGCTCCCTTCCTGGCTAGGAGATCCCGGCGCTGCGCTTTTACTCATTCAATGCGCTTTTTATTATAGTTTCTTAAGGCGAACTTAAACTTTGCAGCTATGTTTTCAAAGCTGAAACTACTGCTTCTGTGCCATTAGCACACGATAGCCGCTTTTTCTTGCGAGAACTTGGCAGTTGCCGAAGGTTTCTTTGAAAATGGCGGGAAGCGTTTTCGCGCCGATTTTAGATCGAATAACCATTTGGAATGCTGCCTTTTCCGACATGACCTGCGGTGCCTGAGCGATTAAGCTTTTCACGGTTTCCATGCCTGCGCTTACCGGCGGATTCGTGACGACGCAGTTGAATTTCAAATCCTTGACTGGCTGATACAGGTAGCCGTGTCGGACTTCAGCGTTAAGCACCTTGTTTATTTCCAAATTGCGCTTTGCAAGCTGGACTGCACGCTGGTTCACGTCAGTCAGGACTACGCGTAACTGTGGATTTGACGCGGCGGCTGCTATGCCTACAGCGCCGTAGCCGCAGCCCACATCCAAAACGGTACCCGCGTCTGGAAGCGTCATTGATTCAATGAGTAGACGTGTTCCTGCGTCTATTCTTTTTTTGGAAAAAACACTTGATGAAGTTAGAAACGTTAATGATTTGCCTCTCAAGGTTGCTGTGATTAAACCGAGTTTTTCCCGTGATTTTGGCGCAGCGGTGAAGTAATGCTCAGTGCCGCTGTTTCGCTTTTCAGTCATTTTGAGCTACCGCTTTTCCACGCCTTTGGGTATGTACCTCTGGGCATAAGCACGCGCTGAGGCACTGCCACGCTGCCATGCTCCATATCCATAATTTCTTCCGTGGAAAAAAGCGACTTAGCCAAAGCAACCGCCTCGCCCTTTAGAGTAAATACCGCAGCTATCGCGCCTTTTTTTATGCCTGTCTCCAAAGCTAAAATGCCTGGCGCCGTCAAGCTTGCACCGTGGCATACTGCGTCAACTGCGGAGTCCCTGATTACGATTCTGGGAACCAACGCCAATGCATTTTCCATGGGCTGGATAAATTTCTGCAAATTTTTTTCGTCTTTTTTTTCTTCCCACTCTGCGAACCAGTACGCCGCTTCATGTAGTGTAACGCTGTCGGCGCCGTCTTCCACGAAGGGTCCTGCTCGCGTTCTACGAAGCTCCTGCATGTGCGCGCCGGTGCCAAGGATTTCGCCGATATCGTAGCATAGTTTGCGGATGTATGTCCCGCCTTCACAGCCCACTTTGAAAAGCACGTTGCGGCCGTCCTTTTCTAGAAAATCAATGTAGTATATTCGCCGTGTTCTCAGCTGACGCTTAACTGACGCCCGCAGTGGGGGCCGCTGATAAATCAAGTCCTCGAACTCTCCGAGAACTCTTTTGACATGTTCTTCTCCGATGTCGCCGTGAAGTTTCATAACACAGACGTACTCTTTGCCGCTGTAAAGAAGCGCCTGCACAACTTTTGTGGCGTCTTCAAGCGTGATTGGCAAGACACCTGTGACTTTCGGATCTAACGTTCCACCATGCCCTATTTTAGTCAAGTGCATAATTTTCTTTAGCCAAGCAGCCACTTCATGGCTCGTCGGCCCAGCTGGCTTATCCAAGTTTATTACGCCATAGCGTATGTATTCTTCCGCTGGCCTCTCAGCAGGCTTATGGCCGTAAGCAGGGTCAGTTGTGTCTTCTGCCTTTATAAGTAGTTCCCGCTTGATTTCCCATGGCGCAGTTGTCCTCGGCAAAGTCGGTTCTCCCTGAAATGTAGAAAAAGAAAGTTTGAGGTATTAAGAGTTTACATTGGCTTGGCCGTTGCAGTCGGCTCTTTCAGCTTGCCAGCAGCCTCTAACATTTGAATTACTTCTTCGTCGGAAGCACCTCTCGTAATCGGGATGGTGTCTTCAGTGGGTGCAACATGGTTAATGTTAACACGTCTCCTCTTCACGCCTGTGACCTTTTTAGGTCCAGTTACCAAAACGAAGCTTTTGTCTACAATGTCGACGATGACGCATTTCTTTCCAGCTTCGCGGCCAAACTGTTTTACGCATATTCTACCTACTTCTATAGCTGGCATCCCCTCTTGAGCCTCCATAAATTTAAACGTGAAAATACAAGAATCCTCTGCGCATATTTAAACATGACACACCGCCGCTTACTACAATAGAGAAAAACCTGCACATTACATCATCAAAAACCATCACGTAGCGGGTGTTTTGGAAAAAACTATAAAAGGCAAAAAATCGAAAATATTTTTGACACCTCACGTACACAACTGCGTCCCAAAAGTGGGACTTTGCTCACTTCGAACTGGCTAAACTAGTTTTGATACGGAAAGCCATATAAATCGCAATTGCGCTGTTGAATTGCACAGTTGGAGAAGATTCGAATATGCCAAAATGGGGATACTCCGTAATCGAAGAAGAGCTGGATCCTGAAAAGACAGCGAAAGCCAGCGGCCGAGAGCTTCGAGTATCTCATAAGGCTTCTCGCGAAGTATGCCGCGCTATTAAGGGCATGATGCTTGCTAACGCGAAAGCTTATCTTAAAGCTGTCATAGCTAAGAAGAAGGCTGTTCCATTTAGGAAGTATAAAAAGAAACTTGGGCACCGCGCTGGACTTACAAGAGCTGCTGCAGGAAGATATCCTGTCAAGGCAGCGGAACAAATCTTGCGTCTGCTTGAATCTGCAGAGGCAAATGCGGAAAACAAAGGTTTAGATGTAGACCGCCTTCGCATACTTCATGCTGCTGCTTATCCAGGTGTAAAGATTAAGAGGTATATGCCCAGAGCACATGGGCGGGCTTCACCAAAGTATGAAACCACAACCCACGTTGAAATCGTTTTAGAAGAAAAAGCTGAGCAGGGTGAAACAGTTTAATGTCAATTGTTAAACGTTTTATTAGTGAATCAATAAAAAGAACCGAAATAGACGAGTTCCTGCAGAAAAAACTTGAACGGGCTGGCTACGGCGGCGTTGACATATCCAAGACGCCTCTGGGAACGCATGTGGTCATTTATGCCATGCGCCCTGGTCTCGTAATTGGTCGTGGCGGAGAAACAATAAAAGATCTCGCCACAACTTTGGAGCAGAATTTCAAGGTTTCTAACCCCCAAATTTCTGTTTCAGAAATTGAAGTTCCTGAACTTAACGCGTTTGTAGTTGCATCACGTATCGCCTCGGCACTTGAGCGCGGTGTTCACTTCCGACGTGCTGGTTTTTGGGCTATAAACCAAGTCATGGCCGCAGGTGCCTTAGGCATAGAGATAGTGATCAGCGGCAAATTAAGGACTGAACGCGCGCACTTCGAAAAGTTCCGCGCGGGTTATTTCCCTCGTTGCGGTGACCCAGCGCTGAAATATATGCGGAAAGCCGAGGTTCATGTTCAGCTTAAACCAGGCATTTTCGGCGTGAAAGTTAAGATAATGCCGCCAGATGCCAAGTTTCCAGACAAAATCGAAATTGTAGAGGCGCCACCGCCAGAAGAAGGCGAGGAAAAGATGGATGAGCCCGTGTCAGCGGCTCAAGAGGCAGAAGAACCGCTTGAAGGGTCAGCTGAAGGGCAAGTTGAGCCTGAATCCGCCTCAGAAGAAGTTGAAGAAGGCAAGGAGGCAAAGGAGTAAATGCCCATATTGCGACTTAAGGATATCCGTGCTATGTCTGCTGATGAGCGGAAAAGCAAGCTTTCTGAGTTGAGGTTAGAGTTAGCAAAATTAAAAACCATGATTAAAGCAGGTGGCGCGGTGGAGAATCCTGCCAGAATACGCGAGCTGCGTAAGACAATCGCCCAGATACTTACCGTGGAGAACGAAAGCAAAAAGGGCGGTGTAAAGCAGGAGAAAAAAGAAGAGAAAAAGGAAGTTAAAAGCAAAAAGGAGACGAAGACCAAATGAGAGTAACTTCTGACATTATACGTCACGAATTTATAGGCGCTGAGGGCAAAATCGCAAAAAGCCCCCATGTCGATTACACTGGGCTATGTGGCAAGGTGATTGGAGAAACCAAAAACACCTTTACGCTTCTGCATGAAGGCAAGCCAAGACGGGTGATAAAGAATATGGCAGTATTTCACTTCAAATTTGCCGATGGAACGGTTGTTGAAATCGACGGCAGACTTTTGGTTGGAAGACCTGAAGATCGACTTAAAAAAAGCATAAAGAGGCTGTGGTAACATGTCCATGACTTTTAAGAAACCAAAAAAATCCTGTAACGATAGAAATTGCCCTTTCCATGGGACATTAGCCATAAGAGGTCGCGTTTTAGAAGGCGTTGTTGTAAGCGCCAAGATGGATAAAACCGTTGTCGTGGAACGCGGCTATCTTCAATTCTCACCTAAATATGTGCGCTATGAGCGAAGAAGTGGACATATTTCGTCACATAATCCGCCATGCATTGACGCTAAAGAAGGTGACAAAGTGAGAATTGCCGAGTGCCGTCCAATAAGCAAAACTGTGTCTTTTGTTGTTGTAGAGAAACTGGAGGAGAAGTGAAATGGCAGCTAAGGCAAAACAGAGAGCGCTTGTCGCAAAAGGAATGCTTTCACATGGACAGAAAATCACGCGCGGTCTGTTAGCGGGCTCATTGCTGCGCTGTGCAGATAACACTGGCGCCCGCGTGCTACGTTTAGTTCAAGCTATGGGCTACAAGGGACGCTTGAGACGCTATCCCACCGCTACCGTGGGAGACAGAGTTACGGTGTCCGTAAGGCAGGGCTCACCGGACATGAGAAAGAAAATTTTCCAAGCCGTGATAATCCGGCAGAAGAAAGCGTTCAGAAGAATCGACGGTGTCTGGGTTCAGTTTGAAGATAACGCCGCGGTGATCATAACTCCCGACGGTGAAATGAAAGGTTCAGAAATTCGCGGTCCTGTAGCGAAAGAAGCGGCTGAAAGGTGGCCAAGAATAGCCAGCGCCGCAAGTATAATAGTGTAGGTGAAATGTGCATGCAAATAACAAAACCTGTGAAATCCCCAAGAAAACAGCGAAAACAGCTCTATACTGCACCAGCTCACATGCGTCACAAACTTATGGCAGCGCCTCTCTCGCAGGAACTTGCCGCTTCAAAGGGTGTAAAGTCTCTTCCCGTCCGGAAAGGCGACACTGTACAGGTGATGCGGGGCGATCACAAGGGATTTGAAGGTAAAGTTAGCCGGGTAGACTTAGCGAGGCGGCGCATCTTCATTGAAGGCTTAACCCGCGAGAAGGTTGATGGAACAACAATTTTTGTTCCAGTACATCCCTCAAAAGTGATGATTAAGAATTTGAAGCTTGACGACAAATGGCGGCAAGAAATTGTTGAGAGAAAGAAGCAAGCGGCTCCTAAAAAAGAGAAAGAGCCGAGGAAAGTAGCGAAGGCTCCTGAAAAAGCGGCTGAAGTTGAAACAGAAAAGGTTGTTAAGGAACCAGAGGTAGCCGCTGCTGCTGTTGAAAAGAAGCCTTCGAAGAAGGTGACGGAAGTTAAACCTAAAGCAGCGCGGAAAAAGCCTGTGGAAGAAAAGGTGAAGGAAGAGGTCTCCGCCGAAGTAAAAGCTCCTGCAAAAAAGAAAAAGAAGGAAGCCGCGGCAACTGAAGAGAAGCCTGTTGAAAAAGAAACTAAATCTGAGAAGGCGAAAAAGGCAACGTCAAAAAGGAAAAGTGACGTTTCTAAGAAAGGAGGAACATAGTTTTGGGCAAGAAAGGAAAAACTGGAAGACTGAAGCGAAAGGTCGCTCCGAGATTCTGGCCAATTCATAAAAAGGAGTTTTACTGGGCGATAAGGCCTTCCGCTGGGCCTCACTCGCTTGAAAAGTGCCTACCCCTTTCTTTGGTTCTCCGCGATATTCTCGGCATAGCTGAGAATAGGAAAGAAGCGAAATCAATAATCGCACAGGGCAAAGTTTACGTTGACGGCAAAATAAGGCGCAGAGATGATTTTCCCGTTGGTTTAATGGATGTCATCGGAATCCCGGACATGGACAAGTTCTTCAGAGTTCTGCCTTCACACAAAGGGTTGATTCTTAACCCAATTAGCAAGGAAGAAGCCAGTTTCAAACTGTTCAGGGTTGAAGACAAAACTTTAGTCAAGAATGGCGCTACACAAATCGCATTCCATGACGGATCAAACTTGCGTATAAAGCTGGAGCAGCCGGAAAGCTCGCAAGCGAGCGTTTACGAAACATTTGACACTTTAAAGCTGGGGATTCCAGAAAAACAGGTTCTTGCGCAATTGAAGGTAAAGGAAGGCAATTTGGCTGTTATAACAGGCGGAAAGAACATTGGAAAATATGGCAGAATAGTCGAAATTGAAAAAACGAAATCAAAGAAGCGGCGGCAAGCGCTCGTGGTAGTCGAAGATGAAAAGGGTAATCGCTACCAGACAATTTTAGACTTCGTTTTTGTAGTGGGCGAAAATACGCCGTTGATATCTTTACCGGAGGGAACTTCCAGTGTCTGATGAAGGTTTTGTTAAAATGTGGGAAGAGCAGCCTATGCGTAAACCCCGAATAGAAAAGGTTGTTGTTAACATTAGCGTTGGAAAATCAGGCGAGCCATTGGAAA
>JAWCMT010000001.1:125655-134541 GCA_038849555.1 Bathyarchaeia archaeon | reverse complement strand
CTAATGTGCTGAAGGAGTTGACAAACCAGACACCTTCCAAGAGAAAAGTCAAGAAAACCATAAGAGATTTCGGAATACGAAAAGGCGAGTCAACCGCATGCATTGTGACTCTGAGAAGGCAAGAAGCAATTGACTTCCTCAAAAAAGTTCTGCCAGTTGTCGATAACAAACTGTCTCGTTCATCTTTTGATAAACATGGAAATTTCGCCTTCGGCATAAAGGAGCATATTGAAATAGCAGGCGTAAAGTACGACCCAAACGTAGGCATATTCGGCATGGACGTGTGTGTTTCGGTGAACAGGCCTGGTCAACGTGTTAAAACCCGAAGAAAAAAGAAGGCGCAAATTGGCCGCAAGCATCTGCTTACGCCTGAAGAGTCAATTGCCTTTGTAAAGCAAACTTTAGGAGTTGAAATCGTATAAAACGGGTGGAATATGATATGGCCAAGAAGCAGATTAAAAAAGTAAGAAAATTCGGTAAAGGCTCACGACCTTGCATTCGATGCGGCTCGTATGGGCCTATAATCAGGCGTTACAATTTATATTTATGTAGGCACTGTTTTAGGGAAGCAGCGCCGAAACTTGGATTTAAAAAATATGAGTAATAGGTGAAAGCACATGGATACATTGGCCAATGGTCTGATAACAATAATAAATAATGAGGTTCGCAATAAGCGCGAATGTGTAATTAGCCCTGCTTCCAAGCTTTTAGGCCGCGTGCTGAGGATAATGCAGTTAAATGGTTACCTCGGAGAATTTGAATTCATTGACGATGGCCGTTCAGGCAAGTTCAAAGTGCAATTGCTGGGTAGAATAAACAAATGCGGTGCCATCAAGCCTCGCTTTCCCGTCAAAGTTGGCGAGTTTGAGGAGTGGGAGAAGAAATTCCTGCCGTCAAGAGACGTGGGAATCCTTGTTGTTTCAACATCAAAGGGTGTAATATCTCACCGTGAAGCTGAAGAAAAAAACTTGGGAGGCCGACTATTAGCTTTCGTTTATTGATGGGTGTTCTTGATGCGGTTGCCAGAAATCTCTAAAGTTATTCGTGTTCCAGATGGTGTTCAAGTAACCGTTGAAGGGCGTAAGGTTACTGTTAAGGGTGCCAAGGGCACTTTGACGCGTGACTTCTCTTTAGCGCCTGTATCCATTGAGAGCGACGGTAAATCGGTTCGCGTTTGGGCTGCATGGCCGCGCAAGAAAGAGGCTGCGATGGTAGGCACGATTTACTCACATATCCAAAACATGATTACTGGTGTGGAAAAGGGTTTCTCGTACAAGCTGAAAATTGTTTTCTCTCACTTTCCAATATCAGTTAAAGTTCAAGACAAAGCCGTTGTAATCGAGAACTTTACTGGCGAGCGGCGCGCTAGAAAAGCTAAGATAATTGGCGACGTGAAAGTCAAGGTTCAAAGCGAAGATGTGGTTGTTGAGGGCATAAACTTGGAGGATGTAAGTCAAACCGCCGCGAACATTGAGCAAGCAACAAAGGTTAAGCGGAAAGACCCGCGTGTTTTCCTTGACGGCATATACGTATATGAACGAAGCGAGGGAACTGAGTAATGGCAGAGAAAGATGTATCCGCATCACAGAAAGCGCTAAAAGCGCGAATCCGCGCTAAAAAGAAGAAACCAGCTTTTGTAAAGTCAGAAAGTTGGCGATACGTGAAATTGAAAGAAAAATGGCGTAGGCCTCGTGGGTTAGACAATAAAATGCGCCAGAAAGTAAAGGGGTGGCCGCCATCCGTCAGCACTGGCTATAGAGGCCCAAAGGCTGCTAGAGGCCTTCATCCTTCAGGATACAAAGAAGTTCTGGTGCATAACCCTGAAGAAATAGCTAACATTGATCCTAAAACCGAGGCAGCGCGGATTGCCCACAGAGTTGGCAAGAAAAAACGTGTTCAAATTATTGCTGAAGCTAAGAAACGTAATGTTTTCATTTTAAACTTTAAGCCAGCCAAGGAAGCGCCTGAAGAAGAGCTGAAACAGGAAGAAGCAGCAAAGCAACCTGCTGAGAAGGAACCTGAAAAGGCTCCGGAGGGTGAAAGCAAGGAAGTGCAAAAGAAACCTGCTGCTAAAAAGAAGAAGGAAACTGAGGCGAAGGCTGAGGAAGCGAAGCCGAAAAGGGCGCGCGCGAAAGCTAAACCCGCAGAAGGAGTTGAGAAGCAATGACTGACTTGAGTAATCAAAGGCGGTTGGCAGCTCAGATAATGAAAGTTGGCCAAAACCGGGTATGGATTGATCCTCAGAGAATGGAGGATGTAGAAGCCGCTATAACCCGAGAAGAAGTTAGAAAGTTGATTCACGAAAAAGTAATCCAAGCTTTGCCAGAGAAAGGCGTAAGCCGTGCTCGGGCCAAAACAATTCAACAAAAGAAACAGAAAGGTAGACGTAAAGGTCCAGGCAGCAGATCTGGAACTGGTTACGCGAAGATTTCCAAGAAAGAAGTTTGGATCAGTCGGATTCGTTCTTTGCGGAAGAGACTTCGCGAGTTGAAAGCAAGCCGGGTTATCACAGAAGACACTTACCGAAAAATGTACCGGGCGGCTGGCAGCGGAAGATTCAGCTCAGTTGCTGATTTAGAACGCTATTTGAAAGCTCATGATTTGTGGAGGAAACGTTAATGGCCCGAAGTTCAGTTTATCGTGTTCCACTTAGACGGAGAAGAGAAGGAAAAACCGATTACAGGGCACGTAAGGCGTTGATTCTTTCTGAGAAGCCGCGTCTTGTCGTCCGCTGTTCACTTAAGAATGTTGCTGTACAAATGATAATCGCGAAACCAGTCGGCGATGAGGTTTTGGCTTCAGCGCATAGTCGAGAGTTAAGGAAGCATGGTTGGAAGGCTCCAACTGGCAATGTTCCAGCGGCCTACTTGACAGGCTTGCTCTGCGGTTTGAAAGCCAAAGCAAAAGGCGTGGAAGAGGCGATTTTGGACATGGGCTTAGCTGCACCAACGAAAGGCTCCAGAGTTTTTGCTGCCCTGAAAGGCGTTTTAGATGCTGGTGTCGAAGTTCCCTGCTCTGAAGAGAAAATCGTCGCAGAGCGAACCGAGGGCAAGCACATAGCTGAGTATGGCAAGAGTTTGGCGTCTAACCCTGAAGTTTACGCAGCCAAATTCTCCAAGTATTTGGAGCAAAAAATTTCGCCTGAAAAGCTTCCTGATCACTTCGCTAAGGTGAAGGCTAACATTGTTAATTCATTTAAGAAGAAGGGTGAAAAGAAAGCATGAGTAGCGGTTACCGTGAAACTGAAAGAGGCGCAGGTTTAGAGAGCTGGGTTCCGAAAACCCGTTTAGGAAAACTAATTCAAGAAGGCAGAATAACCTCCATGGACGAGGTTTTCTTAAGCGGCCTGAAAATTGCGGAACCACAGATTGTTGACGCTTTACTTCCTGACCTGCAAGAAGAAGTGATAAATGTTAACTTGGTTCAGAAGCAAACAGACGCAGGCGAGAAATCAAGATTCAAGGCTATCGTGGCTGTTGGAAACAAAGACGGCTACATCGGCTTAGGGTCTGGAAAAGCCAGCCAGGTTCGAACTGCAATAGAAAAAGCCGCTACTGTAGCGCGCCTAAACATTGTTCCAGTAAAACGCGGATGCGGTAGCTGGGAATGCGGCTGCGGAAAACCCCATTCAATCCCCTTCCAAGTTGAGGGCAAATGCGGCGGTGTACGCGTAGTTATCGTGCCTGGGCCAAGAGGCTTAGGGCTCGTAGCAAGCGAAGTCGCAAAAGTAATTTTGAACTTGGCAGGCGTGAAGGATCTCTGGGTAAGAAGCCGTGGGTCAACGCGGACTGTGCCCTCTTATGCATGCGCAATTTTTGATGGTTTACGAAAAACCTACAGCCTCATAACGCAGGAGGACTGGGTGAGATAGTTGACTGAAAAAGCTGATGAACTCAAGTGCTTAGCTGTTGTAAGAGTGCGCGGCGTAATCAGCGCCCAGCGTGAAGCGCGCGAAACACTCGAAATGCTCCGTTTAGTGAGAAGTAATCATGCCGTGCTCATTGACAATCGCCCCTCCTACTTGGGTATGCTACGCCGAGTGCAAAATTACGTAACATGGGGCGAAGTTACAAAAGAAACTGTAGCTTTGCTGCTGAAAAAACGCGGGCGCTTGGCGGGTAACAAAAAGTTGACGGACGAATACGCTCAGAAAGTAGGCTACAAATCATTAGACGCTCTCGCCGAAGCAATAGCAAAATGTAAGGTGGAGTATTCGAAATTACCCGGTATTCAACCCGTTTTGAAGCTACCGCCCCCCAGCAAAGGGTTCAAAGGAAAAACTAAGAAAAGCTTTAGCGCAGGCGGCGAAGCAGGCTACCGTGGAGAAGCAATAAACCAACTCATAAAACGTATGACTTAGCTTCGCGCAAGCCCGCTTTTTTATTCCTATAAGATGCTTTTGAAACTGCTGTAAACGCGGTTGCCGCTCTTTAGCAAGAATTGCTTTGTATATAACTAAGGTCATTAATGCGAAAACCGTCATATTTGGCGGCTATTAGCCAATCATTGCAGAAACCATTAGAGGGGGTACCTCTGCAGTTATTAAGTAGTTTGCGAAGCATTGCCTAAGAATAATTGTAATAGCTAAAGTTTAAACTGTGATTCAGATAATTAGATATGCCGTGTTTGAGGGAAACGAGGGTTGTCAAGTCTTCCGCGTGTACGTGGAGTTAAAGTTCTGAAAGCCGTTTCGTCACCTCTTAGACTGCAAATTCTAAACTTGCTTTTCGATAAAAGCGCCCTTTCCTATACCGAGTTAATGAATGCTTTAAAAATGAACCCTAGTAGGGATGCGGGAAGATTCGCGTATCACCTAAAATTTCTGCTCAAGGCAGACTTGGTTGAGGCAGACGCGGAAGCCAAAAAGTACTATTTAACCGAACTGGGCAAGATGGTTCTTGACGTAGCTGATAAAGTGGAAAAGAAAGCTGTTAAGCCGCGCGGCATGCTGGTTCGCACTTCACATTTCACGCTGGAAGAATTCGACGTCAACAAAATTGCCAACTCTCTTGTAAGAGAAGCCAAGGTCCCTGCTGAAATTGCCCAGAAAGCAGCTAAGGAGGCGGAAAAGCGCCTGTTCAAATCAAAAATCAAGTATTTGACGGCGCCCTTGGTAAGGGAAGTTGTAAACGCTATTTTAATCGAGAAGGGCTTTGAGGATTACCGCCATAAACTTACAAGGCTAGGCATGCCCGTTTACGAAGTAACTGCTTTGATGGATACAAAAGACCCTGCGGTCAACTCCTCTGCCATACTTTCTAAGGCAGGTAACACGGTGTTCCGGGAATATACGCTTTTGAACGTGTTTCCAAGAGACATCGCAGACGCGCATGTGGCGGGGGCAATTCACGTAAACGAGTTAGGAACATGGATTTTGAAGCCGAATGAAGTAATGCATGACCTGCGGTTTTTCCTTCAGAACGGCATTAAGCTGGCAAGTCCTCTTCAAATCTCGCATGGCGCGCCGGGGAATTTTGAGGTTGCGTTGTCTGTTATCTTTAATGTTCTGTTGCGCGCCGGCGATGAAGTAAATGAGCTGCAAACTTGTGATTACTTTAATGTGTTTCTTGCGCCATTTATAAAAGGAATAGATGCTGCACGAGTAAAAGAAAACTTGCGCATATTTTTAATGAACGTTCATCATCATGTGGAAGCCGCTTTCGGGTTGACGCCGTCAATGCCCAAGTTCATCGCAGATAAACCGGCGATTGGGCCAGAGGGAAAAATATGCGGTAGATACAGCGACTTTTCAGATGAAAGTCGACTGCTGGCGGCGCTTATTCTTGAGATTCTGGAGCAAGAGAGTTCTCCTAAACCCTTGCTTAACCCAAAAATTATTATCAAAATAAGCAACGAAGCATTGGTAGACGAACAAGCACGAGCGATTCTCCTAAAGGCACACAATTTCGCAGCAGCAAAGGGGCTGTTATACTTTGCAAGCATACTGCAGAAAGAAGGGAAACAAGCTGTTTTTTCAGCTTCAGGCCTTAATCTCAAAGCGGATTTGACTGGAGACTGGGAAACCGATACCTTGCGGACAGGCTGCCTTGGCGTTGTAACTATAAATCTACCTCGAATCGTCAATGAAAGCGATAGAGACGAGAACAAGTTTTTTGAACTCTTAAAGGAAAGATGCGAGCTAGCCGCGCGTGCATTAAGCATCAAATATGGCGCGCTTAAACAGCATGGTAAAAACGCGCTTTCATTTATGATGCAACGTTCCAACGGTGATACGTATTTTAGGCTTGAAAACTGCTTGCGCGTAATAAATTTTGCAGGACTGCGGGAGTCTGCTGAATCTTTCTGTGGAACGGACGTAACTCATGAGGAAACCGTCAAGTTTGTAGAGGAAATCAGCAAGAACGTGTTGGCTTTGAAACAGAAATTCAGCAAAAAACATGGAAAGCGCTTGGCTCCAATGATTCTTTACAGCCCTGAAGCCTCTGAGCGGCTTGCACAATTGGACATTGAAAAGTACGGAGTTGCTAAGGTGAAGTTTTCGGGAAGCCGCGAGAAACCTTTCTACTCAACTACAAAACGGCTGAATTTGGCCATCGGCAATTTCCCTTATGTCCCGGTGGAATCTCTGGAAATTGAGCAGAAACTCAAAGGTTTTAACGCTGGAAGCTTGCACATTATAGAGCTGGCAAATAACGAAGTTAAACCTGAAGAGCTTATGCAGTTAACCGAACATTTAATCAAGAATCAAGGCTTAGAATTCTTCACCTACAACCGCATAAGCACCTACTGTGATAACTGCCGAAAAAGCTGGTTAAGCGTGTTGCATAAATGCCCCTCTTGCGGTTCAATGAGTACTCTAACAATTTTTGACCGCTTCGCTTCTACCTAAATCTTAAGCCTACTTGACGGCGCCTAGCACCAACGCTAAAAGCGCCATTCTCACCACAATTCCATTCCAGACTTGCTGAAAGTAACGTGCCTGTGGTGTGGCATCAACTTCCGCGGCAATTTCATCTACTCTTGGAAGTGGATGGAGAATTATTAGGTCTTTTTTCGCGTTTTTCAAGGTTTTCAGGTCTATTTTGTAGGTGCCTTTAACCTTAGCGTATTCTGCCGCATCTGGAAAGCGCTCCTTCTGTATCCTTGTAACATACAAAACGTCTATTTGCGGCATTACTTCCTCCAAATTTGCGTCTTCAACCACAGAAATCTTTTTTTCCACTGCATGAATTACTTCCTTTCGCATTCTCAATGATTCAGGCGAAACAAGATACAATTTAATATCGTAGAGAGACAGCGCATACGCAAGCGAATGAACCGTTCGTCCATACCTTAAGTCGCCCACCAACGCAATTTTTAACCCGTCAATTTTCCCCTTCTCTTTTTGTATGGTATATAAATCCATAAACGCCTGTGTCGGATGCTCCTCCGAACCGCTACCCGCATTTAATATAGGCACTTTTGCGAATTCGGCAGCAAATTTTGCAGCGCCATCAAGCGGGTGCCTAAGCGCTATCACGTCCGCGTAATTCTCCACGGTCCGTATGGTGTCCGCAAGGTTTTCTCCCTTCCTAACCGAAGCAACTTCGGCTTCAGCAAAGCCTATGGTAGAGCCGCCGAGCTTGAGCATCGCAGCCTCGAAGCTTAAGCGTGTGCGTGTGCTTGGTTCAAAAAACAGGGTGGCAAGAATTTTTCCTTTAAGCATATCTGAACCTTTAGATGCGAGAGGCTCCATGGATTGGCTAACTTTGAGGATATAATTAATTTCTTCACGCGAAAAGTCTTCTATGGATACTATGTCTCTTCCTTTGAACTCCACACTAAGCACCAGAGACAAGAAGTTCTCAACTGCTAAATAACATTTTTTATGCATCAAGGCTCTCTGATTAAAGCAAGAAAAAAGGAGCTTAGTAGCAATCACGGAGTTATTTTTTCTTTTTTAATGCTGACTCAGCTTCCAAGTCTTCGCCGCTTAAAAGGGCACGCAACGATTTCACTTCATCCCGTAACATGTTAATCTCGCTTTCAAGAGCACGGGCTTTTGCATCAGCCATCTTTTTGAGTTCCTCTATTTCAAGTAGAAGGTTCTTTCTTTCATTTTCTAAGGCTCTGATGCGTTCAATCGTGTTTTTGAAGCTGCTCATAAGCGTTCCTTCTGACGTCATTGAATCCAATTTATTATTTCAGCACTTAAGACTTTTGCAACTTTAGCCATGACAGCGTTCTAATCATTCGTAAAAATAAAGAGAATACCCATCTTTCACTAGATTTTTAGCCAGCTTTGCATATAGACTATTTTTTATATAAGTAATTGACAAATAAAAATATGTTTGATTTCAATAATGTTGGGTTAGATCCTAAATGAGAAAAACAATATTTAAGAAGCTAGAGGCAGAAGGCTTAATTGCAAACTATAACCGCCTGAGAAAAAATCTGCCACCACGTCTTCCCGACAGAGTATTTATTTGGGATGAAACTTTCCGAGAAAGCCTGAAAGTTCCCACGGCATTTTTGACATATGTAGAGCAAGTCAAGCTTGCCAAGTTAATGGATGAAGCAGGAATAGCTGTGATTAACGTGGGTTTTCCCGCTCTTTCGGAAAGCGACAAAAATAATGTTAAGCGACTGGTTAATGAAAGCTTTAAGAATTCAAAGCTTACAGCATCAGCCAATGCCACAAAAGAAAGCATAGATGCCTGTTTAGAATGCGGCATAAAAGAAGTAACAATTGAGATGCCTTTCAATGGACTTAACCTTAAGTATAGGCTTAAGATGAGCAAGGAGCAAGCATTAGAAAAAGCTGTAGCAAGCATTGAATATGCTATAAAGCAGGGTGCACGCGTAAATTTTGTCCTCATTGACGGTTCTCGAACACCACTTGAAGATATACTGCAAATTTTTGAAGCCGCAGCAAAAGCGGGCGCG
>JAWCMT010000001.1:121177-125645 GCA_038849555.1 Bathyarchaeia archaeon | reverse complement strand
GCACAGATTGGTTGTAGCAGACAGTCTTGGCTTTCTTAGGCCGCTTTCAATGCATTATCTTATATCCCATGTTAGAGAAGGCTTATCAGAATCTGCGAAAAATAAAGCCTCGCTTTCAGTTCATTGCCACAACGACTTTGGCTTGGCAACAGCTAATACATTGGCAGCGGTGGAGGAAGGCGTAACATATCTTCACACGTGCGTTGCAGGTCTTGGTGAACGAGCGGGAATAGCACCCTTTGAAGAGGTTGTTACCGCTTTGGAACTGCTTTATAACGTTGACACTGGCGTGGATTTAGGAAAGATTTATCGGATCTCGCAGCTAGCTGAAAAAGCCTTTGCACTGCCAATTCAGTTCCATAAACCCATAATCGGCGAGGGCATATTTGCTCATGAGTTGGACCAGCAGCTTGAGGAACTACAAGCGCAACCCATGCTTTTTGAGCCGTTTCCACCTGAAATTGTTGGGCGCGAAGCCTCGCTTTTTATAGGTAGAAACACAGCGCAAACCTTGATTCAGCAGATTATGGAAAAAGCTGGAATTAGGGCTTCACCTCGCCAGATGGATGAGTTATTTAGACGGATAAAGGGTTCACAGGAAAGTTGGGATAAAGGCGAAGCTCAGATGACGTTTTATCAAGTGAAGAAGCTCTTGAGAGACTTGCAGAAAGGCTACATGATGTCTGAATTCTGGTTTTTGGTGGAACAAGTGACACGGCAGAAACCCAAGTTGCAAGAATTGGAAAAGAAAAAGCAACAGCCAAATGCCGAAGAATCTGTGGCTAAACCATAAAATTATAGTTTCAAGCTTAACTCCCGCTTTATCATCTTAATTTCCTCTGAACGCACGGCTCGAGGATAATTGTAGATTGGGCCGCTTGGTTTTTCATTATAAAATGGGCGATTACAAGCGGGGCAACCAGACGTGAGGAAGGGCTCACCTGTTTCCACAATATTTACAAGTAAATCCTTTTTAACGCTGTAATCTATTAAGCACCCAGCCGCGTCGAAATGCATGTCCTCAGACCGCGCTCTGCCTGTAACAATCAGATATCTAGCAAGCTGTACGCGTCTATATGCTTCAATTAAAGGCGGAGGTGCCTTTTCCAATAGTGTTCCTCGAATGGGTGTGAAGGCAAAAAGCGCAGGTAAAACGCCCATGTCAACGCATTTTTGGATTAAGCTGATGATTTCGTTTTCTGTTTCACCTAAACCCACAATCAAGTGTGTGCTTACGTTGCCTCTGCCGAAAACTTCAAGCGACTCCTGCAATTTTGTTAACTGGCTATCCCACGTGTAAGGACCAGCTACGCCGGAACCTTTAATTCTGTTGAAGAGCTTTTCCGTCGCGGCATCCAAGGCTATGCCAACTCTGTTCACACCAGCCTCAGCCAGCCGGAGGAGATCCACGCGGTTTAATGGTTGACATGAAACCGAAACAGGGATATCCGCTTGTTGCTTTACTGCCTTAACTATTGAAACTAAGTGCGCAGTGACACCCGGATAGTTCAGCGCTTGAATGCAGACACGTTTTATTTTTCGGTTACCATACGCAAATTTAATCGCTCTACAAACCATTTCTGTTTGGAAAGGCGGCCAAGAGATTCTCGAGAGCATCTCGCCTTTGCTGCGGCTTTCTCGCGCTTGCGGACAAAAAGCACAATTAGCAGTACATTTACCTGGTATGTACGTCATTAAATAGGCGGTTGTGGGTTCAGCGTCAAGTTTGCCCTCTAAGAGACCAAGAACTATAGCTGAACCAATTGAAACCCGAATTTGCTGTGGCAAGCCCGCTTCGCCGTAGCCTAGTTGCGCTGCCAATAATTCACCCATACTATATTTTTGAAGAGATTAACAGTAACAAGATATATTAGCTTAGAGCCTTGTGCCCTGCGCGGTTTGGCGACAAAGCCATGCCTTCAAATTGTAAAAAGCATCGATAGACCCTTATCCAGCTGCTTACGCACTTTTAACATGAATAATGTTATAAAACCATTCTAAACAATAATGTAATGGGCTTGTCTTGTATGGAAACAGGCGACTTACTCTCCGCGCTTGAGCAGTTTGTGGAATCCAACTCGAATGTTGTGGATGTCCAATGGGATCGGCGGATGAGCCCGCGGCTTCTTGTTAACCCTTACGCGGAGAACAACGAAGAAAAGAAGATAGCAGCGCACTACTTTTTGTTAGCTGCCTCGATACTTGAAGAGGAAGTTGTTGGCTTCTCTGAAAATGCGCGGAGACTTCTAGTTTATCTTCATGAAAAAATGGGCAGTCGCCTTTTTGAAATCCGTAAACCCCACTTGTTCGAAGAAGAAATCATAAAGTGCGGTTTTCAACACACTCTGGGACCTTATAGGGAAGTTATCCCTGAAGTTCTGGTTCGCGTCAATAATTTCGTCAAGACCACCGCTGAAAGAAACCTTGTTGAATATGCACAAAAGTTCAGCAAGCCAGCCGACCTGGTGGAAGACCTAAAAGAAAACATTGAATTGCCAAACGTGCCTCATAAAGATGAAATGTGGAGTTATCTGCGGTGGATGGTTCGCTCTAAACCAGACTTGAGGCTTTTCGATCATTTTTCACCTGAAGATCTCTGCGTTCCTTTGACCCGAGAAAACGCAGATGTTGCAGTTAGTTTGGGTTTGATAAAGTTCTCTGCGCCTTATCTATGGAGAGATAAAAGCTCGGCTGAAAAGGCTCGTGAAAAACTAACCAATTTCGCCAAGCAGCTTTTTCCAAAGGATCCGGCGAAAGTTGATTATCCCTTTTTCCTGCTGGGCAGGTGGCTTAGGCAAAAGAGCTTAAATAGAAACACCTTGAAAGATGCATTGCAGTTTTTCGATCAAATGCATAAGGTAACTGGGCAACCGCACGCGTACTACCATAAGATGAGCCGCTACAAGAGCGGCTGGGAGAAGAAGACAGCGAATATCCTTTCGAAGATGAATATTTCCTACGGCTACGAAACTATTACTTTCCCATTGCCCGGCGACACTTACACGCCTGACTTTATTCTTGACCTTGAAGTTCAGGGCAGGCGCATCATTCTGGAGCCCCATTATGAAATGAGCCGGAAGCAAGCGCGAAAGTATGCATTGTTTAAGCGAACTTATGGGCATGCATTCATGTTAATTCTTCTGTTAAAAAATGACCTCATCCCGTTTTATCATGAGCGGAAAGTGCTTGCTGATGACGTGTGCGATGACGTCTGGCCTATCGAGTACGTTGATTTGCTTGTAGAGAGAATTAGAACAGGAACTTATGGGCAATAAGCACCAACACGCTGAAACAATTGCCCCCTTTAAAACTGTGCTGACTTTTGTGTTTTCCAGCAAAATAGCACCGCTGCTAAAAAAAAAGATGACCTCATCAGAACAAACCTCTTGGAAAAACTGCCAACGTGCATTCCCGCTACTGCAGTCATATTTGGCGGCTAATAGCCAATCAATGCAGAAACCTATAGAGGGTAGGGTCCGCTGCCAACGCTGAAGCCTATTAACCAATCGATGTAGAAACCAGTAGAGTCTGCTTTCTGCGTCAGCAACGCTTAGAAAAGAAACGTTCAGTTTCACAAAGGCTTTTTAGAAAGTTAAATTTCCTTTCTGCTAGTGAAGGGCATTGCCAGCGCAGGAGCAAAAGACAGAATACAGCTTGGCAGATTTGCTTAGGGCATCATGGATGCGCTCATCCATAAAACTCGCCATAATCACAATAGCCGCCGCCGTAATCATAATTTGGCTCCTGAAACTCTTCAACATCGCGGCAACACCCTTCTTCGCTGATCTAAGCGCTTTCTTCGCAGACTACGGGCTCGCCGGCGTCTTCATCGTAACCATAGTCGCCGGAACAATTGTGCCTCTAGGAAGCCCCGCGCTGGTAGCTGCTGCATCAGCCTTCATCAGCCCCCTGCCGCTTATACTCGTCGCAGCCATAGGCTTTACCATCGGCATGAGCATAAACTACGGCTTAGCCTACAGGCTCGGAAGACCCTTTATCGAAAAAAGAATGCATCCAGAGCACTTCGAAGAAGTGAAACGCGCTTGGAACAAATGGGGCTGGATAATCTACGTTATATTCGGGCTTATCCCGGTGCTGCCCGTGGAGTTGCTTGCCTTCGTCTGCGGATTCCTCAAGGCCCGCCTCGCCACATTTCTAGCACTAAGCTTTGTGCCTAGGCTCATAACTTTCGCTTTGCTCGCCTATTTTGGGCAGCACTTGGGCGCATGGCTTGGCGCCGGTTAAATCAACTTCCCCACTCAAAAAGACATACACTTTAATTATTAGAATCAACCCCATATACAAGCGACAACAGCATGGAGAGCAACATTATGGTTTCGCTTAGAGCCTTGGCGCCATCACTAACACGCATAACCGTCGCTGCAGCAGTAGGCGCTGCATTGCACGTCGGCCAAGGAAACTGCGACTTGATAGACGCTAAAGCGATAGAATTCTCAAGAGCAGTGCT
>JAWCMT010000001.1:97777-121167 GCA_038849555.1 Bathyarchaeia archaeon | reverse complement strand
GGACCACGCGCCCGCATTCATACAGAAAGAGAAAGTAGGCACAGGACGCGGCCCAAAAGTAGAGTTCGTCGTAGACCCCGTAGACGGCACCACTGCCGCTTCGAAAGGTAGAAAAGACGCCATATCTGCATTGGCATGCGCGCCAGCCGGATGCCTCCAAGTGCTACCTGACGATGGTTACTACTTCAAAGTTGCCACGGATTATCATTCCATCGGCAAAATCTCCTTGGATATGCCTATCGAAACTATCGTCCGTACCGTAGCACGAGAAAAAAACATGCCGCTCTCAAACTTAACCGTGATAATGTTGGAACGCGAAAGACACATGGAAATGCTGAAAATTCTCCGAAACCTCGGCGTTCGCATTATACTAATCCCGGACGGCGACATAGCCGCAGCAGTGGTCTCATGCATGCCCGAGTCAGGCGTAGACCTACTTTTAGGTGCAGGCGCAGGCCCAGAAGCAACAATCGCGGCCACAGCAGTAAAATGCCTCGGCGGCACAATGCTCGTGAAGGCATGGCGAGACAAAAACGACGACCCCAACAGGATGGAAAGGCTAAAGCAGGCGGGAGTCGACGTGGACAAAACTTACACGGAAGATGAACTTGCAAAAGGCAAAGAACTCGTTTTCGCGGCTTCAGGCATCACGAAAGGCGAACTCTTAGACGGCGTGCGCTTAACACCCTACGGCGCAGTTGTCCATTCCATATGTATGCGTTTACCAAGCGGAACAATAGAGCGCTCAGAGACCATCTTGCGCTTTAAAGGACACCCTGTCTACAAGCAATTCGTACCCTGAAAACCGCATATATGCCTTTCAAACACCACCCATTTTTTCGCTTAATTCTCAATTAGCCTAACGTTAGCGCGGGAAACAGGCACTTGACAGAGCAATGCTTTAATGCCAAGTTGCTGCTTACCCTAAAAAGGGTTCGACAGAAAATGACTGAAACAAAACTTGACAAGTTTACCTCAATCAATGAGCTAGCCCGCCGCAGAGGCTTTTTCTGGCAAGCCTACGAGATCTACGGCGGCGCAGGCGGCTTTGTAACTTACGGCCCACTAGGCACAAAACTAAAGCAGAACATTGAGCGTAAACTCCGAGAACTTTTCGTCAATAAACTCGGCATTCTCGAAATAGAATCATCCATAATCACGCCAGGCAAAGTGTTCGAAGCCTCCGGGCACGTTGGCCACTTCAAAGAGCCCATGGTCGAATGCGCCAAGTGCAACAAGCGTTTCCGCGCAGACCACCTTCTTGAGGAATACGCGAAAATAAGCGCCGCAGAAGCTGAAAAAATGAGCTTAACCGAAATAAGAGCTGCAATCGAGAAAAACGCTATTACCTGCCCCGACTGCGGCGGCACCTTCAACGAGCCACAACAATTCCTGACAATGTTCGAAACCACCATAGGTCCATATTCCGGCGCAACGGGTTATGGCAGACCGGAAGCGGCACAGGGCATATTCGTCGAGTTCAACCGACTCTACACCATAGCTCGTGAAAGGTTGCCCTTAGGTGTTCTGCAGATAGGCCACGCTTTACGAAACGAAATTTCGCCAAGACAAGGCCTTATCCGTCTAAGGGAGTTCACAATAGCTGACTTGGAATTCTTTTTTGACCCAGAAACCCCCAACTGCTACTTGCTAAAGGAAGTGGAAAACGAGATCTTGCCTATTCTCACAGCAGAAAAGCGGCTGAGGGATTCAGAGGAAATCCTTAACATAACAGTTAAGGAAGCCTTACGGCAGAAGCTGATTAGCTCCGAGTGGCAAGCATTCTTCATGGCAATGGCGAAAAAGCTTTTAATAGAAATAGGTGTACCCGCGGAGAAGCAGCGTTTTATCGAGAAGCTTCCATGGGAAAAGGCGCATTACTCAACCCAAAGTTTCGACCAGGAAGTGCTGGTTGACCGCTGGGGCTGGATAGAAGTTTCAGGGCATGCGTACCGCACCGACTACGACTTGAAGTGTCACATGGAAGCCAGCGGCGTAGACCTTCGCGTCTACAAGGAATATGACACGCCCAAAGAAGAAGAGCAGCTTATTGTGAAGCCCATAATGGCCAAGCTCGGCCCTATCTTCAAGGCGGAAGCAGCAAAAGTTGCAGAGCTCCTTGCAGCCGCTCCCGCTGAAGAAGTTGCCGCGGCTCTGGAAAAGGATGGCTATTACCAGATTCAAGGTTACAAGCTTCTGCCGGAACATGTGAATGTAAGCCGACAAAAGACCGTTGTGAGAGGTAAACGTTTTATTCCGCATGTTGTGGAACCCAGCTTCGGCTGCGATAGACTCTTCTATGTAGCGTTGGAATACGCGTATCGAACAAAGGATGACCGTGTGATCCTGGGTTTCCCAAGAAGCATTGTACCGACACAGGTTGGCGTTTATCCGTTGGTAAGCAAGGACGGGCTTACGGAAAAGGCTGAGGAAGTGATGAAATTGCTGATAAGCGAAGGCTTTACAGTGGAATTCGACGACGCCGGCTCGATAGGAAGAAGATACGCTCGCGCCGATGAAGCAGGCATACCATTAGGCGTAACCGTAGACTACAATTCTCTAAGCGACGGCACAGTCACAGTTCGCGACCGTGATTCTTGGCAGCAAGTTAGAACTTCAATCAAAGATTTGCCTGAACTTTTGCACAGGTATTTCCGGGGAAAAGCAAACTTTAAGGATTTAGGCACATTGATTCAAGGCAAGTAGTTAGCTTTTTTAATATACTTGCACTACTACATGTTGACAAAAAGAGAGTTATACAGGGGAGGCGGGAAACAAGTTTGGTGCTTCCAGCGGAAACAGAGCAGCGCGTAAAGCGTAGAGCCTTAACCGCTTGCCAAGATAACCTACGTAAAGTTGTTGATGTTGCGCGGAAGATTCCGCAGATGATTGAGCATTTCTCAAAAAACGATAAAGACGCAGCGAGACAACTTTTCAGCGAAATCAAGAAAGGCGAGGAAGAAGTAATTGCAGCCAGACGCATGGTTTCCCAGGAACTTGCCGAGATAGGTGCGATTCTCATAAACAGAGAAGATTACCTAAGGTTTACAAACTTGTCAAGCGAAATCGCGGACTTCTCCGAGGGCATAGCCTATTACCTCATCGAAATAATGGAGCACAACTGGAAAGTGCCGGACGACATAAAAACTGATTTGCTTAAGCTGTCTGAAGCTGTGCTTGACGCTGTGCTTAGGCTAAGGGAAACAATGATGGTGCTAAGCTATGGCTCAGCAAAAACGCTGGAAAAAACTAAAGATGTTGAAGTCGCCGAAAGAGTTGTGGACGACCTCTACCGCGCTCTCTCAATAAAGGTTCTTAGCAGCAAACTGGATCTGCCGGTGCTACTGCTCCTGAGGGATGTTCTTCAGCTTCTGGAGAACACAGCTGATAAGGCTGAAGATGCTGCTGACGCCGCGCGCATGCTGTCGTTTATAATGTAAATAACGAGCGCGAAAACTGCCATGGCTAAAATCAAAGTTGAGTTAATCGAAAACTTCTTAGTGGTCTGGAACCCTGCTGAAGGCACGCAGCTATACAAAAATGATTTCTATGGAAAGCCGCTTGGAATATCCAAACCGAAAATTCCCGAGTTTAATGTTCCGTTACTTTTGGATTTGATGGAAGGCGTGTACTTAGTTGAAAAGGGTATAATAACCGTTTATGAAGGCTCAGAAAAGCGCAAGGTTGGACTTAAAGAGCTTAGGCAGAGGGCGCGGCAACTTTACGAGGAGTTTGATGAGAAATACGCGGTTTATAGTGACTTAAGGAACAGCGGGTTGATTGTAACGCCCGGCATCAAATTTGGCTGCGATTTTGCCGTTTACAAGTACGGTCCAGGTCTTGAGCATGCGCCTTTCATGGTTTCCGTCAAGAAAGGTGACTCCACTATCTCAGCGACGGAGATTGTGAAAGCTGGGCGGCTGGCAACAACCGTGAGAAAGCGCTTCATAATCGCCGTGCCCGATTTGGAAGCTGAAAAAACAAGTTATTTGATTTTCAAGTGGTTTAAGGCTTAAGTTGTCATTAGAATTTGGTTTTCAAATTCGCCTCTTACTCGTTGATGCGGATAAATTTTTGTTGCTGTTAAGCTGCAGCCTTCCTCAATTACCACGTCATCAGCAATAACGGAGACTGCAGTTATTTTTGTTGGTTTTCTGCTGCTGGAGTTAATTGTTGCATGTCTGCCGACTATGCTGTCTCGAATCTCAGCTTTTTCGCCGATTATGACTCTGTCCAGAACAGCCGAGTTTTCTATTGTGGCGCCCTTACCAATTCTCGTGTAATTGTCAATGCAGGAATTCACAATTCTTACGCCATCTTCGATTTGGCAGTGTCGGCCAATAAGCACTGCGCCTTCAATCTCTATCAGTTTTCTTTTAATTTTATGAATAATTTCCTGTCTTCGCTGTTCTGCATCGTTGCTTTCGCCTTGAATCCAAATTTGCTGCTTTTCGCTTATTCTTCCGCCGAAATCCGTGAGCATGCTAAAGCCGCCGTGGAGCAGTTTCTTCATGGCTTCTAAATAGTTGTGTGGTGTGCCCACGTCAAACCAGTTTCCCTTTAACGTGTAACCATAAACTGGGCGTCCCGTCTGAGTTAAGTATGGAATGAAATCATAGCCAAAATCTAAACGATGTTTCTCCTCCATTAATTGCTTAACGCCTTTTTCCTTGAAGACCTTTTTTACCTCTGGTGAAAGAACGTACAGGCCTGTATTCGCAAGGTTGCTGGGTGCTTCCTTGGGCAAAGGTTTCTCTACAAAGCGGCGGATGCGGTTGTTCTTGTCGATGTCTGCTATGCCTAAGCCTTCAACGTTCTTCACTTCCCTGAGCACTATGGTCATCAATGCCCCTTTATCCCGGTGAAACTGCATCAGGTCTTTCACATTGACTTCAAAGATGTTGTCGCCTTGCACTGCAAAAACAAGATTGTTAATCGCGTAATACTCCATGTTTATTCTCGCTGAGTCTGCGCTTCCAAGGTCTTCCACGTTAGGCTGGTATTTTATGTGGATTCGCGGTTTGATGTCGTATCGCACGGAGAAGCCATATCCAGACTCGAAATAATCGTATAAGTCGCGGTAGTTTGTATAGCCTTTTACTCCGAAAATGAAGTGGCGTATTCCTTGGCGAGCAAGTGTCAACAGCGAGAATTCCACGAGAGGTCTGTTCAGCAAGCGAAGGCATGCCTTGCTTGTTTCTGCTGTAAGCGGCAGAAGGCGTGTGGCCTTTCCACCTACGGGGATTATAACACGCAGCCTTTCTGGCGCGTAGTCGTCACCAACTAGAGGGGCGTAGTTATTACCCAAAAGTTTCCGTCCACATCATTTTTGTTAACTATCTGTTTTGAAACGTATTAACCTTTTTTATTCGCCTTTGCGCTCAAGCAGAATTAACTACGCTCTCTTGAAAGTCGGCAGCTTCAAGATGTGCACGCTGACGGCAACTGCCACCGCGACCATGGCTAACTGCATTGGCAAGATTATCATTTCAGGCAAAAGGCGAGGCAGCGCGAAAACCGTAGAAAAGCCTATTGTCACCCATAACACACTTAGCGCTATAATCTTGGTTTTCTTCGGTATTCCTCTGCCTTCTTTGTAGTTTCTTATGTATTCTCCAAACCATTTATTGCTCAGTAACCACCTGTATGCCCTTTCTGAGCTTTTGCAGTAACATGCCGCTGCTGCCAGCAGAAACGGAGTTGTCGGCAAAATCGGCAGCACAGTGCCAACGGCGCCAAGAGCCACACAAACAGTGCCCGCAACAAACCATATTGTTCTTTTTACTCGGTTTCTGTTCGGCGTGCAAGTTGCGGTAGCATCTGTGTTCTTGTTCATAACGGATTCCTTTGCCTAATTGTTTTGGTGCTATCTTAAAAATGGCGTGGTTGAGTCAAGGAGAGAGCAGCGCTGTTGCCTTAACGGAGAATTTTATAACTTGGACAAAGCTAATGTTTCTCCAATAAAGGTTGACTCTGATGAGTAAGGTAAGCGGCTTTATACGGCTGATGCGTCCCGTCAACTGTGCAATGATGGGCTTCGCGGTGTTTGTAGGCGCAGTTTTAGCGAAACCGCAGTTCTCTGATTTCAGCTGGCTCGGCGTTTTCTATGGCTTTTTAACTGGTTTTACATTAACCGCCGCGTCAATGGCTATCAATGATTATTACGACAGGGCGATTGACGCTATTAACGAGCCGTCTCGTCCCATTCCAAGCGGCTTAGTGAGCCCGCGTCAGGCTTTGGCTTTCGTTTTTATCTTTTCAGCAGTAGGTTTTGTTTTCGCTTACCTCACGAGCCTTTTGTGCTTGGCGGTTGCCGTGATCGCTTGGACAGTTATGGTAACTTATGTCACAGTTGGCAAGCGCAGTGGTTTACCCGGCAACCTTCTCGTCAGCACATGCGTGGCTATCCCCTTCATCTACGGCAGCATAATCAGTCTCGGATATGTGCCGCTTAATGTTCTGCTTTTTGCTCTTATGGCGTTTCTCTCTAACACGGGCAGAGAAATTACAAAGGGCATAGTCGACGTCAAGGGCGACAGGGCGGAGGGCGTTAAGACGCTGGCAGTGCATTACGGCGAAAGAACCGCTGCAGCCGCCGCGGTCGTGTTTTATTTGTTGGCTGTTTCGTTGACGCCTCTTCCATGGCTTTTAGGCATAGTTTCATTCTGGTTCATACCATTCGTTCTGGTAACTGACGCGGGGTTCGCAGTTTCCTCGGCTCTTCTCCTCAAAGACTATTCACGGGAAAACGCACGTCGAATAAAAAAATTGGTTCTCGTTTGGTTTATTCTCGGCTTTTTGGCGTTTATTTTCGGCGCCTTCAGGTGAGCACATGTTAGACAGCGAAGCCCTCGCAAACTTGGCGCTGCTAACTCTATGTTACACCTACATTATGATTATAATTGTGTTTTCAGGAAAAATGGCTGACAATCGACTTATCTCACGTAAATCTGCTAGAAAGTTTCTGCATGTGATGATTGGAAATCTCCCTTTCATAATTCCCTTTTTCACCTACAATTCTTTCCCGCTTAATTTCCCGTTTCTTGTCGCAGCTCCATTTGTGCTTGTAACTTTCTTTGCCACACCTCACTCGCCCTCTAAACGTTTCTATGAAAAAATGAAGGGCCTGACGGGCATAACTGAGGAAGGGCATCAATTCGGCCTCGTCTTCTACGCTGTATCTTACACTATTCTAGCGTTGTTCTTTTCTGCCAAACCCTACATTGTTGCAGCTGGAGTTTTACCGATGGCTTATGGCGATGCCTCCGCCGCTTTAGTGGGCGAAAAATACGGGAAGAGACGCTTTCGCATCTTCGCCGCGAAAAGCCTTGAAGGCTCAGTTGCCATGTTTTTTGCGAGCTTCATAAGTTTAGCCGTTAGCTTACTATTTTTCTCCATATTATATCCGTTTTCAATCGTGAATGTGCTTCAAGCAGCGTTAGCCGTAGCGTTCGTAGCTGCTTTAGCGGAAAGCCTTTCGCCTTTAGGATTTGATAACATAACAGTGCCGCTATTAAGCGCTTTAACATTCCTGATTTTAAGCGGAGGCGCTTAGCACGTGTTCATAGTCATCGACGGGTTAGATGCCTCTGGAAAAAGCACCCAAGCCGTTCAGCTTTTCAAGTTTCTAACAGCCAAGGGACAAACGGTTTGTCTTCGATTCCACCCGTCAACTGATAATTTTTTCGGCTCGAAAGCAAGGCAGTTTCTTTACGCAAAAGGAAAAAACGCGCATTTTGCCTCCGCACTTTTCTACATGATAGACGTGATTCGCTCGATTCTAATTTACACTTGGCAAAAGTATGACCACATAATTTTTGTACGCTATTTAATGGGCACAGCCTATTTGCCCGCGCCATTGCACAGAATTGCATACCACTTTTTCGCCCTTATTGTGCCGAAATCAGATGCCCTGCTTTTTCTGGATATTATGCCCGATGATGCTTACAAACGAATATGCCGAACGCGCAGAAACCGAGAGATGTTTGAAAGCTTGGATGCACTTAGAAAAGTAAGGGCGAAAGCACTTTCTTTGGCATTAATTGGAAAATGGACAATTATTAACGCAAGCAAATCGAAAGAAGAAGTCGCCATGACAATCAGAAACCTGCTTTGCACAGTTTAAATGTGCCTAATGGTTGTTCTTCTTCAAGTGTAACAGCCTAACCAGCGGCGGGTTTTTGATTGTTATAAAGTGGATGGGTTTAAGATGGTGCGCTTGTTGCATAGGCTTTTTGGATGTAGCATGGTTTACGTGTACCTAGCAACTTGACATATATACCTACATGTTTTTTCCATATTAACAATACATAAGTATGCTTAAAATAACATTATCCGCTGAGGGCATCACAATGTCTGAAAAATTTGCCAAAAAATGGGAAAGCAGACGAGAAGAGACATCGTTCGTTGACACAATACGCGCCTCATTCGCTCCGCCGCAAGCGCTGAAGCCACGCTTAGACTACGCAATTAAGCGTTTGGAGCTTCAAATTCAAAGGCTGGATCAAGCTTCGGAACGGTTTAGTCAAAAAGACAAGGCGCTGTTCACGAAGATAGTTGCTGCTTACGAGCAGCATGACACGGCGCACGCCAACATTTACGCTAACGAGCTGGCTGAGGTTCGCAGAATGGAGCGGCTTATCATGAACGCACGGCTTGCCCTTGACCAAGTGCTACTGAGAATGCGGACAATCACGGAGTTCGGCGATATGGTGGCAACACTGGGCCCATGTATAAGCGTGCTACGTTCATTAAATGTGGGCTTGTGCGGTGTGCTGCCTGAGGCTGAAAACGAGCTGGGCGACATAAGCAATATGCTAAGTGGCTTAATGTTCGATTGCGGCGCAAGCTCTGGCTTATCCTTGAACTTTAACAGCGTCAACGAGGACGCGGCGAAGATACTTTCCGAGGCAGCTGCTGTTGCAGAGCAGAAAATTGATTCAAAGCTTCCTGACTTGCCTCCTGGGCTTTCAGCGAATCTATCGAAGGGAAGATTGCCTACTGAAAATACCTAATCTCCGCCTACTTTGAAGCGTCCAGCCGCTCTTTTTCCTATGACTTAGGTAACTTGCTTTATGTAGAAAGATGATGTTTTTATGCGATAAAACGCTATTAGGAACACGTGAGTCTAAGCATGTATGAACTTATCGCGGAATCTATATTGGGGCTCCTTTGGGGCTTAGTCTACGGCGCCGTCGCCTTTTTCATAGTAATGCTTCTATCCGCAGTATACAGATATTTCACAGATGAAAAATTATCCTCTTTCATTGGCATTCTGTTTGGGCTAGGCTTTTTGGGTTTCACAGGCGGATTGCTTGCAATCTTGGAACAACCTACCTTCGGGGGAGCACTCAAGATTGTGGCAGTAAGCATCTTTATTGTTTGGGGAGTTAACACCGGAGATAAAATAGCAGCGAAAATTCCCAAGAAGGGCGTGTCCCTATTCGGCATCGGCGCAAAGAAAACGGCTTATACCACTGTTAAACTACCCAATGCACGTTTAATATATGACATTGCCGCTAAGCCGAAAGTTCCTTTTTCTCTAAAGGCTGAGTTGTCTGAGAGAGAATTGACCTTGCCGGCGGACCTACCGGTGGAAGAGCTTGCAGCAAGAGTGAAAAGGAGGCTGATTACAGATTGGGGCATAGGCGATGTTGAAATCGAGTTAGATCCAACTGGAAAGGTTATTCACTTAGCGATAGCCGCTAAGGAAAAAGGTTTAAGCGTATCTATCCCTGAAGGAAGCGTGGCGCTGCCAATAGCATACCAAGTCATTCCTGCCCAATTAGCAGCAGGCGATGTTGTGAAAATTTTCTTGGACAATAATGAAGTCATCGAGAAGATTGAAGTTAAAGGAATAGACGAAGAGCAAAAAGTCATCACCATAGTAGCTGACACGGGGTTACTTGAAAAAATCCGCGGTGCAAAAGCGTCCCTCGTTGTCGCGTTACCTGCTGAAATCCAGAAGCAACCAGCCATCAGTGTAGAGCAAAAGTCAGGAGCTATCGAGGAGTTTAAAATTCAAAAGATCGTTAATTCACTTAAAAAAATCGGCGTGGACGATGAACTTGCAGATAGAATTGTTAAGCATGTTCAAGTTAAGCTGAGCAAGATGGACCCGCCTGTCTCCACTATGCTGATCAAGGCTGTGATTATAGAAGAGTTGGAAAGGGAAAAGCCTGAAGTGGCAAAGAAATTGAAAAATCGCAAATTTTGGGCGCCAAAAACTTTCTAGGAACAGTCTGTTCTAAGAATTGGTCTTATAAGCAGATACCTAATATGTATTAACCTAGGGTGCCTTCGCTAATGAGCACTGATGACGAAACAAAATTCGAGTATGCCCTCCGAGGCAAAGCTTGGAAGGTCTACTGGTATCTGCTTAGGCATGGAAATCCTGTGAGCGCGCGGGAAGTTCAGCGTGCCCTGCGCTTTAGCAGCCCAAGCGTAGCCAATCATCACCTTGAACAGCTGCGCGAGTTAGGCTTGGTTGAGAAACAAGAAATTGGCGGGCACTACGTGCTTGTTAACCAAGTGAAAATCGGCGTGCTCCGCCACTACGTGAAACTTGGCAAGCTACTCTTCCCAAGATACTTCTTCTACGCGTTGTTCTCAACCGTTTTCTATGTGGCGTATTTGCTGTTTCTGATGCAGGACCTGTTTATGCGCGAAAACTTGTTCATCACCATTTTCGGCGCCATTGTCTGCGCAATCTTCTGGTATGAGGCCTACCGAGTATGGACTATGCGACCGTTCTAATTTTTAGAACAATCTGTTCTACGGCTTAGGATAATATTCAACGGTTATCTTACAATTAGATCAGGTGAAAAAAGTATGGTTCAGCAAGAAGTCAAGAAAAAAACGTCGATGTACGGATTAGCTGCAGTGCTCTCCGCCATAGTTCTCGTTGCTTTAATTTACACCTATGGCACTACGCCTGCAATGTTGCCGCCAACTGAGACGCCTTACGTTGCAAACATGAAAACTTTCTCTTCCTACGAGGAACTCAGAGACTACTTGGTTGCAAATTCTTCAGGGATCTCTGTTTATCCTCTCTGGGCAAGAAGCGACGTCATATTGACTATGCCTGCGCCTCTTGCAAAGAGCGGCGAGTCCTCAGCGAGTGGTTATTCCACCACGAATATTCAGGTTGCAGGAGTTGACGAAGCCGACATCGTGAAGACTGATGGCAAATACGTTTACGTAGCAGCCACTACTTATGGCTATTCAGAACCGCAAAGCGCCATTTACATACTCAAGGCTGACCCGCAAGACCCAAAGGTTATCGCGAAAATCACACTTGAAAACTACACTTACCCAGAGGGTTTATACTTAAGTGAAGACAGCAGCAGACTTGTAGTCATCGCCAGCCGCTTTCAGCCCGTTATCTTCCGCTCGGGCGGCCCAGAAACTTTGATTTATCCCGGCCCTATTAGCGGCAGCACCTTCCTGTACGTCTATGACATGTCTGATAAAGCGTATCCCCTTCTCGCCAGAAACCTGTCAATAAGCGGCGGCTATTTCAGCTCCAGAATGATAGGCAACTACGTATATGCAGTCATTAACCAGCCCGCCTATGTCTTGAATGATACAGTGACGCTTCCAGTGCTCTATCAGGAAAAGAAAGCAACGCCCATTGCACCATCAAGCGTATACTATTCTGACACGGTGGACAGGTACTTCACCTTCACCTCCTTCATCGCCGTAAACATCTTGGACGACGCGCAGCAGCCTACTAACCTGACTGTGCTGATGGGCGGCACCAGCGTCATGTACGTATCCACAAGCAACATCTACGTGACATATTCAACATGGAACGAAGGCCAGTACACAACTATCTACCGGGTGCGCATAAACGACGCCACGTTAACGTTTGAAGCAAAAGGCAGTGTTCCAGGCTATGTGCTTAATCAGTACTCAATGGACGAGTACAACGGCAACTTTAGGATAGCCACAACCTGGCAGAACGAGAAGACGCAGACAAACAATGTTTACGTGCTGGATAAGAGCCTATCAATTGTGGGCAAACTAGAAGGATTGGCGGAAGATGAACGCATATACGCTGTACGGTTCATGGGAGACAAGGGCTACGTCGTCACGTTCAGGCAGGTAGATCCCTTCTTCGTAATCGACCTGCGCAACCCTGCTGAGCCGAAGGTGGCTGGCGAACTAAAGATTCCAGGCTACTCGAGCTATCTACATCTCTTCGACGCGAACCACGTCATCGGCTTAGGCAAAGAGAACAACACTGTTAAGCTTTCGCTGTTCGACGTCACAAACGTTAACGAGCCAAAGGAAATAGCCAAGTATATTGTGGAAGGAGACTGGACAGATTCAGAAGCGCTCTACGAGCCAAAGGCGTTTCTATTTGACAGACAGAAGGAGCTACTGGTGATTCCAATTTCACTCACCACCTATGGCGTAGTCGACTCAGGCAGCAAAGACAGCGGCACACAGGGATACTACTTCCAAGGAGCCTACGTGTTCAAGGTAACGCTGGCGCGCGGGTTCGAGTTTAGAGGTAACGTGACACATCAACCACAAACTGATATGGGAGTTGAGGGCGACTGGGGCGTGCGTCGTGCGCTGTACATTGGCAACACGCTTTACACAGTGTCCAACGCGAAAGTGCAGCTAAACAGCTTAGACACACTGGCGTTCATAGCAGAAATCAAGCTGAGCTAAACAACCCTTCCCATTTTTTGTTTCCTTGCTATGATGTTTCGCTATCTTCATCCTCAATGTCTTCAAGGTTTTCCTCGGAACCTTCAGTCGGCAGGGTCGTCTGCACTTCACTTTTCAGAAGAAAGTCTGTTAGCGCTTTCTCGTCAACTTCCGCTCGGGTTCTCCAGTCCAGATACAGTTGCTCCTTGTCATCTTGCTGTAGGTAACCATAGCGAATGTAACGGTCAACGTTTAAACCAACCTTCCAGCCTGGCAGCTTTTCGCTTAGCATTGCCTCCACGTCCTTACGTGGCGCTTGGCCCTTCTTGCTGATTATGTAGGCGATGGTAACAGCTAAGCCAGCTAAATCGTCTATTCGCCAGCCAATCATTTTCGCTTCTTTCGGCGTCAACTCGCCCCTTAGCGTAATGTAGAATCGCGCTTTGTCTAATTCTTCCAGCGAAGGCTTCCCAGAGGGCGCTTTTCCCTCTTCAAAAACGGTTTTAACCTGCAAATCCAAGCTTTTCAAGTAATCATCAAGTATCTCCAGAACTTTGGGGTAATCTGAGCCTAAAACTCTACGGAGCTCCCAGCCTTTAACGCCGGGCTTCTGATGCCGCCTGTAAAACAGCATATGCGTCGCCCGCTTCATTTTGCTTGCATACAAACCTTTTCGCTTGCTCACTTTAATTCGCCTCTTTTCCACTTTTGCCAATTCTCAAAAGTAACCGATATCGGAATTGAAATCAACTGTTGCGCGCTAATTTTAGATGTGGGTTTTTCAAGCGGCTTAATGAAAACAGCCTCCTCCAAAGGATGAATCTCCAAAGTGGCGTAGCCGTAGGTTACCAGAAAACTTGTCAGGAAAGCGCGCTGAACAGTTTCCTCATAAGTCTCAGCGCCGATAAAGTCCCAGTAGAGCATTTTGCCGTCAGAGCCCGTTTCGCTAACTTTCGCTTTCAGCTCTTGCCAGTAGCCTTCCAGCTCTTCCGAAAAGACTTTGTCGCTTAGGATGCGCTGCTTAACTAACTCATCTCTTGTGGCAGTGCCCGCGGCGACTTCTGGAACTGTCAGCTCGGGCCACCTGTCCTTAAGCGGCACCAGCGTTTCCCAGTACCGCAGCGCTTCAGCGAAGCTGTGGAGGCTAAGCTGCTCCAGCTCAACTACGGGATGCCATGCCTTGAGGAATATGCTTAGCATTTCTTCTTTGGTTGTTTGCGTGATTTTTTCTTCGAGCAGAAATGGGTCTGTGTAAAGCGATGTGCTGCGATGTTTAACCCATTCGCTTTGGAGCTTTATAGCCGAGGCTAAATGATGAAGGGCTTCGGCATCCAAATTAAGCTCTTCAGCCTGCTCCCACTGCGGAAAATACTCTCTGACAATTGCAAGTATGTTGTCCACATCCAGCATGAATGGGTCTACCGTGTGATTTTCAATTGCTATGCACATCTCTATAATGCGCTGCAGTTTTTCTCTGCCAAGTTTCTTTTGCTCTTTTTTGGACTGCACTACGTAACCTCGCGAACTACTGATTTGCCTTCAACATTCTGCACCGTGATGATGTTCACGTTTTCCTGCGCGAAGGTAATCTGGCTTGGCGTGATAACGATATACTGCGCTGTGGCATCCTTTATCAACGACAAAAGCATGCGCGCAATCATCTCCCTGTTTCGTGGGTCCATGTGAATGTCATATTCATCCACCGCCCTGAATGGCGAACGCACATGCTGCTGCAACGCAAGAAGGAAGCTCATGGTCGCCGTGGTTCTCTCGCCGCCGCTCTGAGTGTAGGAATCCAGAGGAACGGGTTTCCCGCCTTTAAAGCCGACAAGAATCTCCAAGCCTGCAGTTTCAATGTCATGCCCGTTGGCAAGACGCACTTCGCCCGTCGCCATGGTCTGGCTTAGAATCTTCTGATACTCCAGATTCACTCGGTCCAGCAGGCTCTGCATGACGTTCCGCCATGCGTCCATGCGCACTTTCACTTCTTCAAGCGTTTTCTCGCGGTTCTCGGCAACCAACTGCGCCTTTTCTTTTAACTCCAGATAAAGCTTGGAGTAAGACTCATACATGCGCTCTATATCTTCAGAAACATCTGCAAGCGCAGCCAAATGACCGTCTGTAATGCGGATTTCATCTTGAATTTCCGCGGCGCTTTTCAGCACGGCAATTCTTGCGCCAGTCTGCTCCGCCTTAGCGATAACCTCATTTAGGGTGGTTTTTGCCTCTTTAAGCGCTGAGTCTATCCTCTCCAAATCAGACATGGCTGTTTCTCGGCGAAACTGCAGCAATGCAAGTTGAACGCGGTTATCTAAAATTTCCTCAGCCACCTTGCCAGCGGCTTCTTCCAAACTTTGCAGTTTTGCCTCATGTTCTTTCATTCTTGCAGTTACCTTTGAAAGGTGCTGCTTGGCGTTTTCAAGCATCGCCCGCAAGTTCTCGCTTCGCATCAGCTTGAACTGGCCTGCGTTTTTCTGAATCGTCGCCTCCAAAAGCGAAGCTTCTGTAAGCAGCTGCTCGCACAGGGATAAGGTGGCTTCGTTCTCGGCAATCTCCCGTTCAAAACCCAGCCGCTCGCTGAAAGCAGCCTTCATTTCATCCTTTAGCATGCGCTGCTGGCGCTGCTGGCTTTCCAAATCAGCCTTCAAGGTTTTTATTTCAGCTTCAACTCGGTTAAGATTTTCCTCGTTTCTATGCCGCTCTGCCTCCAACGCTTTAAGCGCACTCTCGTGGCGTTCCACCTCAGCCCACGCCAGCTCGCGCTCAAGGAAACGCCGTTTAGTCTGCAGCTGCTTCTTCTCCTGATAACGCTCGTATTGCTCACGCCAATAATTCAACGTCTGCTCCGCCGACTCAAGCAGCTTGCCGACAGACTCTTCCTGGCTTAGAATACGCGTTAATTTGCGCTGGGCCTCCAGCACGTTCTCGCGGAACGGCTCCAAACCCACAGCCGCCTCAACCATGCGCAGCTTCTCCACGCTGGAGAGAACAGTGAACTGCTCCACCATGCTCTGATGCATAATAATAAGCATGTTGTCAGGGTCAACGCCGAATCTGCCCAGCAAGCGTTCAACATCCTGCTTTGTGGCAGCGCGATTTTCCAGCTCAAACCAGTACTTGCCATCGCGACGCAGAACGCGGGTGAGAAAAATTTGGTCTTTGCTGTACTTAGGCACTGGACGCCTGCCGCCCCGCTTGCTGTTATCCAAAATAAGCGTAACACGCGCTCTATCCTTACCCCAACGTATCAAGTCGCTTAGTTTTCTTGAGCGCTCCGTGTACGACTGTCCTAGCGCCACGGAAATAGCCAAGAGCAGCGATGATTTTCCAGCGCCGTTCGGACCGCAGATAACGTTTACGCCTGGTTTAAAGGGCACCCTAGCGTACTCGTAACTCATGAAGTTCTCCAAGATGACTTCCTGTATCAGCATCGCGGCCCTTTGCCTCAACTTGGCGCGTATTATTTAGGTGAAAAGTCTCTTATTTAACCACTATTGGCAAAGTTGAAAAATTTCACGCTTACAACCAGCCTTTTATGCGCATGCCCCTAAAGGCATTTGCATCTACCTAGTTTCTGTTTACTTTAGGTTGAAATAGCAACGGCAATCCGATAAAGGGCAGCGCCATAGCCCACAAGTCAAGATTATGCCCTAGGATCCATGCGTACCAAGAGCCCCATCCGCCGACGCTGCCAAGGAAAATCCACATGACGTAGTTAACGCAGAAATACAAGCCGACAAGAGTTACGATGGCGCCTACAGTGTGTAAGTTTATCATTTCTATGGATTCAGCACGCATGGATTTCTTTGCGAAGTACGCCGTGTAAAGCGCCAGAAGATAAAGGCCTACTGTGGAGAAGAGAAAGCTGAACATGTTACTAGGATAAAGCAGGATGTAGTCTGCGCCTTTTTCAACTAGCGCGGCTATCCACATGCCCGTATTGTTCAGCCAGAAAACGAAAACATAGAAGGCGCCGGTAATTAGCCCCCATTTTATGGCGTTCTTCGCTGGCTTGTTTGGAGATAACGCCAGAAATAGCTTGATTAGTACGCTGACGAGGCCTATTGACTGCACGAAGCAAGGTAACGTGTTCATGACCGTCATCAGCATTATCCCGCCGAAACCTATGGATGGATCCGCAAAGGCTGCGAGCCCCCAGATGCCTGACATGAAGAAGCTTAGGAACCAGTAGCCTGCCTCAAAGAGCACAACCAGCCGAAGCGCCATCAGCAATTCTGGCTTTGATAAGTCTTTTTTTACGATGTAGAATAGGCCGATGACAACGGCGATGAATGCTGCGGCTGTTCTGAAGCCGAGGCCGATGCAGCCTGGCACGTCGGTTATTAGGATGAAGAAGACTTCGAGGGGGCCTCTGTTGATTATGCCATTAGCGAATTCGTAGAGCATGTAGGCAAACCAGGAAAGGGAAACCAGTAAAAATCCAAGTTTTAACGGTAGCTGGCGGTTTGCTTCGTTTATTTTTCAGCCCATCCTCTTTAGACTTGATTTTGCAACTGTTGAGTATATTATAATTGCGGTTTTCCAAGTGTCATCCTAAAAGAACAACCTTATAAAGAAATTAGGGAATATTGAAGCGTATAGAGAGGCTGCACAGTTGAAGAGGAACCCGCTTGTCATGCTCATGTTTTTGACGCAGGGAATAGGCGCAGTATTTTTCGCCATCTTTATCGCCTCGTATGCGCTTGCTCTTCCTTCAAACAGGGTTCTACACGGAGAACTCATCTTTAGGATACCTCTCTCAATATTCGGCGGGCTATTTATAGCGCTGGTAACTTTGTTGCTACTGCTATCGTTCAGATGGAAAACCAAGGCGCAAAGCAACCATTTGCCTAACGAATGAAATCTACCGCAACATCCTCAGCAGTATTTTCTGCACAATAGGTTAAGAAACAGAAAAGAAAAAGGGAAAGTTTATGCGTTTTCTGCTGCTTTACTCATCTTTTTCTAAGAAGCAAATAGAGCAGTAAGCCGACTACAATGATGGTTACGATCATGCCTATGCCAAAACCCATCACGTACATGTCTGTCATTGACGCGGGTGTTGGTGTAGCTTTAGGTGCCGCAGGAGCCTCTTCAACGAATACCGCCGTTTCAGCATGCGAACCGTAGTACGCCTTAGAGCCCGCGAACTTTGCGATGATTGTGTATTTGCCTGGTACTGGCGGGTCGAATGTTGCGCTGTAGAAGCCGCTGCCGTCGCTTGTGGCTCGGGCAACTTCATAGTAATTATTGTTCGGGTCAAGCACCTCGATGATGACTTCAACGCCTTTGACATTAGCGGGACATGCCCATTGCTTGTAGACATAGAGCATCCAGTCGCTCATGGAATCGTCCGCCACGGCGGGCACGCCGTTCGGGAACCGCTTTTGAATGCCGATATCCTCGGTGGCAGGCGAGATGTCGGTGACGGTGCCTTCTACGAGGACTTTGTTGCCATGTACAGAAACTTTCGGAGACGCTGTAACAGTGGTCTTGCTTGGTCCTTTGCCAATGGCGTATATCATCTGGTTGTATGTATCCATTGTTGCGATGATGCTATCGCCCATAACGGCGGGTCCTCCCCAGTCGGTTTGACGGAACATACCGTAAATTGACCATATCACCTCGCCTGTGGTTGCATTCAAGCAGACGAATGGTGCACCGCGTGGTTGTGGCTGGTTGACGGAGTGTTCGCTTTGGCCGAGGTAGATTTTTCCGTCAGCGATTATACGTGGGCGTAGTGATGACCAGTAATTTGACCAGAGCGTCTCTCTGTATGGGTCAGGATATGTGTATGTCCAAAGTAGTTTTCCTGTTGTGGCGTTATATGCGTACATTATTCCGCTCATGCCGTTTGAATAGAGTATTCCATACTTGATTGTTGGATACATCGCGTAGATGTCCAGATAATGCTGTGGCTCGGTTGGGCCCCAGAGAAGTTTGCCTGTGTCAAGGCTGTATGCCCAGAATTGGCATAGTTCCTTGCACCATATAGCCACTACACGGTCTTCAGCGCTTGCCGCGGCAACTGATATGGACACATTGCCAGGTGGAGCCGCGTGTGTTTCGCGGAATTTCAATTAGCCTGTTTTCGCGTCAAATGCCCATATAGTGAATGGGGGATCGTTGTATGATATTGTGCCGAATGTGCCTATAGTGTCGCCTCGATAGTAACCGAATACAGTATCATCAAGAAATACGTAAGAAACGCTTCCCGGTAAGCCTGTTGGTATGGTGATGTTCTTCTGATACCCGTTCAATCCAAATGGAGTTGCCGAAGTTACGGGAACGGCTCCTGTAGCATCGATGGTTTTGCCTTGCGGTTGCCATGAACCGAACATTGGGCTGTTCTCAGTTGTACCCCAATAAGCGCTGATAACTGCGGTGGAATTCCAGACTGTCATGTAGCCTCTCTGCAGGTTAACAGTGTAAATGATGATCTCGCCGTTGGGTCCGCGCAAACGGTTGCCGCTTGGCACGTTTCTAAAGGTGAATAGCCATCGGCCAGTATAGGGGTCAAATGCCTCCCATGTAGTTGGCGCCGCGCCGAAGAAACCGCCGGAAACACCTGCCCACAAATATGCATGAACCCCCTGTGTGTTAAAGCTCTTCCAGTACATCACTTGACCAAACAAGGGTGTTACGCGGCTTCCATTTGGGTTTTTAAGCTCTTTCTCCCATAATGTTTCACCGGTGTGTATGTCAACAGCAACGACCCAGTTGTTGACGGCGTTGCCTCCGACGCTATCAAACTTTTGGTATATAAGAACGCCCATTATGACTAGGCTGTTGCTCCATTTGCCTTCGTACGCGTCGCCTGGAAATATGGCTGCGGGCTCTGAAAGCTCCCCTCCAGCTAAGCCGCCTATTTGTAGCGGTTTTTGCCAGAGCACGTGTGCTGTTTCTGGCGCGTCTTCTTGGTATTTGGCTTCTTGTTGTCCATAGATGCCTCCGGGGTCAAGCCAGCTTCCCGAGATTACTGCCCACTCACGGTTTTGGCTGTCTATTGGGCGTGTCCAGTATTCTGTTGGTAGTGGAACACCAGGCCAGTAAGTTGGAGTGCCCTCTAGCACTTCGAGTTCAAGTATTGGGCTGTCGTCGGCTTGATAGTATATGTTTACGGTTTGTCTTTGCCCCGTGAACATGTCAACTTGACTGAAGTTGTACCATTGTGCTGGGAAGTGTGTTTGAAGCTTGTATGTTCCTGGTTTGTCTGGTATGTATACGTATCCTGTGCCGCCTGTAGAGTCAGTCTTGAATGGACCAAGGGTTTCGGTTGATCCGTCAGGCTTTGTTACTGTGACAGTTAAGCCTGTCCAGCTGTCTTGTGTAATCTGCAGTTGCTGGGTAATTCCAATGTGAAGTAATACCTCTTCGCCAACGTATGCGGGATTGGGTACGGCGCCAATGAACGCGTATGATTTTGAGTGGCCTTCCCAGAGAATTTGGCTTCTTACGGGCAAGAGAAACAGCGAAGCAGTCATAGCAAGCAGCAGAAGCAAGGAAAATGCAGCAGCAACACTCTTATGTGAGATTGCCATTCTCCCTTCTCCTTTATTTTTGCGATTCAAATCGCGGTTAACTGTTTTGTATGCATTTGCCTTAAAAATTTTGTCCAAAGGTTGCAGTGCATTATGCTTTTCGGAAGGAAAACTTGTACTGCCTGTTTTTGAAGAATAATTCCCCGTGAAGTGCCCGTAATTTTTAAATCGCCCGTGCTCTGAGCATATAGCCTGATTGTTGATGCCCGCTACTTCAGAAGGCGCCTACAAGCTTGGCGCCCTTAAATTTTCTACCATTGCCATAGCCAGCGTGGTTGTTGTTGAGGTTCTTTTGGGTTTGCTCGCGTCCAGCTTAGCGATTCTCAGCGATGGGCTACATGCCGTGCTCGATGTTATGGCGGGTGTTATGCTTTACTTGGCTACTAAAGCGTCGCTTAAGCCGCCTGATGAAGAGCACACTTACGGGCATGAAAAGTTCGAGTCTATAGGCGGCTTGTTAGGCAGCATCGTGCTTGTGGGCGTTAGCGTCTTCGTAATTTATGAGGCCATTGCGAAGTTGCTTCAAGGTGAGGGAGTGAATGCTGACTTTGGCTTTTTGGGCTTCATTGCCATAGGCTACACCTTCTCAATAGATATTTTGCGGATGGTTATTTTTAGGAAGGCTACTGGCAGCGAAAGTAGCACGGTTAAAGCGGGATTTTACCATGCCTTAGCTGATTTGAGCTCTACAGTGATTGCCTTTCTCGGGTTCGGCTTAGCCATAGTCGGCTTTAATCAGGGCGATTCGGTGTCATCAATAGTGCTGGGCTCCTTGCTCAGCTACATGAGCGTTAAGCTTGCGCGAAGCAGTATACGAGAACTAAGCGACGCCGCATCAGAGGGGCTTGTTCAGCAGATAAGACTGGAAATCTCAGCACATGAGGGCGTTCGCGGCTGCCGAGACCTCAAGGTGCGAAAAGTGGGCTCAAAAATTTTTGCCGAGTGCGCGCTTCAGGTTTCCAGCCTAATGAGCCTTGATAAAGCCCATGGCTTGGCTTCTGAAATCGAGGAAGACTTGAAAAAACGGTTTGGAAACATTACCATAGCAATTCACATCGAGCCTTCAGAAGAAGAAGAAAGCATGAAGCAGCACATAGAGCAGCTGGCAATGGTTGATGGCGTGAGCGAAGTGCATGATGTAGCAACGGTATATGCTGGCGGCAAGCTTTACGTGACGCTTCACGCGTATGTCGACCCACAGTTGTCGGTGGAGGAAGCCCATAAAATCGCTGAGGAAATCGAGCGACGTATTCACGAGGGGATAAAGCAGCTTGAGCACGTGTCGGTTCATGTGGAGCCCTCCGGCTCAGAAACTCATGTGCAGAAAATAGAGGAAAAGGAGCTGTGGGATATAATTCAAACGTTGGCTGAGCAAGCTGAACACGAGTTTTATGTGAAACGCGTAGTGACGTATGGCGCGGAGGGCAAGGTTTACGTCAATTTGGATTGCTGCTTCGCAAAGAAGGTGCCGCTGGAGAAGGCGCATTCCACTGCGTCACGCATTGAGCATGCAATCAAAGAGCGGTTTAGTAATACAGTGGTTACAGTCCACATAGAACCATAATAATATAGTCCTTTCTATGGCTGCAGCTAGCGATTCACCGAAGCCGCTGTTGCATGAAAAACTTCTCTTTTTAGGCTGTAGGGTTTGGCTTTTTTCGTTGTTTTGCTCGAGAAATGGTGGTCAGCAGTAATTGAGTGTGGCTGTGGTTTGTTAATAATCAAAAATGGGAGTATGCGCAGTTAGTAGCGGTAGCGTGCTGTCAACGTAGCCGTTACTATGTTCTCGTTTTCTGTGTTGCCCACCATAATCTGGATTGGGCCTGGTAACACGGGAAAGGCTGCTGTGCCTTTTGTTCCCACCGTTACGTTGTAGTCGCAGTAAACTTCAGAGTAGGAGTAAACTACGCGGACGTAAGTTGTGGTGCTGTTTGATTCAACGCCGATGGAAATATACCCTGCATATATTAATTCGCCTTCATAGGCGATGGTGGTTGTGTTTGCCTCTTGAGTTATGGTTCGAGCGGAAAATAGATACTGCGACTCGTTAAGGTAGAGTATGCTGCGATATGTCATTATAGCCGACTGTAGCGCCGCCATGCTTGTGTTAGTTTGATTGAGTTGTTCTTGAAGAGTTGAAACCTGCGAGTTTAAGGATGCAATTTGCCCGTTTAAGGTCAAAATTTGCGTGTTCAAAGATAAAATTGTGTTGTCTTTTTCAGCTATTTGCGCTTCCAAAGAGCTTGTCATTGGTATGTAAACCGCCAGTGCGCCAATTAAGCTGGCGGCAAGAATAATGCACATCAATCCCAAGGCTATGACTATTGTTTTGCCGATGGTTCTCTTCGGGGGCTTTTTGTCGAATGTCTTTGTCACTGTGGTCGTGGTCGGCGGTTGAGCGGAAACTTCGGTTGTGGAAGGCTTCGCAGGCGGCGCTTTTGGCGTGGCTTCTAAAGTTTTCGGAGTGCTTTCTGGAGCTTTGCTGGCCGCTTGAATCGTAATCGAGGTTGAGGGCGCTAGCGGCTTTTTTTGCTCCTGCAATCCTTTTGTGAACTCGAGCAAATCTTTTCCCATTAGCTTGGCAATTTCGTCATGAGTGCCTTCCATTTCAATTTGAACTTCTCCTATTCGCAATGAAATTTTTGGGCGCTCTTTCTTAGGTTCATCTTTCTCCGGCATGTCTATACCTTCAATTAGTTGACAAGTTTTTATGCATAAAAAATCTATGCATTAATTGAGAAGTGAGCAACATTAACCGAATTTCTTTTCCCATATTGTTTATTGTCGCTCTCTCCCCTTTTTCTTGTTAGCTTGCTTGTCTCTGGCAAGAAGTTATTAAAAGTTTTTCAGAATTAACTCATAATCACGTATTGCTAATAAGACTTAAATCTCTCGCTCCGCACTTGATGGATGCGTGGAGTGTTTATGGTTTATTGTTCAAATTGTGGTGTTAGACTTCCTAAAGACGCTATTTTTTGCCCCAATTGCGGCGTGAAAGCAGTAAGGACTGTAGAAACGGTAACGCCGCCTGTTTCAGATGAATTGAAAGAAGCATTTAATAAGATGAGCCAAGAGCTGGAGAAGGCTTTTGCCGTAGCCGCCAAGGAAATCAGCGAAGCGTTTCAAACTGCAAGCGAAAACATCAAGAAGCCGCTTCAAAGAGAGCTTGTGGCCTGCCCTAATTGCGGC
>JAWCMT010000001.1:92103-97767 GCA_038849555.1 Bathyarchaeia archaeon | reverse complement strand
AGCAGCGCTGTTTTCTGTTATGAATGCGGAAAAAGAATAAAGAGTAATTAGACATAGTGCCATCCACCAGCGTGCTTTCTTTGAAGAGGTAGTCTTAAGTTCTTGTTTGCTGTGAATAGCTCTGAAAGGCGCATGGCCTCATCAGAAATTCTCATAAAAGCCCGCAACTTAACCAAAAAATTCGGCGACTTCACAGCAGTGGACCACATAAACTTTGAAATCTACAAAGGCGAATGTGTTGGCTTCTTAGGACCTAACGGCGCTGGAAAAACCACAACCGTGAGGATGATCCACGGTTTCTGGCCCTTAACAGAAGGCGAATTATACGTGGCGGGATTAAATGTTTCTACGCAGACACGCGAAATAAAGTGCATAGTTGGCGTAGCGCCTCAAGAGGACAACTTGGACCCGGACTTTACCGTCATAAAAAACCTTCAAGTTTACGCTCGCTACTTTGATATTCCAAAGGCTGAAGCTACAAAGCACGCTAAAGAGCTGCTGAAATTTTTCCAAATAGAAGAAAAACAAGACGTGCTTATCTCGGAGTTATCTACTGGCATGAAGCGCCGACTAATTTTGGCCAGAGCTTTAATCAATGAGCCGCAAATTTTGCTTCTTGATGAGCCTACTACGGGGCTGGATCCGCAGGCACGCCATATAGTTTGGGATGAAGTGCGTAGTTTGCGAAAACGTGGCGTTACCATAATATTGACTACGCATTACATGGAGGAAGCCGCGGCGCTTTGCGATAGGGTGCTGCTTATGGATAGCGGCAAAATCATCGAGCAAGGCAGCCCATCGGAACTCGTCAAACGGCATATCGGCGCTGAAGTGCTGGAAATAGACAACGATGAGAAATTATTGCTTACGCTTAAAGCAGAGTTTCCAGATGCCCGCTTTGAAGCCTTTGGTGACCGCATCCGCGTGTTCACTATGCAACCGCACGGTGTTTTCGAGCGCTTTCTCGAAAGAAACTCGCTAACAAATGTTACAATTCGAAACGCTAACTTGGAAGATGTTTTTCTAAAGTTGACTGGAAGGAGGCTGCGGGATTGACGAAAATAACCGATTCACCTGCCAAGTTCGCCTTGCCGAAATTGACTTACCGTGTGTGGCATGTTTGGAGGCGAAACTTTGACGTGTTCATGAAAACCATAAAAGTCAACTTTTTCCCTTCGCTTATAGAGCCAATCCTCTACTTGGTCGCATTAGGCTTAGGCTTGGGCGGCTTTATTCAAGCCGTTGAAGGCGTACCCTATATCAACTTCATTGCGCCTGCGCTGGTGGCTATTTCTGCCATGTACGGTGGCTTCTTCGAGTGCACCTACGCCTCTTTCGTACGCATGTACTTCCAGAAAACCTTCGACGCAATAATCGCTACGCCTGTAAGTGTGGAAGAGGTTATCGCTGGCGAGTTGCTCTGGGGCGCCACCCGCGCGGCCATAAACTCCACAACAGTGCTTGCTGTAATAGCGGCTTTCGGCTTAATTTCCAGCCCGCTTGCGCTTCTGGTGCCTCTAGTATCGCTTTTGGGAGGCTTGCTGTTTGCATGTTTAGCCATGTGCTTCACGGCGATTGCGCCCAACATAGACTTCTTCAATTATCCCTCTTTTCTGCTTATAACGCCAATGTTTCTGCTAAGCGGAACCTTCTTCCCGCTTTCCCAGTTGCCCTCGATGGTGGAGACTGCTGCGCTAATTTTTCTGCCGCTGACTCATCTGGTAAACCTTATCCGCGGATTAGTCTTAGGCAGAGCTGAGGGTTTTATGCTGCTTAGCTTGGCATGGCTTAGTGTCGTTACAGTAGCTTTGTTTCTGTTTAGCATAAACTTGATGAAAAAGAGACTAATCAAATGATGCGGATAAGCACCTGTGTGTTCGGTTAAATGGCTGCGGCAATAGCCCTTACATTACTTGTAATTATGATATCTAGATGCAAAAATAGACGCTACATTATTCGCGTTTATATGTCTAAGGCGTTTAGGAACAGCCAGAACTCTTCTACGCTATTGATTTTTCTTATTTCCAAGTATTCTGGCTTAAACTTCGCTACGCCTCCTGCGTCGCCCTTGTAGAAGCCCACCGTATGCGGATAATTATTTTCAAACTCTGGATTCTCTAAAACTTCACGTAACTTAACAAGCTTCGCGCCTTGCGCTGTTCCTTTTTTCCTGTCTATGAACATCACAAGATAGTTGAGATATTTACCTTTGTTGCCGTATTTGGGAAAATAAACTAGCCAGTCAAGCTCCATGAAGTGAAAGTTTTTGGTTTCGTTTTCCAACCGTAATCACTTATCCACTTAGGTGAGAATGATGATTTAAACATTCCATACCGCTTACAAGCCTTTTTAGTGATGACGGCCCTAAAGGATTAATAACTTGCACATTTAAATTAGGGAAATGGACGGTTAGGCTTATGCGTGTCGTTTTGCGAATAGGCGGCTCAGTAGTAGCGTCACCAGTTAACCCCGACCTAATCAGCAAATACGCTGAAATCGTGCGGACTCTCAAACTGCAAGGCAACGAGGTTGTAGTTGTGGTTGGAGGCGGCGCGTTAGCTCGCGAATTCATCGCCATAGCAAAACAATTAGGTCTCGACGAGCAAGCGCAGGATGAAATAGCCATATCCGTTTCAAGGCTTTATGCTCAACTCTTTCTTAAAACGCTCGGAGACATGGGCTGTAGCCACGTGGCTTTGACGCTTGATGACGCCGCTAAATGCTTAAGCGAAGGAAAAATCGTTGTGATGGGCGGCTTAAAACCGGGAATAACCACTGATACCGTAGCTGCTTTGGTTGCTGAGTGCGTGAAGGCTGATTTGCTTGTTAAGGGCACTGATCAAGAAGGCGTTTACAATAAGGATCCGCGGAAGCATGCTGACGCCGTAAAGCTTGACAGCATGTCCTTTGACGACTTAGCCAATGTTTTCGCTGAGCATAAGCATAAAGCAGGGATACATCAGATCATTGACCCTGAAGCCGTTAAGGTTTTGAAGCGCGGATGCATGCGGCTTGTTGTTGTGAATGGCTTCAGGCCTGAGAATATTTTGGCGGCAGTTAAAGGCGAGAATGTTGGTACGGTGATAAATTAAGTATTATTCTGTATTTTGTGTGCAATAAGTTTAAATATCACATTTGATATCAGCTGCGATATCACATTTGATGTTAATAGTGATATGCCATGTTCCCGCCACAACCAATAAAACATTGGATGCGCCACACCGCCATGGTGCCAAAAGGCTTCATACGCTACCATGTGCTTGAGGCGCTAAACCAGAGACCCATGTCTGGCTCGGAAATAATGAATGAAATCGAAAATCAAACAGGCGGCTTTTGGAAGCCCAGCCCAGGCTCCATCTACCCGCTTCTCGCTTGGTTGCAAGACAATGGTTACATTCGAGAGTTGCCGGTTGAAAACGGGTTGAAACGTTATGAGTTAACAGAAAGCGGAAAAGCTCTGTATGAAGAGCAGAAGAAAATAAGGCAGAAAGTCAGGGAAGAAGGCGGTTTCCTTCCCATGCCCTTTATTGACAGCCTACTTTTCAAGATACCGCCGGAAAGGACAGTCGCGGTCCGCGAATCCGTTAAGCGGTTAGTCCTGGCCTTTTTCCAGCTGGGCTGCACACTGCAGGAAAAGTTTTCTGAGCAGGCCCTAAGCGACATCATCAAAGTCATAGATGAAAGCACAAAGAAGCTTGAGGAAATTAACCGAAAAGTTAGCGGTGGTAGCTATGACTGAGGAAGTAATTAAAGTTGAAGGTTTAACTAAAATCTTCAACAAGCACCTTGTAGCCGTAGACCACATAAGCTTCAGCGTCAAGCAAGGAGAAATCTTCGGCTTTTTGGGGCCTAACGGCGCGGGGAAAACAACAACCATCAACATGCTCATAACTGTCCTAAAGCCCACCGCAGGCAAGGCGTCAATTCTAGGCTATGATATAGTCAAAGAAGCTAACGCCGTGAGATACTCCATAGGCGTCGTTCCGCAAGAATACACGGCAGACGAGGACTTAACAGGCATAGAAAACATTCTCCTATGCGCCGACCTATATGGCATTCCCAGAGAGGTCTCGAAGAAACGCGCTGAAGAACTATTGGAGCTTGTTGAATTAATCAAATTTAAAGATAAAAAAGTCCAAACATACTCTGGTGGCATGCGCCGCCGACTTGAACTCGCCTGCGGTTTAATTAACAGGCCTCGAGTCCTTTTCTTGGATGAGCCAACATTAGGTTTAGATGTTCAGACAAGGGCTGCTACTTGGAATTACATTAAAAAACTGAAAAAAGAGTTCGGCATGACCCTTTTCATGACCACACATTACTTGGAGGAAGCAGATGCGCTCTGCGACCGCATAGCAATAATTGATCATGGAAAGATTGTGGTGGTCGGCACGCCGGACGAGCTTAAAGAGAATTTAGGCGGTGATATAATCACATTGAGCATCAAGCAGGATGTTGATATTACGAATCTCATCAAAAAAATTGAGCGTATAAAAGAGGTCAAGAAGGAAGATGACATGTACTTAATAAAATCAGAAAACGGCGAGGTAACTGCGCCATTAATAATCGAAGCGCTACGGAAAGAAGGTTACGTTGTAACCAAGCTTTCGCTTTCGAAACCAACGTTAAACGAGGTTTACCTTCAATACACAGGGAGATCCATACGCGACACTGAAGAATCTCATGAAACCGTTTTTGCACAGAGACACACTATGAGGAGGGCGCGAATGTGAGCACAGCGAATAATGTAGCAAAAAGCAAGATACATGGGCTATGGGCTTTAACTAACCGTGAGCTTAAAAAATGGTACAAAGCGCCAGTCGTGTTCGTGCTTACGCTGATTCAGCCGGTAATTTGGCTCGGCTTGCTAGGCAACGCCTTAAACCTAAGCAGTTTATTCAGCGCAAATTCCATCCAAATTCCGCCAGAAATAATAGGCCAGTTCAACCCTGCACAAATCTCCGCTCTAAGCCAATTCTTTAATGGGTTGCAGGATCAAATAATGCGTAGCACTTTCGGCACGACAAGTTACTTGAGTTTCATGGCCGTCGGCATGATCGCATTTACAGCGCTATTTACCACGATGTTCAGCGGTATGTCAGTAGTTTGGGACAGGCGCTTAGGCTTCTTGAATAAAGTTTTAAGCACTCCTGTTTCGCGTGGCGTTATAATAGTAGCTAAGGTGCTTTCAGCTACTTTGAGGGCAATGTTCCAAGCTGCAATAATCTTGATAATAGCGATTCCTTTCGGTTTCACGTTTGGCGCAGCATTTACGCCACTAAACATTCTCGGCGTGTTCGCCATGCTGTTCCTGATTTGCATGGGCTTATCGTCGATGTTCATAGCCATCAATGTTCGTTCAACACGAATTGAAACGCCAATGGCTGTAACAAACCTGCTTAATCTGCCTTTGACATTCGCCAGCAGCGCCTTCTTCCCCATAGAGCGCATGCCCGAGTGGCTGCAGGTAGTAGCGAAAGTTAATCCTCTGTCATACACTATTGATGGCATGCGCCAGCTCTTGATCTTTGACACCATAAACTATTCGCAGTTAGCCTTAGACTTCGCGTTCGTCGGTATATTCGCTCTTGTGCTGACCTCCATAGGCATAGTGCTTTCATGGAGATTCCTCAACAAGTAACAGTGTTTAAAGGAGGTTAAAGG
>JAWCMT010000001.1:62475-92093 GCA_038849555.1 Bathyarchaeia archaeon | reverse complement strand
CTCATCCAAAAGGAGAATGGGTTTATGGCACCACTTGTTGAAGCAATTGAGTTGAAGAAAACCTACATGCTGGGTAAAGTCCCAGTGGAAGCGCTCAGGGGCGTTAACTTGAAAGTTGAAAGCGGCGAGTTCCTCTCTATCCTCGGCCCTTCAGGAAGCGGCAAATCAACCATGCTAAACCTGCTTGGGGCCCTAGATAAGCCGACTTCAGGAAAACTGCTAATTGATGGTGTTGACATTGCTACACTAAATGATAATCAACTGTCTGATCTTAGACGCCGAGTGGGCTTTGTGTTCCAATTCTTCAACCTTATCCCTCGCTTCACGGCAAGAGAAAACGTCGAGCTTGTTATGTCAATCGCGGGCGTAGGCAAGGCTGAAAGGCGCAAGCGTGCCGAGGAACTTCTCGAGGCCGTCGGCCTAAAGGACCGCATGAACCACAAACCTGCGGAACTGAGTGGCGGTCAGCAGCAGCGCGTCGCCATCGCACGAGCTTTGGCGAATAATCCCAAGTTTCTGTTGATGGATGAGCCCACGGGGAATGTAGATTCCAAGACGGCGCGTGAGATAATGAATCTGATTAAGCGGCTTAATGAGGAGCGGGGTGTGACAATTATTATGGTTACGCATGATCAGCATTTGGCAAGGGAAGCAAAACGCGTCGTTCAGATGTTTGATGGCCTGATAACTTTAGATGTGGTGAATGGTGAACCAACATGAAGGCAAGAGATGTTTTCAGCTATTCCTTCAGCGCGATAAGGCTGAGGAAACTCCGTGCAGGCTTAACAACTTTAGGCGTAGTCATCGGCATCGCCGCCATAGTTGCGCTGCTTTCTATCACTCAGGGCTTGCAGAACACGATAACTAATCAGCTTGAAACAGGCTTAGCAACTGACACGCTGATTGTTGTACCTGGCAGAGGCTTCTTCGGTGAGGGCGGCACAACCATTGGTGGCGGCTTCAATGTCGGCGGCTCTGACTTCAAACTATTCATCAACGACACGGAAACCATCAGTAGTCTATCTCCGGACATTGAGACTTCAGTTGCAATATTACGAAAAAACGTTTACCTCCAGTCGAAGGAACGAAGTCTCATAGTGACCATTAGAGGTGTGGATTTCGCCAAATATGCAGAAATTTACCATACCACTTTCGTGGCGGAGAAAGGCACTATAAACTTGAACCCCACAAACGACGAAATTGTCATTGGGAAAACTTTACATGATCCATGGGAAAACGGTACTCTCCTATTTGATTTAGGCGAAGAACTTGATATTATCTGGACCAACACCACAGCGCGCCCGCCAGAAAACGCAAGTTACACTGGCCATGTTGCTGCGGTACTTCAGGAAATTGGCGGCTTCGGCGTTGGTGGGCCTTCTGATGTAGGTGTTTACATTCCGCTTGAGCAAGCGCAGCGTTTCTTCGGAACTGAAGAGTGTGATACTATAATTGTGAAGCTGAAAAGCAGCGATAGAGATGTGATTGACAATGTGACTAAAGCCATTACTGATGCTTATGGCGGGGAAGTTTCTGTTGTCTCATCAACAGCAGTGCTTAACATCATTAACCGCGTCTTCTCGGTAATTCAGCTTTTCTTGGCTGGAATAGCCGCCATTTCGCTGCTAGTCGCCGGAATCGGCATAATGAACATAATGATTGTCTCGCTGATTGAGCGCACAAGGGAAATCGGCATCCTCAAAGCCTTAGGCATGAAAAATAGGACAGTGCTCATGGTTTTCTTGGGCGAGTCGGTGATAATTGGCTTAATCGGCGCGGTACTCGGCATAGGCACCGGCTGGGCTTTAGCGAACGTGGTTGCGGTAGTCTTCAGTGAAGGCGGCCTCTTCGGTGGAATAGCCAGCGGGCAAAGCGCGCAGATAAGCAACGGCGGCTTAAACATTGTGCCCGTGTTAACGCCATCAGTTCTCGTGGGCGCTTTAATCTTCGGTGTCGGCGTCAGCGTAATCTTCGCGCTGTATCCAGCCTGGCGTGCATCAAAGCTTAAACCCGTAGAAGCCTTAAGATACGAGTAGCCATGACATGTTGGCTGAGGCGTAAGCGGTGAAAAAGGAATATCCGGAAAGACCCGTGGTAGGCGTCGGCGCCATAATCATCAACGACGGCAAAATTCTACTGGAAAAACGAAAAAGCGCTCCAGCAAAAGGCAAATGGAGTGTTCCAGGCGGCCTGGTGGAACTGGGCGAAAACATTGAGCAGGCAGTAATCCGCGAAGTGAAAGAAGAAACAGGCTTAGACGTGGCGTCGCCCAAGCTTGTTGACGTCGTTGACCATATCAGCTTAGATGAGAAAGGCAAGGTGAAATACCATTTCATAATAATCGATTACTTTGTAACCGTGACAAGCGGCGAGTTGAGGGCGGCAAGCGACGCTGATGAGCTAAGATGGGTTCCGCTGAGTGAAGTCGAAAGATATGATTTGACGGAATCCTTCCGCCACTTCTTCAGGCAAAATAGGCAGAAGCTGGAAAATCCTAATTTATATTTTTGAAGAACAAGCGTGTTTCTCCCATCGTTTTAAGGTCCAGTGGTCTTATTCGTGTGACAATTGGAAAGTCGCCTACAACTTTGCCAAGTGTCAAGCAATGATGGGGCGGCAGATCCCGCGCGATAGAGCGGATGGTCTCGGCGTCTATGCGGGAGGCACGGGAAACCACGTCTAAATCGTGCTCGTTTGTGAAGTTGAAGAGGAAGATGTTGTCTGCTTGGCGGTAGATGTTTTCGCGTATGGTGTCTGGCTGATTGGTGATGAAGGTGGTAAATATGCCGAAGTGTCGCATGCGGGTGACAATGTCGTCCCAGTAGGTTTCGCGCAGATAAAGATGCGCTTCCTCAGCGAAGAGAAAAACGGCTTTGAGCTTCCAGCTTTGCAGGGCGTCAACAAGCTTGCCTAAAATGTATTCGACGACTATTTGGCGGTCTATGGTGGATGTGTTGCGTAGGTTTATGATTATGGCGCCGCCCTGCTCGTTCGCCTTCAGCAGGCACTCGTCCAGCAGCGTGGCTTCTGCAGGGTTGTCGGTGAAAAAGCCTGAGTTAACAAGCGCGTGATAGCGCGATAATAGTGCGTCGCGGACGTGCTGGTTGCAGTTTAGGTTTCGTATGGCCTCGCCTAGCTCGTGCAACGTAAGACAGCCCTTTTCTTTTAGATGTTTCCATATTCGTCTGAACTCGCGTGCTGATGTGCCGGGCAAGTGAAGCGCATGGGTCAATATGCCCATTACCACGTTCAAGTGCAGCTGCTCAAGGGCTACTTTGAAGTTCTGCGCAGGCGTTAACGCGTGAATCTTGTAGTAGTGGATGTTTCTTTTTCCGTCAGCCGTTAAGCCTAGACTGGTGTATTCGCCGTTTAGGTCGAAGACGACTACGGTTGCTTTGTACCCTACAAGGCTAACCATGAGGAGCTTGGACAAGTGTGATTTGCCGCAGCCCTTCTTGCCCGTGATAATGTTCAATGTGCCGTCTACTGCTGACGCGTCTATGGTCAACAGCGACGCGTCTTTGGTGCTGCCGAGCGTTATTGGCAATTTCCCATTTACGTTTGCCAACTTCAGCAGCATAGGAATCGAAAGCTTTTTGATTGTAGATTGCGAGCGGCTTGGAAGCCAGCTGCTGCTTGGGCTTAGCAAGCCATTCTCCAGCGTTGCCCGTATCTTGCAAATAAGCAAACTAGCATCTTGGATGTACGTGATGTGCGGCGCGATTTCAAGCGGGTCGATGTCTTCGCCTTGAATTGGTTCGCCGCCGTCTGGCAATGTACGTAGTAGCTCCTCAAGGACGCCGGGTATGCAGGCGAATTGCACGTCAATCACTTGCGCAATAAGGGCTTTTCCAGCGTCTTGGTCCTCCACCAGCAAGTAGTCGCCTTTTTCCGCGTTCTCGTTGGGGAAGCTTAGGATGTGGAGGACGTTGCCTTCCTTCTTGTAGAGTTTCATGCGTAGCCTTCACCCTTGCCGAATGGCCCGAATAAGAGGCGGTGCATGTCGGGTCGGTTAATCATTTTTATGCCATGCTTCCGCGTGATGAAGTGCTGCATTGCCAATACTTCGTTTGCCGTAAAAGTGCATAGGATATGCGCTAACCGCAGCGTTTCCGGGTAACTCTGCATGCAGAGGTCGTTGCCCAAAAGCTTCTCAATGGCTTCTATCTTCTGCTGATGTGCGATTTCTCTGTCGATGTCTAGGCGAAAGGCGTAGCTTGCCCTATTCAAGCGTGCCACGTAGACGTCGCCAAGCGGCACTGTCGGCGGCTTAAACTGCAGGCCAGAGGTTTCCAGCAGGTACGGCGGCTCTTGCTCTGGAAGGAGGTCTGTGATGAGGTAGCCGTTAACTCTTAGTGTGGTCATTTTTGAGAAGGCAAGCGCCACATTGCCGTTTCTTCTTGCATCGTCAAGAATTTCCTTTAGGCGTTGCACAGGCGTGTCGAATGTTCCAGCGGTTAATGAGCCGTCAAAGAGGATTAGCCCGTTGGTTACGGTTTTTGCGAGCATAGATTGCAGCCAACGCTCAAGCAGGTTTGCCAGTCGCGTGGGCATCTGCATGAATTTCGGCGTTGCTTGGTGGCTGCTTGCCGTTTGCGCGTGGAAGCATGCGGCTTCTAGCGTGTGGTAGACTTCTTTTTTGTTTTCTTCGGTTATGTGGAATATAAATGGGCCGAGGCGTTTGTAGTGGTAGGTGCGGTTTTGTTTTCGGACGGTTGCGCCGCGTATGGCTATTATGATGCCTTTGCTTGTTTCTCCGATTTTGATGGTGGACGTGTCCACAGCTGCGACTGTGGTTTCCGTGTGGTTTGCCCGGAGCAGTATTGGTGTGCGTTTGAGTTGTATGCGCTGCGGCGTGTGTTCCATGTTGCAGAATTGTTGAAAGGTTTGTTGATTTAATTGAAAAGTTGTGTTGTGCACTTGCCTCAGCGAGTGGAGGCTAAGCTCCAAAAATCTTTGGGTTAATGTTGTGTCGGGCGTGATTTGTGGAAAGTTATATTTGGGTGTTGTTGTTATTGTGTATTGTTCAATCACTAAATTCACCAATAGCCAATAAGGTTTAAATGTGCTATTTAAGTGTTGTGCATGCACATCTTGCACAATACAATAATCAACAGGTGGAAAATTGCCAGAAACCCCGCAAAAACCCCCAATACGCGTAAAAATGAAAATAGGCGACATAGAATTCGAAATCGAATCCCAAGAAGACCAGCTACAAGCAGCCGTCGACCGCATACTCGCCACAGTCACGGAACGCATGAAAACCGCCAGCTTCACCGAGCGCCAGCCACCGCCACCACGCGCAGAAACATGCAAAGGCGTAATCCAAAAACTCTGGGAAGAAAACTGGTTCAGCCAGCCGCGAGGCTTAAGCGAAGTCCACAGCGAAATGGCACGCCGAGGCTTCCACTACGACCGCACCGCTGTGGCGCACGCGCTGATTGATTTGGTGAAAGACGGCGTTTTGACTCGTGAGGGAAAGCCCCGCAGATATCAGTACGCTCAGAAGCGCCCTCCACCGTGATGTGCTCCGCAAAGTTTAATTGCTTTGCACTACTCTTTTGTAGTACGGTGTTCATTTGGCATCGAAAACAAAAGTCACCCGCAAATATCAGGTGACAATTCCGAAGGAAGTTCGTAAGAGAGTCGGCGTTAAAGTAGGCGACGAATTCAAAGTCGTAGATAAAGGTGAGGTTATTGTTTTGGAGAAAGTAAGCAAACCGCGGAACCTTTTATCGTTCGCTGGCTGCTGGAAGGAATATCCTGAAGATCCTGAAGAGTTCATGAAAGAAATCCGAAAACTGTGGTCAACTTGGAAAGCCTAACTCGCGTTTGCCTAGACACCGACATTCTAATAGACTATCTAAGAAAACCCTCGCCTGAAGTCAGACGTGTCATGGAATGTGTCTTTGAGAAGAAGCTTAATGCTTGCATAACCAGCATAAACGCGTTCGAAATATGGTTCGGTGCATATTTAGCACTTGAAAAAGCCCAGCTCGCCCAGTGCACCGAGGAGTTTCTCAGTCAAATGGAAGTTGTAGATTTTAATTATGAAAGTGCAGTAGAGGCGGGACGTGTTTTGGCTGATTTAAGAAAACGCGGGGAACCAATCGAAATAAGAGACCTCTTTGTTGGCTGCATCTGCAAGGTTAACGGCATGGCACTGGTTACCAGAAACCTGAAGCATTACAAGCGCATACGTAGCCTAAGGATTTTAACACCAGAACAAACAGCCAGAGCACTTTAAGCAACTATCAAAGACGCTATTATTGCACAAGAAAAACCACGCAGACACCAATACGCACAAAAAAGACCGCCAACTTGAAAAATAGCTGCAAAAGTTCGGCGCATATTTTCACCACTTAATCAAAGACACGATCTTTTCACAAGAGAGCCTTCATATTTAGCGGCTATTAGCCAATCATTGCAGAAACCTATAGAGGGTAGGTCGCTGCTTAAGCCGAAGCCTATCAACCAAACAATGCAGAAAACAATAGAGAGGGTCTATCGGGCAGTAAGTACGCACAGAAAAAGCAGTAAAGCAGCAAGAACGGTAACAATAAGTTATCTGCAAAAAAGGAAAGGTATATTTAAACGAGAAGCATGGATAGCTCTAAAGCAATGGCACTTTGAGGAGAAAGAAATGTCATCGCCAGAAGATTTTAATCAACTAATGCAAGAGAGCCGCGACGAACTAGCAAACCTGAGAGCACAGCTTCAAAGTTTAATGGTCAAGTTTGGTTTACGCGCACTAAAAACATACCAAGCAGCAAGAATTGAACCTCTCCGCGCAGCTGAAGTTGCTTCCCTAATCAAATATGAATTAGACAATGTAATACAAGACCTCACAGAACCAAAAAATATAGACGCCATAACCGCTCAAATCAAGCAGGAATGGGCAAAACTGCAAGAAGCAAAACAGAAGAAACAGCTGTGAAAGTCATTCTAAACTAGGCAAGTTAACAGGCTTAAAAATTTCGTTTCGCCATTTCCGCTCCCAACTCGCCCAACCAGTCTTCACAAGGCTTTCTCGCAAACGCGGCTTCTCAGCAACCCACTTTAGCATGGCCCAAAAGCGCTTCTTGCTGTTCACTACCTCTTCTGGGATACCAACTTCACTGCACCAGCGTGCATAGCCCCTTTCAACCATGCCGCGAAGTTCACCTGTAACTTCCGTTTTTTCCACCCTAAACCCTTGATCCAGCAAATGCTTGCGGACGCTTGAAAGGACATAAGCCGTGGAAACTTTGAAATGGGTTTCTTCATCAGGACGCATAACCTCAATTATCTCATCAGCGATTTTCACAGCATCCAGCAGATACCGCTTATTCTTAAAGTTCGGAGGCTGAAACGAAGCAGTAGGAATCCGACGTTCCATGTACCGCCGATCTGGCGGCTTAAGCGCCCCAACCACCACGCCTAAAAGAAGATCACTCCAGCCTGCGGCGTCTATTACAATCTCTTTTGGAAGTATAAAGTGATCCAGCGTCAAAGCGGCTCACCTGCCTTATGCAATAGGGATAATTACGCGCAAGCAACGTATAAAAGAATTCTAATTTAAGGCAGCTGTTTTAGGTTGCGCTCAGTTTACGAAACTAATTTTTCACTTTAATTAATAAACTCCGCGTTCAAGTAAAAAGCCATTAAAGAAAAACTTAAAAATAAACAAGATGTAAATGTTTACATCTAATTATATAACCCTTTGAGGAATGAAACTTGAGAGGACCAGCCATCTGGATATTAGGCTTCTTCACTTTTCTTGCAGGTTTGCTCGCGGTGCACGCAATAGTACTATGGGCTGACGTGGGGCTGACCGGCGTCTTCCAACCCTTCTTAAGTAGTGGCATACGATTAGGAATCCCTGTTTGGTCTTACCTGTTAATTACCTTAGTTGCGACCTTGGCGTTTCTTGGCGCGACTACTCACACGCTAATCGCTGAACTATCAACTAAGGAGTTACTAGCCAAGATGGATGCCAGAATAAACAATTTAGAAAGCGGCCAAAAGGTACAGCAGCAGATTCTGGAGAGCCTACAAGCGAGGGTTTTCTTGGTTGACGAAAGCTTGAACAGCATGCGCAAAGATGTCGCAAAGGCATTTGGCCGACAAGAGGAACTGCTCAAGCAAGCGCATGAGGATTTGGCTAAAAAATTCGAGGGCGAATTAGCAGCTGTAAAAGTAAGCATGACACGGCAGTTTACGGAGCAAAGTGAAGAGATGAAAAAGGCCAATGCAAACTTGGCTAATGCGTTTACTAAAAACTTGGCTGAGGCGAAGAATGATTTAGCTGGGCAGCTTGCGCGGATCGAAAGCGTTATGGATAAGCATGAGGAGCGAAATAAGAAGACTGAGAAAGCCGTTTTGCAGCAGGAAGAGGAAATTGCAGAAGTAAAATCGAAGATAGAGCGATTGGAATTGGAGTTTGTTGGGCCTAAACCGTTGCTGTCAAGTCAAAACAGCATAGAAGACGTTAGAGGCATAGGTGAAAGCACTGGGAAAGACTTGCGGGCAATAGGAATAACAACGGTAGGCGAACTAGTTACGACGGACCCATCCTTAATCGCGGCGAAAACAGGCATGTCCGAGAAAACTGTGGAGAAGCTGCAGGGAAGAGCTCAGCTTGCGATGGTTCCTGGGATTAAAGAGAAAGACCTAGTTTTGCTGGAAGAAGCAGGTGTCACGAATAGGAAGGAGCTGGCAGCGCAGGATACCTTTGAGCTTGGTAGAAAAATCAGCTTAATTGTCAAGGCGTATGTTGCTGAGGGCAAGATGACTGAAGCGGATAAGCCGACAATTGAAGCTATAGATTCATGGATAAGATTCGCAAAAACCTAAGTTGGCGCTTAACCGTATAGAAGCGTAATTTTCCTTCTTTTTCGCTTTTCAAAATCATGGCTTCGTGCATGTAGGATAGAAAAATTTAAGCTTTCTGCGGGCATAAAGTAATGGTAGGCGACAGTTAGGCGCAAATAGGCTGAATGGTTATGCGTCTCTGCTTTTGTTATGCTTGCTCACCAACACGTGTGTGGGGAAGACATAATTGGTGAATGAGAAAAAAGCATTATTGAGTATGCTTAGGGAAATTTGGCAGAAAAGCGATTCTCCCCTGCACCGCATATACTCTTCTTGGGAAGAGTTGGAGCGCTATGTTGAAGTGAAAGCGGCAAGAGCCAAACGGAGCGAAAAGTTTGCGGTGCAGCGATGCCCTAATTGCGGCGTGAAGCAGAAAGTAACGAAGCCGTTGGAAGAGCTTTTTCCCTATCAGACTTGCACAGCGTGCAGCCAAGCGTTTCATGTTAACAGGGATTTGACTGTGCGGCGGTTGACGGAGGATGAGAAAGAAGCCATGCCTGCCGCGTGGGTGCACGTAGTTGAAGATTTAAAGCGGAAGAAGCTTGCAATAGTTTTCAAGTTGGAGTAAATATTTGGCGAACCGTCTAATAGTGCCTTTTCCGCGATAGAAAAGGCAATATCATGCTGAATAGGGGTCGCTAGACGAAAAACTTTTCAAAAACCAGAACGACAACTTCATAACCCACGGCGCACACAAAATCAAGAAGCATGGGAAAGTGGCCGAGGTGAGGTAGTCTGGCAGCCTAGAGGCCTGTGGAGCCTTTTGCTTGGGTTCAAATCCCAACCTCGGCCCCACTTACGCTGCGATGCTTAGCGGAGTTTTATGCGAATTCTTATACCTATAGCAACAGATAATATTCGGCTAAAGGCCGCATTCTGGAGAATACGCAGAATTGATTAAATTTAAAAAAGCAACCCAAAACGACCTACGGAAGCTCTTTAAACTACTCTTAACCATTTTAGAAAACAAAAATAGCCAAGTTTACCAAGATAACGTCGCAAAATTCGGCATTCCCGAAGATTATGCTAAAAATGCCTTCGCAGAAGAAAAGTTGCTTAAGGCGGCTGCCACGGGAAAAACCACCTTCTATCTGGCGTTAGATGGCAAAGAAGTTGCCGGCTTCGCCCAAGTTACCCTGCAAGACGATTGCATAGCAGAGCTGGAGCGCATAATAGTTTTCCCGCAGTACACGCGGCAGGGTGTAGGCACGCAACTACTGCGCGAAGCCATAGCTGACCAGAAGCAGAAGGGCACAAAAACCATGATCGTAAATGCTGGAAAAGACGAAGCGCACGCAAGGCGCTTCTACGAGAAAAATGGCTTCAAACGAATAGGCGAGGCGTTAATAGATGCGCCATGGGGTAAAAAACTGGCTTTAGTCACCTACCAGCTTGACATAAGCGCTAGATAGCAATGCTTAATTCTTTATTTTTCCTTATTATCGTATCCCACTGGTTAACTCCATGACGACGGACCCAACGGAAGACCGCAAGCCGCACAAAGCTTGCTGCTTGTGATGGCGGGTTTACCCAACATGGGACACAGTGGGCGCGGGCACGAACATCCCACGCCGAGAGAGCTTGGCTGAGAGGAGCGCACCGCTCCACTGTGAAGTTAAGTGATAGGTTACGTGGGAAACAACCGCCCGCGAAAAAGAGCGAATCATTATATGGCACCAGTAGCCATTAAACAGATGTAAAAAAACAAAAGGTTAAACAGATATTGCGTTTAGAAACGGAATTTGATTTTAAGTTGTAGCGAAAAACTTTTATGTTGAAAACTATTTATTATGTCATTTTAGGTGTATCCTCTAAATTTAATGGAGGGTTGTTGAAGGTGGCGGGAAAACGCTGCTTGCGCCTCAGCCTTGTTTTGCTTTGCCTTTTGGTACTGATAGGTTTTGGTAATTGCTTCCTCTGGAAGGGATTACAGACAGTGTGGCCTACATATAAAAATGGTACATGGCACCAGAACCCTTATGGCCCCTGCTACATGTATGTTTACGGTAACGGCAACGTGTACTTGAAATGAAAAATGTCTTGGGGGTTCACAAAATTCCTCTTTTTTTATTTTCAAAGTTTAGGTGGGACTGATGGGGGATTAAAAAGTTGTTATTGTTTAAAATGTATTATTGGCGGTTTGTACGGTTAATTTTCATAATTGCTTCTAGTTTAATGTTGATGCTGCCGCTTGTCTTTGCTGCTCAGCCTCTTTTCGGCACTGATTTGGAGTTATCTGTTGAGCCTGATGTTGCAGAGATAGGGCAGCAAGTACGCATAGATATACAGATTAGCCCTGCTCCTCCTGCAGGCGAGGTTTTTCACGGCATCGAAATCTTGATCTATCAGCCCGACGGTTTTTCCACTCGCCACGGCCCATTCGACTCTTTTCCAAATGGCTCAGTGTGCTTTCATTATACGCCTATCTACATAATACATGTAACTTTCCCGGAACAAGCCCTCGCCAACAACGCTGTCGTTTATGCAGGCATAACTAAAACGGCTAATCTAACGGTTCCGCCGATACCTCCACCGCCATCCCATGAAAGCGTGGGTGTGTGGAAGAGGGCTGTGGGTATGGCTTTTGCGCGTGGCGGCTTAGGCGTAGCGGTGGCGAACGGCAAAATCTACGCTATAGGTGGCTCCACTGATGGGCCTTATCATTTTCTTTCGCCTTATGTTTTCGATGTCAATGAGGAGTATGATCCAGCTACGGGCGTGTGGGCTACTAAGCGGGCTATGCCTACGGCGAGAACCTATTTCGGTGTAGCCGTCTGCCAGGGTAGGATTTACTGCATAAGCGGCATGTCCCGTGAAGGCCCAACAGGAGTAAACGAGGCTTACGATCCAGCCGCTGACAGCTGGGAAACACGGGCGCCACTACCCGAAGACGCCTGGGCACATGTTGATTTTGGCCAGTTTTCAGCTTCTGCCGCCGTTTTGAATGACAGGGTTCATGTGGTAACCAGTGTGGGCGCTCATTATGTCTACTGCCCGTTAACGGATACGTGGATGAGGCGCGCGCCGCTGCCCATAGGCGCGTTCGAGAGGCTTTATAATGCCTTGGTGGTTTTGGATGGGAAGTTGTATGCTGTTTCTAATGGCTTTTTGCATGTTTACGAGGCGGAGAATGACAGCTGGCGTCAGGCGGCGTCTCCTCCTGACACGTGGTATGTGGCTGCCGCGGCAGTCACAGGCAAATTCGCTCCAAAACAAATAGTTGCCTTTGCATTATCTGATATGCTGACGTTCGAGCTTATTGGTGCTTATATTCCACCTGTTACGTATGTTTATTTTCCGCATAATGACAGCTGGGTTAGAGGCGCTACTGCTCCTTCAGGCCGCTTTAGCCCAGGCATCGCTGTGGTGGACGATGTTTTATATGTGGTGGGCGGCTTTGTCCAATTGCAAGGTCGCACAGTTGCGCCGAGTAGTGTGGTTGAGAGGTTTTTGCCGCCTGGCTATGGCACGGTGCCGCCGCGGATACGTGTGCTTTCGCCTGAGAACGAGGCTTACGCTGTGGGGGCTGTCCAGCTGGTTTTCAAGGTTGACCGCCCAGTGGTCTGGATGGGCTACAGCCTGAATGGGCGTGCGCGGAGGCCTGTGGATGGCAACGTCACGCTTACAGGGCTGAGGGAGGGCGCGTATGCGCTTACGGTTTACGCCACCGACGCCTTCGGCAACACCGCAGCCTCGGAAACCGTGCACTTCACAGTCGCAAACCCCGCCAAAACCGCAATACTCCAAGCCCTAACCATAATAGTGCCCGTTTTAGCCGTGGTCATCGTTGCTACGGCAATAATCAAGCGTTACAAGCGCAGACAGCACCAGCCTAAGAAGCATGAGGTCAAGTCTTCAAATTCTGAATGAATTTCCAGATAAGCTTCGGCTGATCCAGCACAGTCCTCAACGTTTTCCCCGGATACTTGAAGTAATTAATCAGCAGCAACCGCTTGTACTGCTTAACGGCCGTGGCTGCTATAGCTTTTACCTCGGCGGGCGTGAAGTCCTCGGTTCTTATCAGCGGCATCCCCCATGTCTGCCTCACCTCGGCGAAGGCACGCGGCGTCAAATCCCTCTCAATGTAGCCTTTCTCCACGCATTCCCGATGGAGCCGGGTGCCCAGCGAGGGCGTTGCCACATGAAGCAGCATGCCCACGTCATATTCGCGCTTAAGTCTAAGCGCAAGCTTCACAGTCCTCAGCATGTGCTCCTTCTTCTCGCCGGGAAAACCGATAATGTAGAAGGCGGCGGTGCTTATCCCCACCGACTTACACATTTTGGCAACTTCAATCACTTTCTTCAAATCAAGACGCTTATCAATAACATTATCCAGAATGTACTGATCGCCAGACTCGATGCCGAAGAAGACGCTTCGACAACCAGACCGCTTCATCTTCTTCAAAAGCTCAAACGTTAAATAATCCGCTCTTATGCCATTTGGCGTTTCCCACTTGAACCTGATGCCCCGCTCAATTATTTTGTCGCAGATCTCCTCAAACCTTTTCAGGTCAAACGTTAAATTATCATCCTCAAAAAAGATGGTTTTAACCCTGTACTTGTCAACCACGTACGCTATGTGATCCACAACGTAGCCTGCTGAGTGCGCTCTGAACGCGCGCCCCATGTGCAAGTGAACAGCACAGAAGTTGCAGTTAAACGGGCATCCTCTACTGGTTACCATGGATATCGCTCTATCCTTAAAGCTGCGATACTCTATTCTGCTTGGGTTAAGATACTGCTCCATGTTCACTAAGTGATACGCCGGATATGGAAGCTCATCCAAGTTCTTAATGAATGGCCTCACCGGATTCTGCTTTACCTTGCCGTTCTCACGGTAAACTATACCCTTCACATCGCTTATTTTTCTGGTTCCCGCATAGAACTGAACGATTTCAGGCATAGTGTATTCGCCTTCGCCGACGACGGCGATGTCCACGCTTCGCGCCTCTTCCATAAACTGCAGGGGCACTGCGGAAACATGAGGGCCGCCCACCACCGTTAAAATGTCCGGGTTTACCTCTTTCGCGGTTTCAGCAACTCTGATGGCATGCTCAACTTGGGCTGTGAAAGGGTTTGCTATGCCAACAATGTCAGGCTTTCTACTGCGAATTTCCTCTTTTATCGCCTCATAGGGCATGCCAACAACAGTTGCGTCACCCATTTTTCTGAACACTGCGCCCGTCATGAAGGCATCTAAAATCTCCACCTTATATCCTGCCTTGTCAAGAACGGCGGCTATATACATCAACCCTAGGGGAAGGTTGCCTGCAGGCGGATCAGAACCGGGATAAAAGGTCTGCGGGGGATTAATGAGGAGCACTTTCATTTTTAACCAGTGGTATTAGATGGCGGCTCTGAAATATTTAAACTAGCCCATAATACATTGGGTGTCAGAAAGGCGTGGTTGTCTGGATGCGGGAAAGAGTGGTTGTGGCGTGGAGCGGCGGCAAAGACAGCGCTCTTGCGCTTTACGAGATTCTGAATTCAGGCGGCTACGAGGTAACAGCGCTCTTGACAACATTTACGAGGGATTATGATCGAGTAAGTATTCATGGCGTGCGTCGCGTTCTGCTGGAGCAACAAGCAAAAGCTCTGCGCATCCCGCTTGAAGAAATGTTTATTCCTAAAGGCGCCTCTAATGCAGAGTATGAAAGCGAGTTGCTGAAAGCGCTTATGCGGCATCGAGACAGGGGCGTCGGCGCTGTGGTGTTCGGCGACATTTTTCTAGCTGACGTGCGCAAATACCGTGAGAACCTCTTGGAGAAAGCTGGACTGAAGGCGATTTTTCCTTTATGGGGAAGAGATACAAAGTTGCTTCCGTTGAAGTTACTAAAGCTCGGATTCAAAGCAGTAGTTACGTCTGTCGATTCAGCAACTATCAGCAGAGACTTTGCCGGAAGAAACTATGACCATCAGTTCTTGGCAGATCTCCCAGCCAATGTGGATCCATGCGGAGAAAACGGCGAATTCCACTCATTCGTTTATGACGGCCCCATATTCCAAGAGAAAGTAGCCTTCAAGAAAGGCGAGATAGTGCTGAGAGATAAACGCTTCTACTACTGCGATTTGCTCCCTTCTTAGCAAGGACGCTGCAGCCGCTTAAGCTACTTTACTTTTTCCACGTTTCCTCAGAAACAGAATCACAGCAGTAAATGCCACGATGCCGGCGATCACGGCGAGAACTAACCAGAGCGAAGTGGTGCTAGTGCTCTCTTCTCCGCGGTTTTGCATGTCACGTAATATGGCTTTGACTTCGCCGATATCAGTTTTAATTGTGGCTATGTCTCCTTGAATTTCAGTTACTGCGCCTGTTAAGGCGCCAAGTCTGGTGCTTATGGTTGCTGTGTCGCCTTTTATTCCTGTCACTTTTAGCTGGATGTCGGTTATAGATGTTTTAATTTCACCTAAGTCTGTTTTTATTGTTGCGACATTTCCGTCTAATTCAACAAGTTTCGCGTTTATCTGAGTCAGAGAAAGCTGCATCTGACCTACATTGGTTTCGATTGTCGCGATTGAGCTTTTAATTTCCTTTAAAGTAGCGTTTAATGAGCTTATGTCTGTTTGGAGTGTGCCTATGTTGGTGTTTATGGTGGCTATGTCTCCTTCGATTGTGTTTAAAGTGCCGTGTAAGTCACCGAAAATCGTGCCAATATACACGGTGCTCCCCTCAATTTGTGTGATGCCGAGTTCAATGTTGTTCACGGTTGTTTCTATGGTGCCAACTGCGGTGCCAATTGTCACAAGTGAATTTTGAATGCTTGTCAACGTAGCGTTTAAGTTGCCGATATCTACTTGGATTAGGCCCACGTTAGTGTTGATTGTCATTATGCTGCCTTGAATTGAGGTTATACTTCCTTGGATGCTACCTATAGCCGTGTTTATGATTGCTATATCGCCGGAGATGCTGCTTAGTGTTAACCCTATTGTGGCTATGTCCGTTTTGATGCTGCCCATGTCTGTCTGAATCGTAACGATGTCGCCTTCTATGCTGGTTATCCTCGCGTTTACGGTATCCAAAGATACTTTAATCGTGTTAACATCCGTTTTGATGGTTACTATGTTGTTCTGTATGTCGGTCAGCCACGCGCTCCAACCTGTCAGAGTCTGGCTTAGTAAGAAGGTTTTTAACGTGGCTCCTGTAGCAGAATCGCTGTAAGCGTTTACAACTAACGCGTATGTGCCTGCCGAAGCGTCATACGGGATTGTGTAAGGTATCCTATATAGTCCTGTAGCAACTGGTTGAATTAAGCCAGTTAAGTTGGCGTTCAGCTTCCCTTCATAATACAGGTCAGCGGTTAACGTGGCGTCTATAGGCGCGCCTGATAAGGAAACTAGGATGTAGAAGTCAGCTATTTCTCCTCGTAAGTGTATTGAGCCAACATCCGCTTCGACATCTAGCGGTCCTAAGGGAATTGTAGCGTAAGCTTGACTAACAGCAGCAAAAATTGTTAAGTGAAGTAGGAGTACCGCGCAGCTAAGAATCAATGTTTTTTAACTTTTAGCGTTTCCATTAGGAGCCTTCTCCTTTCTAAGGCAAACAGTTTTTTGTCGCACTTAACCTATGTTTCAAACTTAAGAATATTGCGTGTAAAAACATAGAAGAATTAGACTATGGCACCGAAAACCACGATTTACGTGCTAGTTTGCACAAAGTTCATATGGTTTGGATGCCAAATTATATTTAAATGGTGAATTTTTATGTCGAAAATTCTTGTCCTATATTACAGCCGCAGTGGGAACACGGAGAAAATGGCTAAAGCCGTGGCTGAAGGCGCAAAAAACCCTGGCAACACAGAAGTGGAGTTGAGTTATCATGTTGACGCTGAAGACTTGGCAAAATTTGACGCTATACTGCTGGGCGCGCCAACGTATCATCATGACATGCCAATGGATATGAAGAAACTGTTCGAAGAAGCAGCGGTAAAGGGCATAAACCTAAAGGGGAAAATAGGCGCCGCTTTCGGCTCTTACGGTTGGAGCGGTGAAGCTCCAAAGTTGCTTCTTGAAATTATGAAGAACAAGTTTGAAATGCAAGTGATTGAGCCGCCGTTGCTTGTTAAGTATGCGCCTGACGAGAAAGCGTTGAGCATGTGCCGTGAGCTTGGGCGGCAAGTTGCCGTAGCCCTTATGCAACAAGCTTAGCTTATTCTAGAGGGAGGAAAATGAGCCGAAACCAAGATAATGAATTGGTTGAGTTCATAAAGCGGCAGATAGCTGTTGAGAAGGAAATTGTTGATTCTCTGAATAAAGGTGTTGTTGGCATTAAGAACCCTGCTGTGACAAGCGTTTTGAAAGGCATCGCCTTCGACTCCATGAAGCACGCGGATCTTTATGAGTCAGCACTTACCTTTTTGACGGCGGTTTCTCAGGCGTTAACTCAGGAGAATCTTGATGCGCAAAGGGCACTTGTGGAGAAGCATATCAAGCTGGAGTCGGAACTTATTAAGAAAATCGAGAAAATACTTCCTGCTATCGAGAACAGTAAGGTCAAGTTTCTCTTGGAATCCATTTTAGTGGACGAGAAGCGGCATCATGCTCTGCTGAAAACAATTCTAGAGATAATTGTTAAGGCAGAAACTATAACCGAGGAAGACTGGTGGCAACTGCTATGGGAAAACGCGCCTTTCCATGGAGCCCCAGGCGGCTAACCATACGTCTTTTAAATTCTCATTTCACGATAAAGCAACAAGTTAGCAATGGTGTTCACTGCGCCATACATCATAATCGTTGCTGCATTATCCGTAGCCGTAGCTGAAGCTACAATAGTACCATGCTGCAAGAAATAATATTCTTGTGCTTAAAGTAACTGTTGGCAACTGCAAAAGCCATTAAAAATAAGATTGGACAATTTTGTAAAATATTATCTATAAATTTGCAAAGAATTATTGTAAATTTATTGCGGGTGCGAAGTTGTAAGCGACTATTTTGTCTTTTGCTATCTGCATGTGTTTATTTTTTGCGCTGGTTAACCGTTAAAACGCAATTATCGTGATGCCTCAGCTGCGTTTTGTTTACCAGTTGCGCAGTACTATCATGGTGTTGGTCTTCATTATGCCTTCTACTCTGCGGATTTTTTCTACGCACTCGTTGACTTCGACTACGTTCATTCCGCTGATGACTGCGACAATGTCGTATTCGCCTGTTACTTCGTAGACGGTTTCAACGTTTGGGATCTCGCGTATTTTCTTAGAGACTTCTTGTGTTGGCAAAGCTGGATCCGTGGCCAGCAGCGTGATTGCTTCTGCGCCTTCTGCTACGCCGATTTTAACTGTGAACTTTCTTATTACGCCAGCATGTACCAGCTCTTTGATTCTTTTTCTAACCGCGCCTTCTGATAGGCCTACCTGCTTGCCAATGGCTGCGTAGCCGGCGCGGCTGTCTTGCTTGAGAAGTTGTAGTATTTGCCTGTCTTTGTCGTCCATCAGGTGTTCCCTACGTGTTTGTGTGCTGTGAGAAATTTAACGGTTTCTGCATTCAGCTTCGTATGGTTGCTGCGGTTTTCTGTTATGGTTTGCGGTTTCCGTGTCGTTTTTCGGAAAACAATGAGCATGCAAAGCCTTGTTCCTTGTTCTAAATGGAACATTAGCAGCGTAATGTGTTACAAATAAGTCGCAACATTTAAAAGAAGGACGTGCAAATGAAGATGACATTTCCAATAAATAAAATGTGATAAGCAAATGATTAAGCAAAACGCACATACAAACCCCCAAGAGGTGAAGGTAATGTACAAGACTAGATGCCCAGATTGCGACGCCGAGCTTGACGTGCCATCAGATACGGAGACAGGCGAAATACTGAGCTGCCCAAGTTGCGGGCTTGAGCTTGAAGTGAAGCAGATAAAAGGCGGATGCGTCGACCTTCAAGAACTAACGATGGAAGGAGAAGACTGGGGCGAATAAAATCTTCACCTCTAAGCGTGAAAATGAACTTATCTCTCAAGTTTTTTAATAACCAACTTTTTCATGGGATGCCGGCAATCAATGAGTATCGCGCTTCTTTATGAACGTTCAGAAACCGATGAAATAGGAATAAAGCTCACTGCCCAAGACTTGGGTATCGATGTGGTTTTCCTGCCGTTCCGCAAAATCGCACTAACCATAGGCAAAATGGGCTTTACAGCGAAAACTAAGGGCAAAGACTACACCAGCGCAGTCAAAAGTGCAGCTGTGGTGCTGAATAGGGCGCAAAGCAAAAACCGTCGATTGCAAGCCGGCTACTTCATGGAGATGCTTGGCAAGAAAATAATAAACTCAAGCCAGATTGAATTTATATGCTACAGTAAACTGCGAACTTTGCTGCATTTCTGGGCTGAAGGGATTCCCATTCCCAAAACCGTTTACGTTCCTTGCGACGCAGTTGACACTTTAAAAAATGGTAGTTTAATCCACAACGAAAGGGACATCGCTGAACTGCTGCAGAACGAGTTTGTCCTCGACGAAGGCATTGTGATAAAACCTGATGCAGGAACACATGGGAAAGGTATGGTGCTGTCCAAAAATCGCGAGCAGCTCCTGGGTAGCATCCAAGAAATAAAGCCGTCAATAATAAATCCTGTGGGCATAGTCGGGCAGGAGCTAATTCAAAAGTGGTTTTACGACTTGCGGATAATCGTTTCAAAAGAAAAGGCTAAAGCGCCAGTTTGTCATCCCGTGGCTTTAGCAAGAGGCGGCTTCAGAGACTTCCGAACAAACACCTACTTGGGCAACACTGTCTTCGATGCACGAATCCCCCTTAGCATTAGAGAGTTAGCCGTAAAATGCGGTCAAGCTCTTGGGAAGAATGCTGAAGCATGGGTTTTAGCGTTGGACGCCATGATTAACGTCGGCGAAAACAAAACCGTGGATGATACGACGCTTATTTCCGAGCTTAAAAAAGCAGAAGAAGAGTATGAAAAAGTGCGTGTAGTCAAGCAGGATGATACTCGGCTTAGAGACTTCCAAAGCTGGAACAGATCTTTGGAAGAGGCGTTTCAGCGTTACAAGAGCACCAAGCCATACGAGAAAATTAAAAGTATAATCGAAGAAAGCCTCGAGAAAAACAAGGATCGCGTGGTCTTCCATGAGGCCAACTCTTGCCCAGAATTCTGGGAGCACACGCGGCTAATAGCCGGCATGAACGTGGCGGTGCCACTGCTAAAGTGCGCGCAAAGCCTAATCTAGTCAAGGTAACATGAAGGTGAAGAAATGTTTAGAATAGGAATAATTGGTGGAACAGGATACGTCGGCGGAGAACTACTACGCCTGTTGCTGCTCCATCCAGAAGTGGAAGTTACAATGGTTACTTCCCGCCAGAGCGTAGGCGAATACATCTTTAACGTGCATCCGAACCTCCGTGGACTAACACAACTAAAGTTTGTGCCTCAAGATATAGCGGAACTCCGGAAAAACTGCGACGTAGTGTTTACGGCTACACCTCACGGCGGTTCAGTAAATCTTGTTCCCAAACTTCTAGAGGCAGGACTAAAAGTAATCGACATGAGCGCCGACTTCCGACTGAAAAACCCCGCGGACTACGAAACTTACTACGGCTGGAAGCATGCGCATCCTGAAATGCTTAAAGAAGCCGTGTACGGTCTGCCAGAGCTGCATCGGGAAGAAATCAAAAAAGCGCAGCTTGTCGCATGTCCAGGCTGCGAGGCTACCGCCGCCATTTTAGCTTTAGCCCCCATAGTAAAGGCTGGCTTGATTGATAAAGATAAAATCGTCGTAGACATAAAGGTCGGTTCTTCCGGCGGCGGCAGCAAACCCACAGTTGCTTCGCATCATCCTGAACGTTTCGGCGGCGTAAGACCCTACAAGGTTGTTGGGCACCGGCACATCGCCGAAGTGGAACAGGAATTAAACGCGTTGAGCAGTGAGCAAGTAAAGATTTCCTTTACGCCGCATGCCGTGAACATGGTGCGCGGCATACTTGCCACCATCCACACTTTCCCCAAGCAACCATTAACCGCTAAGGATGTTTGGCGGGCACTCCGAGGAATGTATGGCACCGAGCCATTTATCCGCTTAGTAAAATACCAAAAAGGGCTTTATCAGCTACCAGACCCAAAAGTCACGGTGGGCACGAACTTCTGCGACGTTGGCTTCGAAATCGATGAGCATGCAAATCGGCTTATCCTTTTCTCGGCGATGGATAACATGGTGAAGGGAGCTTCAGGTCAAGGTGTCCAATGCCTAAACATTCTGATGGGTATAGATGAAACAACCGGCCTCAAAAGCACAGGATTCCATCCGATGTGATAGCCTATGTTGCTTGTAATTAAGATGGGTGGAAGCATACTCAAGGAAGGCACATCCTCCGAGCTTCTTGCAGACTTAAAAGCGCTAGCGCAAGAGCACAAGCTGGTTCTCGTCCACGGTGGAGGAGCCGAGGTAACCGAAACCGCCACTAAGCTAGGCAAAGAGCAGCGTTTCATCGTTTCGCCTGAGGGCTTCAGAAGCCGCTATACCGACAAGGAGACCATAGAAATCTACACCATGGTTATGGCCGGCAAAATTAACAAGCAAATAGTCGCGGCGCTGCAGAGCCAAGGCGTAGCCGCCATAGGCTTGTCTGGCTTGGATGCTGCGCTTTTGAAAGCTGAACGAAAAAAACGCTTGATAATTGTGGATGAGCGCGGTCGGAAAAAGGTGATTGACGGTGGCTACACCGGAAAAATAAACGAGGTTAAAACCGAGCTGCTAACTTTGCTGCTTGAAAAAGGCTACACGCCAGTTGTAACGCCTATCGCCCTAAGTGAAGAATTTGAGCCGTTAAACGTTGACGGCGACCGAACAGCCGCCGTGATTGCCTCTGCCCTCAAGGCAGACCGCCTAATACTGCTGACGGACGTGGAGGGTTTGCTGCTTAAGGGCAAGCTGGTTCCTAAGATAACGGCGGCAGAAGCGGAAAGCTCCCTCTCCAGCATCGGCAAGGGCATGAGCACCAAAGTGCATGCTGCGTTGGAAGCGCTCAAGCAAGGCGTCAAAGAAGTGCTGATAACCTCAGGCTCAAAGCCTCAACCCATTTCCTCCGCATTAAAGCATGAAGCAGGCACAGTGATGATAAGTGACTGAGTACGATATAATCAACGCCGAAAACCGGTTAATGGCGAATGTTTTCTCTAAGCGCCCCGTGGTGATAACACGCGGCAAAGGCGCCTTACTCTGGGACATAAACGGAAAAGAATACATTGACTGCATGGGCAGCTACGGCGTCGCTTTACTGGGGCACTCGCACCCTCGAGTGGTGGAAGCCATATGCAAGCAGGCGGAGACGCTTATTTCATGTCACGCCAGCCTCTACAATGACAAGCGCACCGAGTTCCTGCGAAAACTAGTCGGCATCACGCCGCCGGGCTTGAATAAAGCTTTTCTCTCAAACAGCGGCGCCGAAGCCGTTGAATGCGCGATAAAGTTGGCGCGAAAATTCACAGGCAAACCTGAAATAATCGCGGTGATGGGCGCCTTCCACGGCAAAACAATGGGCGCGTTATCGGCGACGTGGGACAAAAAATACCGCGAACCCTTCCAACCGTTGGTTCCCGAGTTCAAGCATGTGCAGCCTGACAACCTCGAGAAGCTGCGTGAAGCCATAAATGACAAGACTGCCGCTGTGCTTCTGGAGCCGATACGCGGCGAAGGCGGCATCCGTGTTCCACCTGCCGATTATCTACCCGGTGTTAGAGAAATCTGCAACGAACACAACATTCTCCTAATCTTCGATGAGGTTCAGACCAGCTTCGGCAGAACCGGCAAACTGTTTGCATGCGAGCACTGGGGCGTAATCCCAGACGTGATGTGTCTGGCTAAGCCGTTTGCAGGCGGCTTGCCTATAGGCATAACAGTGGCGAAAGAAGCGGTTATGGCTTCTTTTGGCGTCGGCGAGCACACAAGCACCTTCAGCGGAAGCCCGCTGGTCTGTGCGGCGGCATGCGCCGCCATCGACGCGCTGATAAATGAGCGTCTTGCGGACAGAGCGGCTGAGCTTGGCGGCTACTTTAAGGACAAGCTGGAGGAGTTGCAGGCTAAACATAAAATTGTGAAGGAAATTCGCGGCTTAGGCTTGATGTTGGGCATGGAGCTCCGCTACGACGTGCGCAACATTATAATCAAAACCTTGCAGAGGGGCGTGCTTATTCTGGAAGCGGGCAGAAATGTGTTGCGGTTCCTACCTCCCTTGGTCATCGAAAAAGAGCACATCGACAGGGTCGTCGCTGTTCTCGATGAAGTGTTAGGTGAAGAAGAAAGTGAACGACAAGGCAGTGCAGTTTCTAATTAACCTGCTGGGCATTTATAGCCCTTCAGGCAAGGAGGAAGCCATAGGTAACTTTCTTGCCGAAGAAATGATGAAAATGGGCTTCCAAGTCGGCGTTGACAGCGTGGGAAACGTGATAGGCGTAATCGGAGACGGTGAACCTGTTATACTCTTATGCGGCCACATGGACACCGTTGCGGGTCATATTCCACTTCGGGTTGAGGAAGGGAAAATCTACGCGCGGGGTGCAGTTGACGCGAAGGGGCCTCTCGCCGCCATGATCATGGCCGCCGCCGCAGCGGGCAAAGACCCTGCCTTTAAAGGGAAAATTCTGGTTATAGGCGCTGTTGAAGAGGAAGCTACAAGCCGCGGCATTCGCCACTTGATAACGCAGGGAATAAAGGCTGATTACGCCATATTTGGCGAGCCCAGCGGCGTCGAGAACATAACTATCGGCTATAAAGGCCAAGTTCAGCTTAGAATAGTTGTGAAGACCGATACTGGTCATGCGTCTACGCCTTGGCTTTACGAGAATGCGCTGGAAAAGGCATACGAGCTTTGGCAGCAAATCAAAACTGCCTACTCGTATGCTCCGACGGATAAGCAGAATGGAGAAAGCCCATTTTACGCCGTAACCGCGTGTCTCACGAAGTTAACTGGCGGACGCGCGAACTCTGTAATCCCCTATGAATGTGAAATGGCCGTCGACATCAGGGTGCCGCCTCAGTTTACCACGGCTCAGATTATTGAGCAAACTCAGAAGCTAATCGCGCAGTATCAGCATGGCAACCAGAAAGTTTCGGTGAAAGCAACCGTTCACGATACTGTTGAGCCTTTTGAAGTGAACAGGAACTCTCTGCTGGTTCACGCGTTATCCGCCGCCATCCGGAAAGTGCGTAACAAGCCTGCCACGCTTATGCGGAAAACAGGCACAGGCGACATGAACATCCTCGGCAACGCGATGAACTTGCCCATAGTAACCTATGGCCCAGGCGACTCGCATCTGGACCACCGACTAGACGAGCACATCCTCATAAGCGAATACTTGGATGCCATACAAATTTATCAGGAAACGCTGCTGAGGCTGTCTGAATTGCACAATAAAAAATAGAAGGCAATGTCAAGCCGCGTTAAATTTTATTCAGCTTGAATTCTTCATGGATAGCGCGGACTGCTGCTTCCCCGTCTTTCTCTTTGACGACGAATGAGATGTTAAGCTCAGAGGAGCCTTGCGCTATCATGCGGATGTTTATTCCCTTCTTCGCCAAAGCCGTGAATATCCTTGACGCTACACCTGGCGTGCCCTTCATGTTCGCGCCCATGGCGGCTATAACGCAGACATCATCTTCAGAGGTGATTTCGCTAACCATGCCTCTGCCGAGAAGCGCTATCTCCAGCGCGCTGAGCGCTCTGCCCAACAAGTTTCTCCGGATTATCAGCGACACGTTTGCCTCAGAGACTGCGGCAGAGATCATCATAATGTTAATGTTGGTTTTGCCTAGAACGTCAAGAACTTTAGCGTAGCTTCCCGGCGCGCCAACCATCGCCGCACCTTTGATGTTAATCATGGCTACGTCTCTGATCATAGCCACTGCCTTTACCACGTCCTTTGATGCGGTTTCCTGTCCATCTGCTATGAGCGTACCCGGGTTTTCAGGGTTAAAGACGTTCCTTATTCGCACAGGAATTCGTGCTTCAGCTACAGGCTCCAAAGCGCTTGGATGCATTGCCTTTGCGCCGAAGATGGCCATCTCCGCGGCTTCTCCGAAAGAAAGCTGCGGCAGCATTCTTGCAGAAGGCACAATCTTCGGGTCAGTTGTCATTATTCCATCCACGTCTGTCCATATCCAGACTTCGTCGGCTGAAAGCGCTACGCTGAGGATTGTCGCCGTATAATCGGAGCCACCGCGTCCTAGGGTGGTGACTATACCGTCTTGAGTTGCGGCTATGTAACCCGTTACAACGGGCACAATTTTTTTCTCTAGCAGCGGCTCAAGTCTTTCTCTCACGTGATGTGTGGTGACATTCATTAGCGGCTTGGCTTCTCCGAAATTGTCATCTGTAACTATTCCCGCTTCTTTTCCCGTGAAATATTGCGTGGGCACCTTGAGGTCGCATAGGGCGCCCCAAACTAACGGCGCGGACAGTCTCTCGCCGAAGGACAAAACGTAATCTCTTGATTTAGGCGTAACTTCGCCGACGTAGCATATGCCCATAAGCACTTTCTCCAATTCGTCAACTGTCTTCTTGATTATCTGTCTTACTTCTTTCCTTATGCTTTCGTCTTCTATTGCCTTTTCAGCTGCTTCTAAGTGTCGTGCAGTCAATTGGCTTGTGAACTCTTGAACTTTTTTCTCGCTTTGCCTTTTCGCCTGCTCCGCTTCCTCCACGAGTTGGTTTGTGACTCCTGCTAAAGCGGAAACCACAACCACGACGCTGTAGCCTTTCTTGAAGCTGTCTGCTACTATGCTGGCTACTCGGCGGATGTTCTCGCCCGTAGCAACAGACGTTCCTCCAAACTTCATAACTATCTTCATTCTTAATCCTTCCCGTTTCACGAGAGCATTTTGTTTGCTAGTCTACGTCTTATTTCTAGCAAGTCCCTTAAAACTGCACTGGCGGTTTCAATGCCGCCTGCGCCTTTTCCAACAAGCGTCTGCTCCCCCGCGAACTCTGTATGGAAGGTTACTGCGTTCAAGACGCCGCTTACGCATAAGGGGCTCGTTTTCGGTATCTCCATGGGCTTAACGGTTGGTTTGCCTTCACCGTCTATTGCGCCTATGAGCTTTATAGTGTTGCCCCTTTTTGCTGCTTCATCAAGCTCCTGCAACGTTACGCCACGAATGCCTGTTCTGTCGACGTCTCTCAGAGTTACCTTCCTGTTCATCACCCAGTTTGATAGAATAACAATTTTGCATGCCGTATCAAAACCCTCAACATCCATCGTTGGATCTGCTTCAGCGTAGCCCAGCCTCTGGGCGTTCGCGAGCGCTTCTTGGAAAGTCACGCGATTCTGCGCCATTTCAGTTAATATATAGTTGGTTGTGCCATTTAGTATGCCCTTTATGGCTAAGATTTTGTCTCCTGCAAGGCATCGCTTGGCAAACTCCAGCATGGGTGTGCCGCCGCCGACTGTGCCGCTGAATCTAAAGTAAACATTGTTGTACTCGGCCAATTCCATCAGCGCTGGCAAAGCCAAAGCTAACGGGCCCTTATTAGTGGTTACAACATGCTTCCCTGTTTTGAATGCCTTGGTAATATGCGACATGGCGGGCTCGCCGTTTTTGATGTTCACCGGCGTGACTTCAACAACCACTTCTGCTTCCACCGACTCGATAACGTCTAACGCTGACATTCCAGGATGCCCAAACTCTGGATCTTTCGATATTGGAAAGCCCTTCTGCCTAAGCGCCTCCAGCTTTTCAGCGCTTAGCCCCCTCGGGTTAATAACAGCGCCGTCTACATCAACAATGGCGACAATTTTCGGATTAAACCCGTAATCCTTCACTTTCTCCGCGTAGCGCCGGGCGAGTATGGCAGTTACGCTTTTGCCGACCACGCCGAAGCCAATCAAGATAATCCTCATGGACGCTTCACCTTGCCACGACTTCCATAACTCTCTTTAATCCCAATACGTCTTCTATAGCCGCCATTTCAGCATCAACTTCCACCGGTTTTTCGCTCATCTTAACCGCTGTATCAGGATCCTTAAGTCCATGGCCTGTGGTGACGCAGACTATGCGCTCATCTTTGTCTACTTCGCCATTTTCAACCAGCTTTATTAAACCTGCAATTGACGAAGCGCTTGCGGGCTCAACAAACAAGCCCTCAACTCTCGCCAGTAACTTTTGCGCACTGAGAATCTCTTCATCAGTTACTGTTTCCGCTGTGCCCTTTGACTCGCGAATGGCGTTTAATGCCTTTTTCCAGCTTACAGGCGCTCCGATGCGTATAGCCGTTGCGACGGTTTCAGGCGCGGCGACGGGTACGATGGTGTCGCTTCCAGTCTTTATCGCCCGTGCTATGGGCGCGGCACCAGCAGCCTGTATACCCGTCATCTTCGGAAGCCCTTTTATGAGGCCAAGCTCTTGGAACTCTTTGAAGCCTTTCCATATGGCGCTTATGTTTCCCGCGTTTCCCACGGGCACTATTACTCTGTCTGGAGCTTCTTGGTTTAGCTGGTCGCAGATTTCGTAGCCCAGCGACTTTTGCCCTTCAATCCTGAATGGGTTAACCGAATTAAGCAGGTAAATGGTTCTGTGCTTCTCTGAGAGTTTAAGCACGATGTCTAAGGCTTGATCAAAATTGCCGCGCACTTGAATGACCTTCGCGCCGTAAATCATGGCTTGCGAAAGCTTTCCATATGCAATTTTGCCCGTAGGAATTAGCACTGCGCATTGGATTCCTGCTTTAGCAGCGTAAGCCGCCAGCGACGCCGAAGTGTTGCCTGTAGATGCGCATATAACGGATTTAACGCCGAGCTCAACGGCTTTGGTGACGCCGACAGTCATGCCTCTGTCCTTGAAGGAGCCTGTGGGGTTTTCGCCTTCGTTTTTCACGTAAAGCTCGCGTAATCCCAAATGCTTTGCTAAGCGCAGGCATGGATGGAGCCCTGTGCCTCCCTCGTTTAATGAAACAATTTTTGAAGCATCCTTTATCGGCATGAAGTCTAGGTAGCGCCACACTGAAAGCGGCGTGTTCCGCCACCCGCTTCTTTTAAGCGCTTTACTCAATTCTCCGTGCTCGTATTTTATTTCAAGTATGTCTCCGCATTTTCTGCAGAAATACACAATTTCATCTATCTCATATTTGCTTCCGCAGTTGATGCAAACTTGATTAGCCATCATCATTCACCCAGTTACGACAAGCGCTTCTTGTAGATGACTTTTATAGTTAGCAAACAGTATCAAACTGTTAGTATTAATACTATTGCTGGCGGTTAGTGTTCTTTGCTGCTGAAAAGCCATTTCCGCGTCACCCGACGAGATTGGACAGAACTTCGTAAGCTTTGAGGCTGTCCTTTTTCTCTACAACAATTATTGTTTCAGTCCAGCAGGAGATGAACTCTATGATGTTCACGTTTTGCTCCGCCAGCAGGGTCGTTAAGAAGGCCACAACTCCAGGCGTTGCTTCCAGTTCCTCTGGCGAGTGGATCACTATCATTGTGCAGTTATCATGCTTGACAAGCGCGCTAATTCTCTCGGGCATTTCGCTTCTGTCGAGAAGATAAACGAACTTGCCGAGCAAATCCACTTTCATTCCATTTTTCATGTCTATTTCCTTGCTTGTTATCATGACAGCTTTTCTGTCGTAAACTGCTATTCCACTTCGCTTCAGAACTTGCAGAACTTTCTCTTCTCTTTTCTGCTTATGCTTCTGCAAGTCTTCTGCGAATCTTCGCAACGCCGCCTTTATGGCGCTGGTATTTTCTATTTTTAGTTCTTTCTGAATCTGGCGGGCTAACTCGCTTAGGTTAACTATGCCCTTTTCCAAGGCTTCAAGCAGATACGGCTTGTTTTGAAGGTGACTTCTCACAGTTTTAGCTATTGGCATGATGCATAAATGTATCAAATAGAACATTTAAAGCTTATCAAGTCACAGAAAAGTCGCAATGTTTAAAAACTACCCCCGTAAGGTAAGGGAAATAAATTTCACTCTAAAAGCGGGGGAGCAAAACGACTGAAAAAATCGTATTAGCGTACTCAGGCGGACTAGACACGTCCGTGATGATTAAGTGGCTTCAAGAGAAATACAACGCCGACGTAATAACTGTAACAGTCAACGTCGGCCAGCCAGAAGACCTAAAAGAGATCGAGGCGAAAGCCAAGAAACTCGGCGTCCTAAAACACTACTCAATAGACGCCAAGGAAGAATTCGCCAAAGATTACGTTTTCCCAGCAATAAAAGCCAATGCGCTCTACGAAGGCAAGTATCCCATAAGCACCAGCCTCTCTAGACCGCTTATAGCCAAGAAGATGGTGGAAATCGCAGAAAAAGAAGGCGCAACAGGCGCAGCGCACGGTTGCACAGGCAAGGGCAATGATCAAGTGCGCTTTGACGTAACACTTGGCGCATTGGCACCAGACCTAAAGATAATTGCGCCAGTTCGCGAATGGAACATGACAAGAGAAGAAGAAATCGAATACGCGAAGGCCAAGGGAATTCCAGTTTCAAATGCAGCGAAAAAATACAGCATCGACGAAAGCATCTGGGGCAGATCCATCGAATGTGGCGTTCTAGAAGACGCCAGCAAAGAGCCGCCGGAAGACGCTTTCGAATGGACAGTTTCACCTGAAAAAGCGCCGGACAAGCCTGAGTACGTGACCATTCAATTTGAAACCGGCGTCCCTGTTGCCTTGAATGGCAAGAAGCTTGATCCGTTAACGCTTATTGAAACATTAAACAAAACTGCGGGAAAACACGGCGTCGGCCGCATAGACCACATAGAGGACCGCTTAGTCGGCATCAAGTCACGGGAAACTTACGAGTGCCCAGCCGCCACCGTCATCTTAGAAGCACACAAAGAC
>JAWCMT010000001.1:0-62465 GCA_038849555.1 Bathyarchaeia archaeon | reverse complement strand
AAAAATGGTGTTGACGCGGCATGAAGTCTTGTTCAAGCAGCAGATTGACGCTCAATGGACGTTTCTGGCTTATGCAGGCTTATGGGTGGAGCCGCTAAGGGAGGATCTTGAAGCCTTCATAAACAAAACTCAGGAGAAAGTGAATGGCGAGGTGTGTGTAAAACTCTACAAGGGTGCGGCTCAAATCGTCGGGCGCTCGTCGCCAATGTCGCTTTACGACAAGAACCTAGTGAATTACAACATAAAAACTGGCTTTAACCCCGCTTACTCAAAGGGTTTCATTGAGCTCTGGGGTTTACAAACAAGAATGGCTAACATTCTGAAAAGAAAGGCTGAAAAGCAAAAAGGCGCTAAGGGAGGCGAGTAATGTCAAAACTGCTGCGTGGCGGGCGCTTATCAGCAGTACGCGAAGATGTTGCCAAGTTTACCTCTTCAATGAAGGATGACCTGCGGCTTGCAGAGGCAGTCATCGCCATCAACAAGGCTCACGTAATAATGCTTATGGAGCAGAAAATCCTCAAGCAGGAAGACGGCGTCAAGCTTCTGCAAGCGCTTGCCAAGTGCTCCTGTGCAGCGTTTGATGCTTCAGCTGAAGATGTTCATATGGCTGTGGAGGAAGCGGTTCTCAAAGAGGTAGGCGAAACAGTAGGCGGGAATCTTCACATTGCCAAAAGCAGAAACGACCAGGTTGCCACTGCTATCCGCATGGAACTGCGGAAAGATCTACTTACGCTGATGCGTGCTGTGGCTCACGTGCAAGAGCACTTGATAGAAGTCGCTGAAGATCACTTGAAAACCGTCATTTTGGAGTACACGCATTTGCAACCCGCCCAACCAGTAACCTTTGCCCATTACCTACTATCGCATTGCACCGCGTTAGAACGCGACCTCGAGCGCCTTCAAAACGTTTATTCGCGGGTTAATCTCTGCCCGCTCGGCGCAGGCGCCTTGGCTACAACAAGTTTTCCAATAAACCGAGAAAGAACCGCAGCGCTTTTAGGCTTCTCTGGTGTGGCTGAAAACTCGATTGACGCAGTGGGCAGTCGAGACTTCGTTACCGAGACTCTTGCGGTTCTTACGCTAATCGCTGTCAACCTAAGCCGTTTCGCTGAGGACTTCATAATCTGGAGTTCTCCGGACTTTGGTGTGGTGGAACTGCCTGACGAGTTCGCCAGCACAAGCAGCATAATGCCGCAGAAGAAGAACCCAGAGGTGTTAGAGGTCATTCGCGCACGTGCCAGCAATGTGCTGGGAGATTTTGTAGCCGCAGCCGCAGCAGTGAAAAGTTTGCCTTCCACGTATAACCTTGACTTCCAAGAGATAACGCCTAAGCTGTGGGCATCCATAGAAACTGTACGCGCCTCACTGGATATGCTCCATAAACTGTTGCCCAAACTGAAAGTAACTCAGGATGTGGCTGGCAAGGCAAATGCAAGTTTCGTAGCAGCAACAGAGCTTGCCAACTTGCTCGTGCGTAAATATTCTGTTCCCTTTAGAACAGCGCATAAGATAGTCGGCGCCTTCGTCAAAGCGCTGATAGGGGCGCAGCGGACTTTCGCAGAAGCCACACCTGAAATGCTTCAAAAAGCAGCAGAAAATGTGGCAAACATCAAGTTGACAGTTAAGACTGAAGAGCTAAAGGCGCTTGCTGACCCACTTGCGTTGGTTGAAGCTTGCAAAGTCGAAGGCGGTCCTGCCCCCGCAGTGGTTAAAAAAGCGTTGGATGAATGGAAGGAAAAGTTGCTTCACACCAAATCCCATATATTGCAGTTGGATAAGCTGCTTGAAAAAGCCGAAAATGACTTGGAAGCGGCTGTTGCCTCATATTCCAGTGAAAAACGTAAAACTTAAAAATTCACAATGGTAGGTAGTATAGGGCTTTGGTACCCGAACAAACTTCCAGCAAAAGCAAGAAAGCGGTTCTACTGTTAGAGGACGGCGCTCTCTTCATCGGCAAAGGTTTTGGCGCAACCGGCAAAGTTTCAGGCGAAGTAGTTTTCTCCACCTCAATGGTTGGCTATCCAGAAGCGCTTACAGACCCTTCATATAAAGGGCAAATCTTAACCCTAACCTACCCGCTTGTAGGCAATTATGGTGTTCCACCATATGACCTCAAATTCGGCTTGCCCATGTATTTCGAGTCAGACCGCATCCAAGTGCAAGGCTTAGTTATACATGAGTTATGCCATGAACCGCACCATTGGGCCTCAACAAGAACCTTGGACAAGTGGCTAAAGGATGAAGGCGTGCCGGGCATTTACGGCGTTGACACCCGCCGCCTCACCAAGAAACTCCGAACATACGGTGTAATGCTCGGTATCCTCCAAGTTTGCGACGGTGGTGAGGAGCCCAATTTAGAAAGCCTTCTTCAAGAAGCGAAAAGGGGCATTCCAGATCCCAACTTGACTGATTTGGTAAAGGAAGTAACCGTAAAGGAGCCCATTCACTATAACGTTGACGGCAAATACACTGTCGTTCTAATCGACTGCGGCGTCAAATATAACATTCTGCGGAACCTGCTGAAGCGCGGCATCAACGTGATAAGAGTACCTTACAACTTCACAGCAAAAGAAATCATGGAGTATCATCCAAACGGCGTTTTCCTAAGCAACGGCCCAGGCGACCCGAAAAGATGCGTTAGCACCATTCAATGCGTCAGCGAGCTTGTTGAGAAAGTTCCCATGATGGGCATCTGCTTGGGCGCTCAGATACTTGCACTGGCGGTTGGCGGAGACACTTACAAGCTGAAGTATGGTCACCGCTCCCAGAATCAACCCGCGCTGGACTTGAAGACTAACCGTTGCTACATAACCACACAGAATCATGGTTACGCCATAGACACGGAATGCTTCTGCCGGATACCGTTGGAACCTTGGTTCATAAATGCCAACGACAAAACCATCGAAGGCGTAAAGCACAAAAGCAAACCCGCTTTTGCTGTGCAGTGGCATCCTGAAGCTGCGCCAGGACCATATGACACCGAGTTTCTCTTTGATTTATTTGTGAAATCCATGGAGGCTGCTTGAAATGCCCAAATTTGATTGGATACGCAAAGTGCTGGTGCTGGGTAGTGGCGCCATAAAAATCGGCGAAGCAGCCGAATTTGATTACTCAGGAAGCCAGTGTCTCAAGGCTCTGCGGGAAGAAGGCATTGAAACTGTCTTGGTAAATCCGAACGTGGCTACTATTCAAACCGACCCCCGCTTGTCAGGCAAAGTGTACTTGTTACCCGTTACGCCTGAATACGTAGAAAAGGTTATTCAGAAAGAAAAGCCAGATGGCATTCTCTTAGGGTTCGGCGGGCAAACCGCGTTGAACTGTGGTGTTGAGCTTGCGCAGCGAGGTGTTTTTGAGAAGTATAACGTGAAGGTTCTGGGAACGCCTGTTGAATCAATAGAATGCACTTCAAACAGAGAACTCTTCAAACAAGTGATGATTAAAGCCGACGCGCATCCGCTGAAAAGTAAATCCGCTACAACAGTTAGAGACGCTATTGCAGCGGCTGAAGAGATCGGATATCCCGTCATAGTTAGAGTTGCCTACACTCTTGGCGGTAAAGGTGCAGGTGTCGCCCATAATGCTTGGGAGTTAAGAGAAATAGTCACACGGGGCTTAGCGCAGAGCCGCATAACTCAGGTGCTTGTTGAAGAATATGTGGGCCACTGGAAGGAACTTGAGTATGAAGTCATGCGCGACTACGCGGACAACTGCTTAACCGTTTGTAACATGGAAAATTTGGACCCTATGGGTGTTCACACTGGCGACTCCATCGTCATTGCGCCTTCGCAGACGCTTACAAATCGTGAATATCACCTTATGCGGTCAGCGTCAATAAACGCCATACGAGCATTGGGCATAATTGGCGAATGCAACATTCAATGGGCTTTGCATCCTGAATCGGAGGAGTTCCGCGTTATCGAAGTAAACTCACGCATGTCGAGAAGCTCTGCCCTCGCAAGCAAGGTAACAGGATATCCATTGGCATACATTGCCACAAAGTTGTCTATCGGCTACCTTCTACCCGAACTCATCAACAAAGTTACCGGCGTTACCACAGCTTGCTTCGAACCTGCACTAGACTACGTTACAATTAAAATTCCAAGATGGGACCTGCAGAAATTCAAAAACGCAGACCGCCATATTGGTCCTCAAATGCGTTCTGTAGGCGAGGTAATGGCAATTGGCCGCTGCGTAGAAGAAGCCCTGCAAAAAGCGGTGAGAATGTTAGACCTAGGCAAAAAGGGCCTTGTCTGTAACGAAGAGGATTCGGAACCCGAACCCATCGAAAGTATTAAGGATGTGCTCGCAAACCCAACTGACGAAAGACTTTTCAAAATAGTTAAAGCCTTAAAAATGGGCATATCCATCGAGGAAATCCACCGCTTAAGCGGCATCGACCCATTCTTTCTCTATAAAATCAAGAACATAATTGATATGGAGAGTAAACTCTGCGCCTTAAATCTTAACGACAGTGATGCAGCGGAAATTGTGAGAGAAGCGAAGCGTTTAGGTTTTTCTGATGAACAGATTGCCATTTGCCTAAAAACCGATCCGTTTACCATAAGAGACTTCAGAAAAAAGGCAAGAATCGCTCCAGTTGTGAAGCAGATTGACACTTTGGCGGCTGAATGGCCAGCTAAAACCAACTACCTCTACCTAACCTACGGCGGAGATGAGGATGACATCGACCTATCCAACCATAAAAGTAAGGTTATCGTGCTGGGCGCTGGAGTTTTCAGAATCGGCTCAAGCGTAGAATTTGACTGGTGCGGCGTCAACACAATATGGGCACTTAAGAAAAACGGCATAAAAGAAGCCATAATGGTTAACTACAATCCTGAAACGGTATCAACAGATTATGACATTTCTGACAAACTTTACTTTGAAGAATTAACCGTTGAGAGAATTTTGGACATCTACGAGAAAGAACAGCCCATGGGTGTAATCGCCAGCGTTGGCGGCCAAATCCCCAATAACTTGGCATTGAAACTAGCAAACGCGGGCGTAAAGTTACTGGGAACTTCCGCAGAAAACATAGATTTAGCCGAAGATAGGTCAAAGTTCAGCGCTCTCTTGGATGAACTTGGCATTCCACAGCCAAGCTGGAGTAAACTCGCATCCATAGACGGGGCTAAACGTTTCGCAGAGAAAATAGGTTATCCCGTGATCGTGCGGCCCAGCTACGTCTTGTCAGGTTCAGCAATGCGTGTAGCATACGATGAGACTGCACTGGAAAACTTTCTCAAGTTAGCAGCCAAAGTCTCCCGTGAGCATCCTGTCGTAATTTCCAAGTTCATCGAAAAAGCAAAAGAAGTTGAAGTTGACGGTGTCTCCGACGGCGAAAACGTCTTAATCGGAGCCATAATGGAACACGTGGAAAACGCGGGAGTCCACAGCGGCGACGCCACAATGAGCATTCCGCCTCACACGCTTTCGCCCGAGATTCAGAGAAAAATCGAGGAATGCACACAAAAAATCGTTAAAGCTCTGAACATCAAAGGCCCATATAACATACAGTATCTCGTGAAAGATGGCGTGGTTCACGTTATCGAATGCAACCTGCGAGCATCAAGATCAATGCCCTTTGTAAGCAAAACCCGCGGCGTAAACCTCATAGAGCTTGCGACATTGGCGATGCTGGGCAAAAAAATTGACTTTACGAAATTGCCACCTACGCTGCATGTGGGCGTCAAGGTTCCTCAGTTCAGTTTCATGCGGTTAAGCGGCGCAGACCCGGTTTTAGGCGTAGAAATGCTTAGCACAGGTGAGGTAGCTTGTTTAGGCGAAAACTTCGCTGATGCCTTCTCAAAGGCGCTGCAAGCCGCCGAGTTCCGTATTCCTCCCAAGGGCGGCTCCGTGCTAATAACAGTTGGCGGTGAAGAACCAAAACGCAGAGTTGTGCCTATAGCGAAGGCGCTTGAGGAGATGAACTTCAAGATCTACGCTACCGCGCACACAGCTGAGGTGTTACAGGCGGAAGGAATAAAAAATGTAACCGTCTTGCATAAGGTTAAAGAAGCCAGCGCAAGCCCGAATATTCTTGATTATCTCCGAGAGCAGCAGATCGATTTAGTCATAAACGTTCCAATGGGCAGTAAAAATAAGAGCTACTCTGATGTTTTGACAGATGGCTACATCATACGGCGACAAGCGGTGGAATTCAACGTTCCCGTTATTACAAATCTCGAGTTGGCTTCGGCCCTTGTAAAAGTTTTACAGCAGCAAGGCAACAATGGCACTACAATTCGCTCTTTAAATGAATATATGGACGCATTACCGTGGAAGCTCTGGTGAAGCACCGATTCCCGTTAAATCTCAATGCCCTTCATCTTTGCATGTTTTTGTGAAATTAAAAGTGTCACTTTCTAAACGTATAGAAACTTCCAAAAGCCTTTAATACACGTTTGAGCATTTCGGTTCGGTTGTTGGTTGGAGGTAAACGAAACTCAAACCCAAACAGAATACACGAACAATTGAAGAAATAAACGAGAAAATACGAAAAGGCGATGCCCAAGTTTTAACCGCTGAAGAGATGAAGCGTCTCGTTGAAAGCAGCGGCGTGGAAGTTGCTTTCCGAGAAGTTGACGTTGTAACCACTGGAACTTTTGGCGCAATGTGCTCTTCAGGTGCAATCATAAACCTTGGACACGCCGATCCGCCGATAAAAATTGAGAAAGCTTGGATAAACGACGTGCCAATTTGTCATCCTGGTGCGGCTGTTGACTTGTACATAGGCGCCACTGCCATGTCAGAGCGGCAGCCTTTCGAGTACGGCGGCGGCCACGTAATCGAGGACCTCGTGAGCGGCAAAGAAGTTGAGTTAATGGCTACAGCATACGGCACTGATTGCTACCCAAGAACACAGGTTCGAACACATCTGACAAAAAACGATTTGAACCAGTTTTATCTGTTGAATTTCCGCAATTGCTATCAACGTTATGCTTGCGCCGTAAACAGCCGGGATGAGACGATTTACACGTACATGGGTAAGTTGCTACCGAGGATGAAGAACGCTACCTATTCTGGCGCGGGCGAGTTAAACCCGTTGATGAATGATCCTGACTACGAGACTATAGGTATCGGCACAAGAATTTTCTTGGGCGGCACGCAAGGCTATGTGATCGGCGAGGGAACACAGCATGATCCGCAGAACCGTTCAGGAACTATAATGGTCCGTGGAGACGCCAAGAAAATGAGCCCAGAGTTTCTGCGGGGTGCATCTTTCACGAAGTACGGTACCACACTTTACGTTGGAATAGGCATACCTATACCCATCTTAAACGAGGGCTTAGCTAAGAAAACAGCCATACGCGACGAAGAAATCTTCACAAACGTGGTGGATTATGGTGTGCCGCGCAGGGATCGCCCAGTGCTAGCACGGGTAAGCTACAAAGAGCTGAAGTCAGGCTCGATAACCATAGGAGACAGGCGAATACGCGTTAGCTCGCTGTCAAGTCTGAAAACCGCGCGGAAAATAGCTGCAACATTGAAAAGGTGGATTGAAGAAGGTGAGTTCTATTTAACAGCACCTGTTGAACGCTTACCGCTTGACACCGTGTTCAAACCGATGCGGCAAACTGAAGAGGTATCCTTTGTAGCTAACGTAATGCAAAAAGCAATCACATGCAAAGAAAATGAGACGCTACAAGCTGTCGCTGAGCGTATAGTAACCAGGTCGGTTAACCATATCGTAATGGTTGACGATAATGGCAAGTTAACTGGCATAGTGACGTCATGGGACATAACCCGCGCGTTAGCACATGGCAAAACAGCGTTGGCAGACGTCGTCACCCGCCGAGTGATAACATCGAAGCCTGATGAGCCTTTAGAGACGGCTTCGAAGCGGATGGCGCAGCATAACATTTCCGCGTTGCCCGTTATCGACAACGATAAGAGGGTATTGGGCATTGTTACCGCTGAGGACGTGTCTAAACTGCTGGGAAGGTGAAAGGCTAAATGGCGCGTATACTGCTTAGGTTCTCCGAAAGCATCGTTGAAGAGCCAATAATTGCACAGATAATTCTAGAATTGAAAGTGCCAATTAATATTATGACTGCGCATGTGAACTCAAAAGGCGGCGAGGTTCTAGCCGAGGTGCCCAACGATGTATTGGACAAAGTGGTTAAGGCTTTCCGCCAAAGAGGCGCGGTGGTAAGTATACCAAAGCTTATCGAAGTTGACAGCGAGAAATGCATTAGCTGTGGTGCCTGCGTCACGCTATGCCCTGTTGAGGCGATTAAAATTGGCGAGGACAAATCTGTGGTTTTCGATAGAGAAAAGTGCATTGGTAGCATCTGCAGCGCATGTGTGGATGCTTGCCCAACTAGAGCCATCAAGTCTGTGAAACAGAATAACGCGGAAGCCACCGCCAACAGCAAGCAGTAAAGCTGCTTGGAGCGAAGCAATGAAGAACCTACTTAAGGAATCTTTTGTCTTTAAGGAGTCACGGTGCGTTGTAATCTCCGACAAGCCAGAAGGCATTCAAGCAGCTAAAGTATCTCTTAAACTTCATCGACACAAGCTGGAAGAGTATATCGACGCTAACCCAAAATTTCTCCATGCACTCGAGCCGCTTCCTGTACCCAGCAAGCCACTGGTTGCCAAACTGATGGCAGAAGCCGCTGAAAAAGCAAACGTTGGGCCTATGGCTGCCGTCGCAGGCGTCTTAGCCGACTTAGCGGTAAAAGCCATGCTTCGCGCCGGCTGCAAGGTAGCAGTTGTGGAAAACGGTGGCGAAATCTCCGCTATAGCAAACGTGCCAATTGACGTGGCGGTTGCAGCAGGGGACACGCCCCTGTCAAAACGGTTTGGCTTCAGACTCACCGAGTTTCCCATCGGCGTCGCGACTAGTTCTGGTCGTTTCAGCCACGCCTTAAGCTTCGGAGATGCAGATGCAGCGACAGTATTCTGCAAAAACGCAGGCTTGGCTGATGCTGCAGCCACGGCTGTGTGTAACGTGGTGAAAGGCGAGGACAGCCAAGCCGCCATCCAAGCAGGAATAAACAAAGCCCTGTCGATTCAAGGCGTAGACGGCGTACTCATAATCTACAAGGATTTCACAGGGACTGCCGGCAAGATTCCGCAAATAATCAAGGTAGACTACTAATTGCGTCTATAACCTTTTTTTAGGCTGTTCCATATGAAAATAGCAATCACCGTTGCAAGCACCACTCCTATAAGCGGCAGAACAGACTCTATTCGGCCATCACCGAAAACCACGGAAATCGACAGAAAGACTATAGCACCCATAATAACTAGCATGAAGATTGACGTAATGAAGTTAAGAACTGTATTCCCTGACAATTTTCTTCACATTTTGTGCTTATTAATTTTGATTATAACCTTTATGAATTAGTAATCTTATATGTGGTTTTCAAGGATTTAATTAAATGGTTAATTTCAGAATCATCGTTCCTAAGATGTACTGAGAACTATAATTAGCCGTGGGGCTACTTTTGCAGTTCTCATGTGCTAAAATCTTCCCTTTTTCCAAAAACTTCTTTGAGTAACTATAGCGCGGAACCATCGACTCTTTACATAAGGGCGGTGTATTATGTTCCAAGTGCTAGAGAAAGCAAACTTATTGGAAGTATTTTTTGATTTCCTCGAGCGATAAAACGGCTACACCGTTTGCTTTCAGTATTTTTTCAGCGTTTTCCACGTCACTGGCTCGCAGAATCAACGCAATTTTGCCATCCACATGTACCGCGGACGAATAAGCGTACTCAATGTTTATGCCGCCATCAGCCAGAATCTTTGTTATATTTGACATTTTATTTTCTTCAGTAATGAAAACCGCTGTAACCTCCGTATTCTTTCTTGACTTCGCAAGATTATACTCCGCATTCTCCAGCACAACCGTAGCTTTAACCGGATCCTCCGTCACCATCCGAACCAATCCGTACTCGCCCGCATCAGCAATTGACAACGCAAAAACCCGAATACCATTCTTTTCCAGCTGCGCCATAACTTCAGACAACGAGCCAGGTCTATTATCTAGATAAACACCCACCTGTGGTATAGGCATAGTAGCACCGTAATCCAGTTAGCTTCAGACAATATTTATATTTTAACATAAGCTATAGTAAACGACCCGCTATTTGGGAGCCAACGTCCTTTGCTAAAGTGTATCGGAGTCTCAAAAAGCTTCGGAGGACTACAAGCATTAAAAAACGTCGATTTAATCATAAACAAAAATGAAGTCACGGGTCTTGTCGGACCTAACGGCTCTGGAAAATCAACTTTACTCAACCTTATAAGTGGCGTATACAAACCTGATTCAGGAAAAATTTTCTTTTTAGACGAAGACATCTCGAGGCTTCCTCCTTACTCAATCTGTGCCAAGGGTATAACAAAAACTTCCCAAGCTGTCCAATCATTTCCAGAGATGACCGTGCTAGAAAACGTGCTTGCCGCAGCGCTTTTCGCCCAGAAAAAAGGCGCTACAAACTCCGAAGCGTTACTTAAAGCGAAGGAACTGTTAGAATTTGTTGGCATAGACAAAACAAAATTTTACATGCCTGCCAAAAACTTAAACGTAGTTGAGCTACGCCGCGTTCAACTCGCTAAAGCGTTGGCAACAAGGCCTACCTTACTTCTATTAGACGAGCTTCTTACAGGGTTAACTCCGAAAGAAAGCGATGAAGCCATCAAACTGATAAAGCTCATCAACAAACAGGGAATAACGGTGCTCATGGTTGAGCATGTAATGAAAGTTATTATGAGCTTATGTGACCGCGTAATAGTCTTACATCATGGCGAAAAAATCTTTGAAGGAACACCGAAAGAAGTGGTAAACAACGAGAAGGTAGTGAAAGTGTACCTCGGCAAAAGATATTCACTATGTGGAGATTAAAATGTTAGAAGTCGAAAAAGTATCCGCCTCCTATGGCGTAATCCAGATACTTCGCGGAGTATCATTTAAAGTTAAAGAAAAAGAAATCGTGAGTATAATCGGACCTAACGGCGCGGGAAAAACTACGCTTGTGAAAACAATTATGGGTTTGCTCCATCCAAAAACAGGAGAAATCCGTTTTAAAGGAGAAAACATAGAAAAGTTGCCGCCGTATGAGATAGTAAAAAAAGGAATAACCTTGATTCCAGAAGGCAGAGAAATTTTCCCCAAGATGACAGTTGAAGAAAATCTCCAGTTGGGCGCCTATCCGGCTGGCGATAAAGACGAAATAAAAAGTGCAAAAGAAAGATGTTACCAACTCTTTCCTGTGCTTAAAAAGAAAGAAAAAGCCTTAGCTCAAACACTCAGCGGTGGCGAACAGCAAATGCTCGTGATATGTAGAAGTTTAATGTCAAACCCCGAACTGCTCATTTTAGATGAGCCATCTCTGGGATTAGCGCCTCTAATTGTGGAAAAAGTATTAGACACTGTGCGCAAAATCAACGAGGAAGGGGTCACTATCCTTTTAGTAGAACAGAACATTCATGATTCCCTCGACATAGCTCACAGGGCATATGTTCTTGAGCAAGGCAAAATAACGTTAGAGGGTAACAGTAGAGAACTATTATGTAGCAACCATATAAAAGAGGCATATCTTGGTCTATGAGAGTGAACACATGAGCGACAGCAAATATTGGAATGAAAAAATCGAAACCATGCCTACCACGGAATTAAGAAAGCATCAACTTAAAAAACTAAAAGAGCAAGTGAAGCATTGCTATGAGAACAGTGCATTTTACAGAAAGAAGCTCGATATGGCTGGTCTGAAACCTGAAAACATAAAGACATTAGATGATTTGCAGAAAATTCCCTTTACAGTAAAAGACGACCTCAGAGATAACTACCCACTTGGAATGCTTGCAGTTAACCCTGTTGAAATAGTTGAAATTCACGCTTCAAGTGGAACAACAGGCAACCCCGTAATCGGCGCCTACACACAAAACGACATGGAAGTATGGCAAGAATTGATGGCACGAACACTCTACACAGCCGGAAGCAGAAAAACCGACGTAGTCCACATAGCCTATGGCTATGGCCTGTTCACAGGCGGATTGGGCTTTCATTACGGCGCCCAGAAAATCGGAGCAATGATTGTTCCGGCAAGCGGTGGAATGACACAGAGACAAATAAAACTCATGAAAGACCTAGGCGCCACCGTGCTATGCTGCACTCCGAGCTTTGCAGTTTATCTCGCTGAAGCAATGGTCAAAGAAGGTGTAAACCCTAAAAAAGATTTGAAGCTGCGAATAGGTCTTTTCGGCGCAGAACCCTGGTCTGAAAAAATAAGAGACCGTATAGAGGAAGAGCTAGGCATCGAAGCATTTGACATATATGGGCTGACAGAATTATGCGGGCCAGGCGTTTCAATAGAATGCAACGCGCATAATGGACTGCATATATGGGAAGACCATTTCATCGTAGAAACCATTGACCCGGAAACCGGAGAAGTTTTGTCTCCAGGAGAAGAAGGCGAATTGGTTTTTACCACTCTAACAAAAACGGGCATTCCCATGTTGCGCTTCAGGACACGGGACATCTCAGTGGTGGAAACGGAAAAATGCGATTGCGGCCGCACCCATGCGCGCATGATGCGAGTCACGGGCAGATCAGATGACATGCTCATAATAAGAGGCGTCAACGTCTTTCCTTCCCAAATTGAATATGCAATAATGAGTTTCCCCGAGATCGCCGCTCACTATCAAATAGTAGTTGACAGACCTGGAGCGTTAGATACTTTCACCGTTAAAGTCGAATTGACTGAAAAAGCCTCTAAGAACAAACGGTTAGATAAAAACGCCTTAAAACTTGGCCTACAAGAGCGAATACACGGTATTACTGGATTAACTGCGGAAATTGAAATTGTAGAGTGCGGGGCAATTCCTAGAAGCGAAGGAAAAGCGAAACATGTCATAGACCTGCGCAAGGGCAAGATGTGAAGGCCTTAATCCAATGAAGCCCAAGATTGCAATAGACAAGCCCGGCAGCTTTATCCTGCTCAACGGCGATGAAGCAGTTGCGCGAGGCGCAGTGGAAGCAGGCGTTAAGCTAGCGGCTTCGTATCCTGGGACGCCAGCAACGGAGATTTTGGAAAGTATCGCTGAAGTTGCAAAGGATTTCGGAATCTACGCTGAGTGGAGTGTAAATGAATTAGTCGCCATGGAAGTTGCAGCGGGCGCCTCAATGGCCGGCGTAAGAGCACTTGTTTCCATGAAGCATGTTGGGTTAAACGTGGCGGCAGACGCAGCCATGACATTGGCGTACACAGGTGTTAAAGGCGGACTGGTTATTGCTGTCTGCGATGACCCGGGAATGCACAGTAGTCAGAACGAGCAGGACACTCGCTATTTTTCAGTTCACTCAAACCTGCCATTGTTAGACGCCGGTAGCCCGCAAGAAGCCTTGGACATGACTAGAGAAGCGTTCGAAATAAGCGAAAAATTACAGTTACCCGTCATCATCAGATTGACAACTAGAGTTGCTCACGGAAAAGCGCGAGTGAAGCTTGGGCAAATTCAGGAAACCAGGCAGAAGGCAGAATTTGACAAGGATGTGGCACGTTGGGTAATGGTGCCTTCCAACGCCATCAAACAGCGGAGAATTTTGCAAAGTAAATTAGTTGAAGCAAAAAAGCTCGCTGAAGCCTCGAAGTTCAACATCATTGAAGATAAAGGCAAAAAAGTGGGCATAATCGGAAGTGGTATAGGCTATTACTATGCACGCTCAATATTGGAGCCGCGCAAGTTTTCATGGCTAAAGCTAGGTTTTGTATACCCTTTCCCATCCGATGTCGTCAAGAAGTTTGCTGCTAAGGTAAAGAAAATAATTGTAATTGAAGAGTTACGGCCTTACATCGAAGAGAATCTGCAGCGTTTAAACGTTAAATTTCTAGGCAAAGAACAGCTGGGACTAGAGGAAATTGGCGAGTTCACTCCTGACAAGATAAGAGCTGCCTGTGCAAAATTAGGGTTATGCGCTGAACCAGTGCAGCAGGAAGCCTTGGCTTTGCCGCAAAGACCACCTGTCCTATGCCCCGGCTGCCCCTACAGAGCTTTCTATTACGCTTTAAACATGATTAGCCAATCTGTAAACTGTGACCCACAGAAATGTGCAGGCTGCGTCGTCTGTGAGTATGCATGCTCATGGGAGAAAGAAAAAGTTTTCAATCCTCTTAAGTCAAGAATACGCGCCATAAGGCTTGATCCCCTTTCAAATGCAGCTTTAGCCTGCAAAGCCTGCAAGGATGCGCCCTGCGTTGCTGCTTGCCCAGAAAAAGCTCTGAAGCAGTTAGCTGAAACTGGAATTATCATGGTGGACGAGGACAAGTGCAATGGATGCGGTTGGTGCATTCAAACTTGCGATTATGGCGCTATAACCCTTCATCCAGATAAGCGTAAGGTTATTATTTGCGACGTATGCAACGGTGAACCCAGATGTGTTCAATTTTGCCCAGAAGGCGCCTTGTCCCTTTCAGGGAAAACTAATGATAAAATCGTTACAGGCGACATAGGTTGCTACACGCTCGGTGTTCTTCCACCCTTAAACACTGTTCAAACTTGCCTCTGCATGGGCGCTGGGATTTCACAAGCCGCCGGTATGTTTCACGTTGGAGTTAAAGATAAACTGTTTGCGGTGATAGGTGATTCTACTTTCTTCCATGCAGGAATGCCTGGTTTACTTAACATAGTATATAACAAAGCCAATGTATGCGTAATTATATTGGATAACCATGTTGTGGCTATGACTGGGCACCAGCCTACACCTGGCTCTGGCAAAACCGCCATGGGAACGGACACGAAAATAATCAAGATTCAAGATGTTGCAAAGGCTCTTGGAATTGAAAAAGTGGCTGTTCTCGATCCATACAACGTTACAGCAACAATGAACGTGATGCGCGAGATGCTTGATTATAATGGTCCGTCCGTGATAATTTCTGAGAGGCCCTGTCCCCTTCTGATTGAGAAAGGCCCAGCGCGGGAAGTCTTAAAGGAATGTAACTCCTGTGGTTTGTGCGTCCAAGTTTTTGGTTGCCCCGCGATTTCGCTAACTCCCGAGCGCGCCGAGATAGATCCAACTCTTTGCTGGGGATGTGGCGTTTGCGAGCAAATCTGTCCCTCCAACGCAATAAGGAGCACTGGTTAAATGAAGTTTGACGTCGTCTTCGCTGGCATCGGCGGGCAAGGCGTGGTGGTGCTAAGCGACATTTTCTGCGAGGCTGCTATACTGGACGGCTTTGATGCTGCAAAGGCAGAGGTTCATGGCATGGCTCAGCGAGGCGGCTCAATCGTCGCATATGCCCGAATCGGAAACAAAATTGAATCGCCTTTGATAGAAAAGGGCCAGGCTGACGTGATATTAGGCTTTGAAGCTCTGGAAACCGCTCGGGCTCTGCCCATGCTGAAGAGGAAAGGCACCGTTATAATGAATACGAAGTATATACCGCCCAATCTCGCGTTTCAAAAATCCACATCCAAGCCTATGACATATGCCGATTTTATAGCCATAGTGAAGAAGAAAGCATTCAAGGTTCACGAAGTTGATGCAATCGGCATCGCTACCAGGCTGGGAAATCCAGTGGTGGTGAACACCGTTCTACTTGGAGCGCTCTCCGCGGTTCCAGAAAACCCACTAAAAAAAGAAACCATGGAAAAAGCCATGTCGCTGAGGCTGAAAGAGAAATATCTCGAAATTAACTTGAAAGCCTTTCAATTAGGCCGAAAAAGTGTTGTTTTAGGTTAATTTTATTAACTCTTCGCTTAATATTAGCGAAGAAAAATGGAGAAGAAATTATGCAGAAGAAGTTAATCGTAGTTCTCGTTGCGCTAATTGTCATTATTGCTGTTGTCGCCGCTGGATGGCAGTTAACTCAAGTGGCTTCACCTGAAGCTCGCCCGATCAAAATAGGCTTGGTTGCATGTTATGAAAAGGCTGAAGGCCAAGACATGGATCGCGCAGCTAAACTGGCTGTTAAAGAGATCAACGAAGCAGGAGGCGTTTACGTGGCGGAATGGCGCACCAAAGTTCCCATTGAGTTAGTGATAGTTGATACAAAAGATGATACACCTGGCAAAGCAGTAGACCCAGTTACTCGCGCGATTACAGAAGAGAAGGTTGATCTTCTAATAGGGGGATACACAAGTGCTGGCACCCTTGCTAACCAAGTTGTTGCCATCGAAAACCGCGTTCCTTACATAATAACTGGAGCATCGTCAAGTCTTGTTACAAGAAGAGGACCACAAGGAAACTACGGCGGTCTTCCTGAAGGTGACGCTAGAAGAATCGATGATGCAGAAGGTATGAGCTACATGTTTCACTACTGCACTACAACAGCTGATTATAGCAAAACTGTTGTTAAATTCTTCGCTGAAGAAATGAAGCCGCTGCTTGATAAGACCTACAGTTTTGATTCGTCCAGAAAACTTAGGCTGGCTATACTTTACCGTGACGATGCATTCGGAAAAGGCGTTGCAGCTGACAGCAAAGCACTAATACAAAGCAATAACTTGCCAATAGAGATAGTTGCAGAAAGAAGTTATCCAACAACCGCCACTTCTTTCCAAACAGATCTTACCGCCATAAAAGCCGCCAAGCCTGACGCGGTTTATGTTGTAGACTTCATCGCCAATACAGCCGAAATTATAAAAGAAGGGCAGAGGGATGTGGGATTAAACACCGTCTATATTGCAGTGGAATGCTGCGAAGATCCTGCGTTCTACACCCTGCTAGGACCATACGGCCATGAGCAACTGTTAGAATCAAAATTCGCGCCCTATGCTGGACCACCATACTATCTTGAGTCAATAGAGACCTATGTCACAAATTATCAGAAGGAATACGGAACCCTACCTGGGATGATGGGCGCTGACACATACGATGCATTCTACATAGCCAAAGACGCCATTGAACGTGCAGGAACATTAGATAAGGCAGCAATTCGAGACGCTATAGAATCATGTGCCATGGAGCAAATGTTAATACTGACTGAAACAGGTAAAATCGAATTCAGCACAGGAACGAATTACCATGAGATTGCGCCGGTAACTTTTGTTGAGCAACTTGTATGGAACGAAAGTGTCGGCGAGTGCAGATCTGTAATAGTGTATCCTGCGACTGCTCCTGGCGTTGGTAAATTGAAGCAAGCCGACTTCGTTTTGCCAGTAATGTATCAACCTGGACTCTGATAGGGTTTTCCCATTTTTTTCTTTTTTTGTGTTTGATGGAATCTCGTAGATTTTAAATAGTTAACATTAGAAAATAGCTCAGTCGATTTGGAATGATTACCACATCTGGCTTTATCGAAACATTGCTTTGGGGTGTAGCGAACGGATGCATTTACATCCTTTTGGCTACAGGGTTAAACATAATCTTTGGCGTTATGAAATTAGTTAATTTTGCCCATGGCCAAATGCTGATGATAGGTGCCTACATAACGTTTGCACTCACCACCAGCCTCGGTTTGAACGCTTACGTTGCTCTTCTAGCAACAATGGGCATCGTTGCTTTAATCGGCATAGGCCTTGAACGTTTCACTTTCCGCAAGGTCCTCGGGTCGGATAAGCTAAACGAAATTTTCGTCAGCCTCGGCTTAATCTACGTATTTGAAAACGCTGCGGTTCTCTTGTGGGGTAACAAGTCTCAGCAAATTGCAAGTCCCTTTCAAGGGCTTCAGCTTTCGCTTGGCGCAGTGTCAATAGGCTACGATCGCTTATTAGCGGTTTTGATTGTAATAGGCATACTAGCCGCTCTTTACATACTTTTAAGAAAAACTAAAATAGGCTTAGCCATGCGCGCGACCAGCCAAAAAAGCGATACGTCAATGCTTATGGGCATAAACATCGAGAGAGTTTACATTTTCACCTTCGCATTGGGCGCTGCCTTGGCGGGTGCCGCAGGAGCACTTTATGGAATAATTTTTCCCTTTGACCCCACCATCGGGGCGCTTCCAACAATCAAGGCTTTCGCAATAATAATCTTAGGCGGCTTAGGAAGCATACCTGGAGCGGTTATAGGTGGGCTTCTGTACGGCATAGCTGAGAATGCTGCTGTTTATTTTCTTGGTGGAATATGGCAAGACGCCATTGCCTTTGCGGTACTTATAATCGTGCTGTTAATTAGGCCAACAGGGCTCTTTGGCGAAAAAGGAGAATGATGATAATGAAAAGAACACAATTAGACTTACTTGGCTCAATTAAAAATGATGCAATAGCTTTTTCTCATTCGCCAAAGTTTTATCTTCTTACAACTGCCATAGCAGTCCTGCTTGTTTTGCCCATATTCTTTAGCAGCTACGTCATTAGTGAGGTTTTAACTCCAATGATTATCTTCGCAATTTATGCTTCAAGCTGGAATCTGCTGTCCCTTTCAGGACAAGGATCACTAGGGCACGCGGCTTTCTTAGGTATAGGTGGTTTCACTTCTGCTTTGCTAGCTGTCAAGGCTGGTTTACCCCCAATTATTGGGCTTTTCTTAGGAAGTTTCGTCTCGGCAGCGATAGGCTTGCTGATTGGGCTTGCGTGTATTAGGTTGAAAGCATGGTTTTTGGCTATGGTTACATTCGGTTTTTCCGTAATCATAGTTACCATTTTCAGCGAATTTGACAGTTTCACTGGAGCTATTATGGGGTTCAGAGCGCCGCTTATAGTTGATCGTGGTGCCCCCTTCTATTACTTGACAGTTGCCTTAGCATCAATTTCCATTATCATAATGTATTTGATAATGAAGTCAAAACTGGGCTTAGCCTTCCGAGCTATACATCAGAACGAAGCCGAAGCCAAAATGATCGGCATAAATACAGGGAAATACCGTTTGATAGCATTTGTCATCAGCACCTTTTTCGCGGGTTTAGCAGGAGGACTTTATGCCCAGTCAATTCGGTATATTCAAATTTCAATTTTTAATCCATATTACTCCTTTCTCCCGCTTATGATGAGCGTGATCGGCGGCTTAGGCACAATAGAGGGACCAATACTGGGGTCAGTTATAATTGTAGCCATTGACAGATATCTGCCGAGCATCGATTTAATTCTAAACAGCTTTTTACATCCGCTGTTTCCAAGCGTAAGTAACGTTGGCCCGCCGCTGCGCATGTTATGCTTAGGCTTATTCTTGGTTGCAGTGGTTATTTTTGCACCCAAAGGCGTGGCTCCTTTTGTAAGAAAAGCATATACCTATTTACACCTTCATTTGGCGAGGAGCGACTGATGAAGGGTAAAGATCTCTTCAGAGAAATTTTGGGAATTCAAGTTCTTGAAGTAAAAGAAGGCTACGCAAAGCTTTCTCTCAAAGTAACAAAAGACCACACAAACTCGCTTGGCGCCGCGCATGGCGGAGCAATTTTTGCACTAGCCGATTGCGCATTTGCAGAGGCATCCAACTTCGGAGAAAACGTCGCAGTGGCAGTTCAAGTTAGCATCAATTTTCTGAAACCAGCCTTTGAAGGTGATCTACTCACGGCGGAGGCTATCAAGGTATCTGAAGGAAAAAATTTGGCTTTTTACCACGTGACTATTTACAAAGGAGAAAAGAAAATCGCCTTCTTTTCAGGTTTAGCATTTAAAACATAAATCGCCTTTTAAGCTCGATGCGCCGTCTTTGAGAACTTGCGTTTAGGTTAAATTGAAGTAAAAAACTAAAATTTCGCTTCTTATACAGTTATCCTATAACGCCAAAAGACTGAAGAAGAACAGTTACGCATGTTAAAAGGTATTTACGCTTTAATTATTCAACTAGATAAGGACATAAGCGTAAATGTTGGCGCCTTAGACAAATTCCCATTCAAAAAAGGATTATATGCGTACGTCGGCTCCGCACAAGCTAATTTGGAGCATAGAATAAAGCGCCATTTTAGAAAAGAGAAACATTTGTTTTGGCACATCGACTATTTGCTTAATAATCGCTCGGTGAATATAATCAAAGTTTTTTATAAGGAAACAGCAAAAAGCGGGGAGTGCTTGCTTGCCCAAGAAATTAGCAAGAGAGGTACGCCTATTGCGGGTTTCGGTTGCTCAGATTGCCGCTGTAAAAGCCATCTATTCTACATTACTGGTCATCGCTTTCTGCAGGAGACGATGCAAACTGTGCGCTTGGAAACATACACTTTTTAATGAAAGAAAGCGAAAGAATACGATAGCACGCCTGAAAAAAGCGGTCGTAGTCTAGTCTGGTCTAGGACATCAGCCTGCCACGTTGACGACCCGGGTTCAAATCCCGGCGACCGCACCACGCTTCTCACTTTTAATATAGATTAAGTGTGAAAAATAGTGATATGAGAGTAAAAATACAAGGATGCGCGTTTACTTGTGGTGCTAGTTTTTGTTTTTCAACAAATTTTCGCGTAGGCTTGCTGGTAAAGTTGGGAAAATTTGTGCTTCTTCAAACTTTATTTTTGATGTTTCTGTTATTTGGGATTTAATGAATTCTTCGTTTTCTGGATCATTTATCCAGAACAATGGTTCAATTTCAACTGACCACTCTTTGGTGCGCACTAGAAATCTGATCTCCCGCTGTCTTTCTTCGTCTACCACAATGTTGGGATGGCTTCGAAGCACGTCTTCAATTATCTTCTTTACTTTCTCGATGTTGAAGGCGTAATCAACTGTGAAGACCACGGATGTTATTGCTTCTTTTTTTCCGTCAGTTAAATTGATTATTCGGTCTTTTAACAATGAGGAATTGGGGATGATGATTTCTTTTCGGTCATATGTTTTTAGTTTTGTTGTCCGCAGACTTATTTCTGTAACTACGCCTTTATTGCCGCCTACTTGGATTACGTCTCCGAGTTTGTATGTTTTCCCCGATATTATCAGTAAGCCTGAAATCCAGTTTTCGATTATGTCCTTTAATGCAAAACTAATTACGAGCGTGCCTACGCCGAGGCCTGCCAAAAGCCCTGTTACGTCAATGCTGAAGATATGCAGAAGTAGAATGAGAGCTATGGAGAAAATGGTCAGCTGAAGAAAACGTTGGGCATTGCGGATCATTCGTTTTGATTCAGACGTTTTGCCGCCTGCCATCTTCAGCAACAATTTATTAAAGATAAATACTAGCACGAAAGCGCCTACAACTACCACTGTAGCTTGTGCGATTTGAAACGCAAGTTCTGTTCCAAGTAAATCAAGCATTTTGGGTTACCTTATTTCATCATTCATTTCTGAGAAGAAATAAGTGTTGCTGATGTAACAGCTGAGAAGTGTTCATTTCATCTTTTCCGAGAGACCTGTTAAGTACAAGCATTAGAGAATTACACTTGGCAGTTACGCGAAGCCTAAGCGAGGCAAATAAGAAACACGCTACATTAAGCTGTTGAATACGCTTTAACGTTGCTTTTTTGCGGTTAGCTACTCTAAATAGCTTGAATGTATTGAGAGTTTAGAGGCGGAAACGATGCGTATCCACCAATTGAGCGCTTTAAAAGAATCATCATAATACACTATAAGCCTTGCAACTGAATCAACTGGGGCGTTAGCTGGCACGGTGCCGTTCCACGTCAAGGTTGCTGTTTCTCCCGGTTGAAGATGCAAAGTTTTCGGTGTTCCAGCTTGGGACCATGTGTCGCCTTCTAAGGCTATGTTCACAACCCAGCTGCCTTCGGTTGCTCCTGTGTTCTTAAAGGTGATGCTAACCTTGTAGGGCGCACCTGGAATCTTGTTCACAAATGTGTCGCCGTAATTGTTAGCGAACGTTAAAGCACTGCTTTTGTCAGTTATCGCAAGATGCGCTGTAGCGGCTAAGAGCACTGCGATGAAGGCGGCTAAGACATATTTTTTCGACATTATCCCCCCTTGCCAAATAATTTTCCGTGTTGCTGGCTATTATCTGTTCTGAAGGAATGTTCTATAAAATAGCTCGAGAGAACCGCTTTTTAGGGCGTCAATCGTGTTCTGTCTCTTGGATATAAGGTTACTTCGCGGATGTTCTTTCGCCCGGTTAGAATCATCGTGAGCCTCTCTAAGCCTATCGCCCAGCCGGCGTGAGGCGGCATTCCGTAATCGAACGCTTGAAGATGATGCTTGAAGCTTTCCGGGTTTAACCCTTTTTCCTTTAATCTGCGTATTAAAAGATCTTTTTCAGCTATTCTCGTGCCACCCGAAACTATTTCTATCCAGCGCCACATCAGGTCGAATCCTTCGCATAATTCAGGTTTATCTTCTCTTGGTTTTATGTAAAATGCCTTGGATTCTGTAGGCCAATTAGTGATAAAGTAGAAGTACGGATGCAGCTTGCCTAGGGTTCTGAAGGCCTCTGTCGGTATGTCCTCGCCCCATGGCACTTCCAAGCCTTCCTTCTTTAGGTCCTCAAGTACGTTATCGTAGGTTAAGCGCTTGAATGGAACTTCGGGAACGGCAATTTTATGTTTGAGTACGGCCAACTCTTTTGTGCACTTTTCATTTACGGTTTTGCAAACATGGTGTATCACTTGCTCAAGAAGCGCCATGACATCTTCAGCATCAGCGAATGCTTGTTCAATGTCCACGGAAATGAATTCGCTTAAGTGGCGCCGAGTATGTGATGCTTCAGCCCTAAAGAAGGGGCCTACCTCAAACACTTTCTCGAGGCTCATAACCAGCTGCTCTTTATACAACTGCGGGCTCTGGGCGAGGAATGCTTTTTCGCCAAAATAGTCCACAGTGAACAATGCAGCGCCGCCTTCGGTTGCTGAAGCAATTATTCTGGGCGTGTGGACCTCCAAAAAGCCCTTTTCAAAAAGAAAACTTCGAATAGCTTCCAAGGCAACATGCTGAATTTTGAATGCTGCAATGTTCTGCTCTTGGCATAGGTCTAAAGCTCTTGCATCTAAGCGGGCTTCTATGTTCACTGGTGTTTTGCCGGTGATGTCGATCGGCAACTGTGCCGCTGCCGTGTTAAAAATCTTAACCTCCTTCGGTATAACTTCGATCCCTCTGGGCGACATGGTTGTTTTCTTCACAACGCCCTTCACGCCGATGCTGTACCGCTTCTGCAAGTTATCGGACTTCGACAGCACTTCGGCACTTACTCTTTTTCGTGGGACAGTAATTTGTATAGTGCCTTCCCGATCTTGCAGTATTACAAAACGAATTCCGCCGAGATCCCGTATTTCTTTAACCCAGCCGAAAAGCGTAACTTCTTTGCCGTCCATGGCGGGCGTTACGTCGGCAGAATAGCATGTTCTAACCCAGTCTCTTAAGGAATCCAACTTCATGACGCAAACGCTCCTCAATCGGCAAATTCAACGCGCAGAGACATTTTGCGTACTTTATGGGCAATTTCCTTTAGTGCTTTCAAGTTGAAAGGTAATGGTGTGCCGCGTTTCTTTTTTAATATAACCCTTGTCTCAGTGGTGCCATCAGGCAGCCAGATCGTGTTAATCGTGAGTATGCTGAGCGGCATGAACAAGTCTTCCAAAAACTTGCGGTCATCAACCCCATATTCCAAAACACGAATAGACTTGCCAACTTCATCGCCTAAGGCTTTAATGATTTTGCCACCGTAGCCTAAAAGTCTGGGTACATCACCGTGACCAACAATTATGGCTAAAGTTCTGTCAACATCAACTGCCTTATAGAAGCTGACGTTTTGCAGTGAAGGATATTTTTCTTCTAAAGACAACAACAAACGGGCGATTTTCAGATCTAACTCGCTTATGTCGCCAGCTTTCACTTTGGCTGAACACTTTTGGCACAGTATGCCACTTTTTAAACAGAAGCTACATAGTTCCGTCTTCATAGTATGCCCTCCTGCAAATAAAGGAGGAGCGATGATATATGGTACCTGCGAGTGCTTTAGTGGCTGAGCAGCTGTGAATCTATCGCTTTAAGGTTATTTCTATCGTGCTGATGTTAGTTGGCCCATTGCCTTCTTCTTTAGCTGAAAGTTGATCTGTACCGATGCTTATCTTTGAGACTTTTACGTCAGGCAGAAAGCGGCGTCTAACCACTTCTACGACGTCAATTGCTCGGCAAATGGCTTTTCCCCGTGCTTTAATGTTCACTTCTTTTGCTCCGCCGTGAAAGAAGGTTATGCAAGCCAGCACATAGTTCATTACTGGTTTCTTTCCGATCAATACTGAGTTACCTTCTGACATTACTAAAGCTTCACCCTAGTTTCCTCGCTTTATATGGCTTCAATAGTTTTTTTGTCCGCAAATAAATACATTGTGGTTAAATCCTGCAAGTTCTGAATAAGCAGTGTTGCAAGATACCTTGTTGGTGCATGCAAATTGCTTTTCGAGAACTAAAATTTTAAATAATGTGATAATCGTAAAGGTTTAGTTTAACAAACTAGCAGAAAAGTGGAGAAATTGGAACCTCTTACTAAACGTTCAGTTCGACTTTTAAGGACTCTTTACGAGAAGGGTGTATCTACAAGCACATATACGCTGCGGCTTAAGCAAGATGAGTTAGCAGCGCAATTAGGCATAAGCAGACAAGCTTTGAACATGCATCTCAGGAAACTTAAAAGCAGGGGCTACATTCGCACAGGACGAGGCTTCATAGATGTCACCGAGAAAGGTTTAAACGCGCTTGGCGTCTCCACAACGCCAGCTTTCATTCTCATCAAAGTATCGCCTGTTAAGCGAATTCAAGTTTACGAGAAAATAAAGGAAATTGCAGTTACACACGCCTTCAGAATAGCCGGCGATGTTGATGCTTTGATAATGGTTGAAAGAGAGAACCTGGATGAAATTCTAAAAAAGCTCTACAATATCGAAGGAATACAGGACACACGGTCTTACGTGACGATTGAAACTCTCAAATGATGAACAATCGCATGTATGACGTGGCTACACGCCCTAATCAAGCTGGCTCTCCAGAAGTTTCCAAGCTGTCTCAAGCGCTTATGGTTTAAAAGTATGAATTTGTGCTACACATTTTCCGAAATGCTTTTATTTACGTACCAATGTCTCATTCACCAAGGTTCGAAGCTACAATGGCAAGCAATACTCCTGAAAAAGAAAGCCTTACTTCGCGGTTCTTTAGCTTCGGCTATTACTTTTATTATTTTAACTAAGCCCAGGCGTAACAAAAATTTTGGTTAAACGTCTGGGCGTGATGGAGAGGTTGATTGGTGAAAAGAGAAAAATCTGGCAAAAAAATTGTGGTCAAATTCGGTGGCTCCAGCCTTGCTGATCATGAAAGGCTATCAAAGGCCGTGGCCTCTGTAGCAAAGGAAGCAGCGAAGGGCACCAAAATCGCGGTAGTAGTCTCAGCCATGGGAAAAACAACTGACGTGCTCTTAACCACTGCAAAAAACACTTCTAATGGCAAATTAGAGAAACGCGAATTGGACGACATACTTTCAATGGGCGAACGCACAAGCGTACGCATATTCGCTGCTGCCCTGAGAACCAACGGCGTTGAATCCCGCTACTTCGACCCGTTAGATGATGATTGGCCCATAATAACTGACGCAACTTTCTCTAATGCAAACCCGCTTTTAGAAGAATGTGAAGAGAGAATCAGGAAAAACGTGCTGCCACTTGTCGAAAGGGACACCGTGCCTGTTATCGCAGGTTTCGTTGGCAGAACCCTTGACGGCAAAATTACTACTCTGGGACGCGGCGGAAGCGACACAACCGCTTTCATTCTAGCTGAAGCATTGGAAGCTGACGAGGTCATTTTGGTTACCGACGCGGATGGTATAATGTCCGGAGATCCCAAACTTGTCGCTAACCCACGGCGGCTTTCAGAAATCGAGGTCAGCACTTTGGTGGCTCTTGCTGATTCAGGCGCCAAGTTTATCCATAGCAAGGCGTTGAAGTATAAGCCACAATCAATAAACGTTAGAGTAATCAGCCATGTTCCCGGCGATTTGAATCAAACTGGCACTGTGATTACTGGCGCTTTAGCAACTGAGCTTGATGTGGCAATAGCCAATCCTTTTCCAGTAGCGGAAGTAACAATCGTCGGCCGCCGACTCTCGGAAAACCCGCAAATCATATCGGAAATCATTGAAAAAGCAAAAGAACACGCCACAATGCATGGCATGTCACTTAATACTAACTCGGTTATTCTGTACGTCTCTCAAGAGAAAAACATAGATGCCCTTTTCAAAGAAATCCACAATATAACGCTGAATAATGCGCAAACCATAGCCATGGCTGTTAAGCGAGATGTTGCCTTCCTGAAAGTTAGCGGTGTTGGGCTAGAGGAAACGCACGGTATAATCGGTAAAATCTCAGAGACCTTGCGGGTTAACGAGATAAACATTTACGGCATCTTAACCATCACGTCAAGCATACTGCTCTTTGTGGATTGGAATGAGCGTGAAAGGGCTTTACAGTTAATTAAAGACTCATTAAGGAAGCGTTAAAAATGACCAAGGTAATAACCCAAGAAGGAATGATGAAGCATGGACCACGGTAAAGAGCGGCGCTTAAGAAGAATTTTCAAGAAAGATAATCGCACCGTGATAGTTCCAATGGACCACGGCATCAGCATGGGCCCTATTAAGGGCATAACCAATATGCAAGCCATAATTGACCAGCTGATAAAGGGAGGCGTAGACGCCGTGGTCGTGAACAAAGGCATAGCGAAACGAGTAGACGTGGACGACGCTGGCTTGATAGTACATCTCTCAGCTATATCTAATCTTGCGCCCAGCGCGCATAACAAGGTTCAAGTGTGCACTGTGCAGGAAGCTCTCCGCATTGGCGCCGACGCAGTTTCAGTTCATATCAATGTGGGCGCTGCAGACGAAGATAAGATGCTTCAGAAACTGGGCAGAGTTGCCGACGAATGCGACGTTTACGGCGTGCCGTTGCTGGCTATGATGTATCCTCGTGGACCGAAAATTCAGAGTGAACATGCTGTTGAGGTAGTTGCACACGCGGCAAGATTAGGCGCAGAACTCGGCGCTGACATAATCAAAACAAACTACACTGGAGACGTAGAAAGCTTCAAGACTGTTGTGGAAGGCTGCCCTGTACCCGTGATAATCGCCGGAGGCCCCAAATGCAAAACCGATAAGGAAATCCTGCAGATGGCATGGGAATCCCTAAACGCTGGAAGCGCCGGACTCTCCATCGGACGAAACGTGTTCCAGCATGAAAATCCAACGCTGATGGCTAAGGCGCTCTCAGCGATAGTTCACAGCGGCGCTTCAGTTGAGGAAGCCTTGAAGATTCTAGGTGAAACCTGTTGAAGGAACTTTGGCTCGAGATAGCGCCATCTGCTTCGCCTTCCGAAAAAGCCGCGCTTCTGAAACTTGCTATTGAGAATGATGTTGTTCTGCTTGAGGGCGCCAAGGTGAATGTTGTCTCAGAAAAAGGCTCTGTACATTTGCTCGATGGTTTTGATGTGGATGCTATAAAGAAGCTGAAGAGCGAAGGCAAACAAGCTGCCGTGAGGATAAGCATTAAGAGTAAAGAAGATGAGAATACGGCTGTAAACGCTGCGGAGCGCTTAGTTGATTACATGATCATAAACTGCCTTGACTGGCGCGTTATCCCTCTGGAGAATCTTATTGCGAAAACTCGAGGCAAAAGCAAGCTAATCGCAGAAGTGGAAAACGCTGAGGACGCCAAACTTGTTCTGGAAACTTTAGAGTTAGGCACCGATGGTGTCCTGCTTAAAACCTCCAATCCCGATGAACTTATGAAAGCCATAGCAGTAGTCAAGAAGCAAGCGCCAAAAATCAAGCTGGTTAATGCGAAAGTCACCGCTGTTAAACCCATCAGTTCAGGCGCAAGAGTCTGCGTGGACACATGTGACCTTATGGCGCCTGGAGAAGGAATGCTTGTGGGTGTCCAAGCCGCGGGCTTCTTTCTCGTCGAGGCGGAGGTTCATGAAAATCCCTATGTGCAATCTCGGCCTTTCAGGGTTAACGCTGGCTCACTTTCCATGTACACCTTGGCATCACTGCAGAGCACACGCTATCTGTCTGAGCTGAAAGCAGGAGACGAAGTGCTCATCGTGGACAGGAAAGGAAAGGTGCGCTCTGCAAGCGTGGGCAGAGTGAAAATCGAGCTTAGACCCTTAATCCTCGTAGAAGCTGAGGCCGAAGGGAAACAGGTTAAGACGATACTGCAGAACGCTGAAACCATAAGACTCGTGACCGCTGATGGCTCAAAGCCTGTAACCGAGTTGAAAGCTGGAGACGATGTTTTAGTTCATATTACCGAAAGCCGCGGCAGACACTTCGGCGTAGCCGTGCCCGACGAAACGGTGATTGAGCGGTGAAAGCTAAAATTTGCGTGTCGATTCTTCCGAAAACCGTTCCCGAAGCGTTGCAGCTAATAGAAAAAGTGGAAGCGGAGCAAGCAGACTTTATAGAAGTCAGGCTTGATAGGTTGGAAGATTGCATTGGAAATATAGATGCGTTAAGGGATGTGGCGGCTTATGGAAAAACGCCTAAAATAGCCACTGACCGGGCTTCCAGAAGTAAAAGCGAGCAAAGGCAATTATTGCTGGATGCGGCTAAAAGCGGCTTTGAATATGTTGATGTAGATTTATACACTTCCGAGCTTAATGCCCTAGTAAAGGAGCTTAAAGCGCTTGGCACAAAAGCAATTGTTTCCTTCCACAAGTTTGACGGCTCCTTAACCTTATCTGAGCTTAACAGTCTTCTTGAAAGAGAAATCGCCAGCGGCGCCGACGTCTGCAAAATTGTAACAACCGCGAAGCATATTGAAGACAACCTTGTGATTCTTAATTTCACAGTAGCCGCGGCGGACAGAACAAAACTTGTATGCTTCTGCATGGGTGAACTAGGTAAGGTATCACGGCTTTTGTCGCCGCTATTCGGCGGCTTCTTCACTTTCGCCGCGCTTGAGCGGGGCAGTGAAACAGCTGCTGGCCAAATGACAATTCAGGAAATGAAGGCGGCTTACGAGCTTCTGGGGCAAAGATGACAATGGTTATCTCGGGAAAAACGCGTGTATGCGGCGTCATCGGCGACCCCATAGCGCACACGCTAAGCCCAACAATCCAAAACGCGGCGTTCAGCCATTTGAAGCTTGACTTCGTTTTCTTGGCGTTCCGCGTGAAGTCAGCTGACTTGGAAAGTGCCATGCGGGGCATGCGTGGCTTAGGCATTCACGGGTTAAACGTCACAATGCCCCATAAAGGCGCGGTGATTAAGCACTTGGATCAGCTGGACTCCACTGTTCAGTTTCTCGGTTCAGCCAACACTATTCTAAATAAGGACGGCAAACTTTTAGGCTTCAACACCGACGGCGTAGGTGCATTAAAGGCCCTCCAAGAAAACGGAGTAAAGCTATACGATAAAAAGGTGCTTTTGCTTGGCGCCGGAGGTGCAGCTAAAGCTATCGCATTCGCTTTTGCCGAGGAAATCGGAGAGCTTGTTATTCTGAACAGGGCTGCTGAAAAGGCCGCGGAGTTAGCCGCTGCACTAAACCGCGTGTTCGGTAAGAAAATCGTCGGCGGGGCTCTTTCGCCACATGCTGTGCAGCAGAACCTGCAGGATGCTGATATACTGGTTAATGCCACGTCGGTGGGTATGCATCCGAACGTCAACCAAAGCCTTGTACAGCCTCAGTGGCTTAGACCTGACTTGGCGGTGATGGATATAGTATATAATCCTGTGGAAACTAAGCTGGCGAAAGACGCAAAAGTCGCAGGCGCCAAAGTAATCAGTGGTGTGGAAATGCTGATTCACCAAGGCGCGGCGTCCTTCGAAATCTGGACGGGCTGCCCAGCGCCTGTTGAAGTTATGCGGCAAGCAGCGCTAAGCCAACTCTCACGCGCAGGTGCAGAAAAGTGATTGCGAAAGCTGAGGCATTAGCCCATGGCGCAGCAACCATCGTGAATGCAATAGCTCTGGGTAAAGGCGCAGCGTTCGGCGTAGATCTATGGACAAAAGCAGAGGTTACATTAACAGATGAGCCTCATGTGGTCAAAGGGGAAATCAAAAGCGACCCAACTGAAAGCACCGTGCTAATCGAAAAGGCAGTGTCTCGTGTTCTCAAGCATTTCAACGTTGCCAACTACTTCGGTGCGCATGTGAAAACATGGTCAAACATTCCCATTGCTCGAGGCCTTAAAAGCAGTAGTGCTGCAGCGAACGCGGTTGCTTTAGCAACGGCCGCGGCATTAGGCAAAAAACTTGATGACTTCGCATTGATTAATTTGGGCGTGGACGCCGCTTTTGACGCTAAGGTTACCGTAACTGGCGCTTTCGACGACGCTTGTGCTTCATACTTCGGAGGAGCCGTAGTCACTGACAACATAAAGAGAAAGTTGCTGAAAAGAGTAACCTTACCTGAAGACTTAACTGTTCTATTTCATGTTCCCTTCAGCAAGGCTTACACAGCTGATTCTGATGTTAACAGGCTGCAGACGGTGAAGCCTCTTGTCAAAATCGCCTACAAAGAAGCGCAGAAAGGAAACCTGTGGACAGCGCTAACCCTTAACGGCTTAATCTACTCCTCAGCATTAGGTTGCGGCGCTACCGTGGCTCTTGACGCTTTGGCTGCTGGCGCCTTAGCCGCTGGCTTATGCGGAAAAGGTCCAGCGGTTACAGCAGTTGTTCCCGCTGATAAGGTTGATTCTGTGAAGGCGGCGCTGCAGCATTATGAAGGCGAGATTTTGCAGGCAAGACTGAATCATGAAAAAGCTAGGGTGCTTTAGTCAGATGACTATGGTTATAATCGGGAAAGCTGAGCGATTAGACGGCGAGGTTTATGCTCCACCGTCAAAGGCTTACACGCAGCGAATGCTGATAGCCGCTGCACTTTCCGATGGCGTATCCAAGATTTATCGTCCGCTGATTGCGGATGACACTGAGGCTGCTTTGCGTGCGGTCAAAGCTTTAGGCGCAAAGGTAACAGCCTCTGAGGACTGCTGGGTTGTTGAGGGTGCAAGTCCGCCTAGAGTCACGGAGACGCTGATAGACTGCGGCGAGTCAGGCGCCACCTTAAGGTTCATGATTCCCGTGGCTGCCTTAGCATCTGAGCCCTCAATTTTCTTGCTTGGTGAATCTTTAGAGAAACGCCCAATCGAGCCGTTGCTGCAGAGCCTAAAGGCGTTAGGTGTCGAAACGTTTTCTCGTCATATCGGCGGTAAAGCGTCGATTTACGTTCGAGGTGGCGGCATACGGGGCGGAAAAACTGCCATTCGTGGAGACATCAGCTCGCAGTTCCTCTCGGGTTTGATGTTCGCTTGTCCTTTGGCGCAGACGGACACGGAGATAACCGTCACGACGCCGCTTGAGTCTAAAGGCTACGTGCAAATGACCCGGGCTGTCATCGCTGAGCATGGCATAAGAGTGCTTATTTCGGAAGCGCTTGACCGCATCTACATACCAGCACGCCAAAATTATGAACCATGCGACCACAAGGTTCCAGGTGATTTCTCTTCTGCTGCTTTTCTGTTGGCTGCTGCAGCTATAACGCGCTCCAATGTGCGCGTCGGAAATCTGGATTACACGAGCGTGCAGGATGACAAGGCGATTGTGGATATTCTTAATCGAATGGGCGCAAAATGCCACATTCAGCCAGACAGTGTTAAAGTAGAAGGCGAACGTGGGAAGCTTAAGGCTGTTGATGTCGACGCCAGGGACATTCCCGATCTTGTTCCCGTCTGCGCGGCGCTTGCATGCTACGCGGAGGGCTCTTCCAGAATATACGGCGCGCAGAGACTTCGGTACAAAGAGTCTGACAGGCTCTTGTCGCTTCATCTAGAACTCCAAAAGATGGGCGCCGACATAGCAGTAAACGAGGATGGCTTGACAATTAGAGGTCCCTGTGCAATGCATGGCGCCACAATAGATCCGCATAATGATCACCGTATCGCTATGGCATGTGCTGTCGCCGCGTTGGGCGCTGCTGGCGAGACGCGGATCCAAAATGCTGAGTGTGTTCGAAAATCTTATCCGCACTTTTTCAATGATTTACGTGCATTAGGAGTAGATGTTGTTGGCGGGGAATTCGATAGGTAAAGAATTCATGATAACCTCTTTTGGGGAAAGCCACGGTCAGTGCGTAGGCGTAGTCATCGACGGATGCCCAGCTGGTTTGCAGCTCTCCGAGGCAGATGTTCAAGCAGAGCTTGACCGGCGCATTCCAGCACAGCCGAAAATCGTTTCGGAGCGAATAGAAAAGGATGCTGTGAGGATTCTTTCAGGAGTTTTCCGCGGCTTCACCACTGGCGCGCCGATTTGCATGATGGTAGAGAACAGAGAAGTGGATTCCAGCGGTTACGAAGCCATAAAAGATTTGCCTAGGCCTGGGCATGCAGATTACACGGCTCGCGTGAAGTATGGCGGCTTTAATGATTACCGCGGCGGCGGCCGCTTTTCAGGCAGGGTCACCGTGGCTTTAGTTATGGCGGGGGCAGTAGCCAAAAAACTGCTAAGCCTATTCGATGTTGATGTCTTAGCCTACACTAAAGCGATAGGTCACGTGAAGATCAGCGAGGCGCTCAGTTTCGAGGAAATTCGCAAGCGCAGATACGAAACCGCGGTTAGATGCCCCGATTTAGAATGTGCAAAAAAGATGGAGGATGCCATAGTAAGCGCAAGAAAGGACGGCGACAGTCTGGGCGGAATAATAGAATGTATCGCTTTGAATGTGCCCGCGGGCGTCGGCGAACCCCTGTTTGACGCTTTGGATGCTGATATCGCCAAGATGTTGCTGACCGTTCCAGCGGTGAAGGGTGTTGAGTTTGGATTAGGCTTTAAAGCTGCTGAGTTGCGGGGTTCCGAGAATAATGATGCCTATCTATTGGAGAAGGGTAAGGTTGTTGTAACGCAGACGAATAATGCTGGAGGCATATTGGGCGGCCTATCCATGGGCATGCCGATAATAGTTAGGGTGGCTGTTAAGCCTACGCCTTCCATTGCGAAGGAACAGCGCACCGTTAATTTAGCCAAGATGGAGAACACAATGGTGAAAGTTGGGGGTAGGCATGACCCATGCGTCGTGCCTAAAGCCGTGCCCGTTGTGGAATCTGCTGTTGCATTGGTTCTTGCTGATCACATGATCCGCGCTGGTTTGATACCAAAAGTTTTGAAGAGGCGAAAATAGATGGAGAAAATTCAGCGTTTAAGAGAGAGCATTGATGAAGTGGATGAGCAGATTCTGCTGCTTTTGAACAAAAGGGTGGAAATCTGTCGCTCGATTGGTGCCGTAAAGCGGAAGCATGGATTGCCGATTAAGGATTTGCCTAGAGAAAACGATGTGTACGCGCGTGTTAGGAAAAAAGCGGAAGAGCTTCGCTTAGATGCTGCTTGGGTTGAGCGGATCTATCAGCAAATAGTTAATATGTGCAGTGCTATTCAAGAGTAAGAGACTTCGACGGAAGCATACAGGACGGTCAGTGGATATGCTGTATGAGATAAACGAGAAAGCGATAAAACTGGAAAACCAAGGAAAAAAGATAATAAAATTGAACTTAGGCGATCCGGATTTGGAGACGCCGCGTGAAATAATTGAAGCCGCCTATGATGCCATGAAAAAGGGTAAAACAAAGTATTCTTCTGCTTACGGCGAGAAAAGCCTCAGGGAGAAAATTGCTGAGTATCACGGTGTCTCGGCTGATAATGTGGTGATTACGCCAGGCTCAAAATGGGGTGTTTTCGCCACCATGTATCTGCTGCTAAAAGGCGGCGGGAACGTGGTTATCCCAACGCCTTATTGGACAGCGTACGAGTTAACAGCTAAAACTCTAGGCGCAGAAACCCGTCTTGTAAGAACCGAGCTAGTATCAAAATGGAAGATTGATTTTGAAGCTTTTGAGCGCGCAATTGACGGGCAGACGCGCATGATAATCTTGAATAACCCTAATAATCCGACGAGCAAGGTTATGGACGCTGAAGACATGGACCGCGTGATTCAGATAGCCAACGAGAAAAAAATTGCAGTGCTATCCGATGAGGTTTATGCTGACATAAGCTTCGTGAAAACCAAAAGCATCCTAGACTACGATGGTAGCCACGTGATGGTCAGCGGTTTTTCTAAAATGTTTACTATGACTGGATGGCGCATCGGCTACATTATCGCGAACCGCGAGCTCATTGACAAGATTGGCAAGCTAAACCAGATAACAATTACTAACGTGCCTGTTTTCATCCAAGAAGCCGCGTTAACGGCTATGGGTATGCATGACAAGCTTACAAGTGAAATCAGAAAGGTTTACCAGAGACGCGCGAAATTAGCTTCTGAAATCCTTTCAAAGGCAAAGCTGGATTTCACCGAGCCTGACGCACCGTTTTACGTGTTTCCAAGGCGCCGCGGCTTAGATTCGGAGCGTTTCGCTTTAGACTTGCTTGACGAAGGCGTGGCTATAGCGCCGGGCACCTCGTTTGGCGATTACCGAGAGCATTTCAGAATAGCTTTAACTGTGCCTGACGATGAGCTTCATGTGGCGTTGAATAAAATTTGCGAGGCAGCTAAAGAATGAGAATAGCCGTGATCGGCGCTGGGAAAATGGGCGTTTGGTTCGCCAACTTCTTCAAAAAAGAAGGCTACTCAGTGGTGGTTGCCGACAGGAAAAGGGATAAGCTGGAGAAACTGCGAAGCGAGCTTGGAGTTGAAATCGCAGATTTTGCTGAAGCCGCCAGAAAAGCTGATCGCGTGCTTATCTGCGTGTCCATTAGCGCCTTCGAGGAGGTTGTCAAAAAAATTAGTCCTGCTATCCGTGAAGGGCAGGTTGTCATGGACATCTGCTCGGTTAAAGAGCTACCTGTCAACGTCATGCACAAGTATCTCCCAGAGGCTTTGGTTTTGGGCACGCATCCTGTTTTCGGCCCTGGAAGCACAAGCATTGAAAACAAAACTTTCGTTTTGACTCCAACCAATAGTCAAGAAGAAGCCTTTGCAGCAGATTTCAAGAAGTGGCTGGAAACGAGAAAAGCACGTGTCTTCATTATGTCGCCAAGAAAGCATGATGAGCTCATGTCCATTGTGTTAGGCATGCCGCATTTCTTGGGTTTGATTGCCTGCGACACGCTACTTGAGCAGGCGAATTATGCTGAAACCAAGCAAGTAGCCGGCACAACCTACCGCTTACTGTACACCTTAGCCGAGGTTGCGGCTTCGGAGACTCCTGAACTCTTCACCAGTCTACAGTTAAATCTGCCCGACCTCGAGCAGCTTGAAGACGCTTTCATTAAAAAGGCCAATGAATGGTTAAAGATAATCAAAGGGAAGGATCGAGAGGCCATCAGCCGCAAAATGGAGCAGTTGAAGGCTAAACTTGCGGAAAAAGGCCTCGATTACGCACGAACTTATGCGCTTATGTATAAAATGTTAGAGGCAACCGAGAAGTAAGAAGGTTATGCGGCTCTGGGGTATGAGCCCAAGATTTTTACGAACAACGCGCTTTTTTCCAGCGCCTTCAGCGCCGCAGAACAGTTTTCTTCAGTTCTGTGTCCTTCAAAATCTAGATAAAAGTTGTATTCCCAAGGCTTCTTTTTTGTAGGTCTAGACTCAATTTTTGTAAGGTTGATGCTGCGTTTGGCGAATTCGCCGAGTGCGTGATAAAGCGAGCCCGGAGTATGTGCCGCAGCAAAAATTATTGAGGTCTTGTCTCTGCCTGTTCGAGGCGAGTCTTCTTTGGACAACACAAAGAATCTCGTGTAATTCTCTGGGTTATCCTCGATTTCTTTTGCGAGAATTTTCATTCCGTAGATTTCAGCTGCTTTCTCGCTGGCTATTGCCGCGGCATCCTTAAGCCCTTTTTCTTTAAGCATTTTCACGCTGCCCGCGGTGTCGTAGGTTGGGGCCAGCTCTCGGCCAAAGCGCTCGAGAAAACGGCGGCACTGCGCCAGCGCTTGCGGATGCGAATAAACCGTCTTGATATCCTCTAATTTTGTGCTTGGATTAGCAATTAGACAATGTGATATTCGGATGATGATTTCGCCGCAAACTTTCAAATCATAGGTTAAGAACAGATCGTAGGTTTGGTTCACGCTTCCCTCAAGGCTATTCTCCACCGGGACAACACCAAACTGTGCCTCTTGTTTTTCTACACTTTCGAATACTTCTTTAAGGTCTCTGCATGGCTTCACTTCAGCTGCGCCGCTGAAAAAAGCATAGATTGCGCTTTCGCTGTAGGCCCCTCTCTCGCCTTGGAAGGCTACTTTCATTGTTTATTTCCCTGCTTCCTTTGTTTAATCAAGCACTTGTTTATGCCATTAAGCATTGCCTCAACGCTTGCCATGACAATGTCTTCCCTTGCCGCGCGCGCTGAAACCACATGGCCCTTTTCATCTTCAACTTTTATTATTACTTCTGCTACGGCGTTGGAGCCGCCTGTAATCGCCTCAAGGCGGTACTCGTTCAATTTAATCTTTGCCAAGCTGTTCGTAAGCTTCTGTATAGCCTTCAGTGCAGCGTCTACCGGGCCTACGCCTGTTTCAGCAGCAATGTATTCCTTGCCATCCAACACCAGCCTTACAGACGCCGTGGGAATAACTTTGATTCCTGTTATCACAGCCATATCGCATAAGTCCACAATCTTTTCTTCAGGGATAACCTCGCCCATAACCGCGGACGCCAACGCAAGCAAATCTGCGTCGGTCACCATCTTGCCTTTGTCACCTAGCTCTTTAACTCGGCGAACAATCTCCTTTAATTGCTCTTCCGTTGGGTGTATGCCGACCTCTTCGAGTTCCGCCTTAATGCCGCGTGTTCCAGCAAGCTTGCCTGCAACAAGCTTCCTTGTGCGACCCACAAGCTCAGGTTCTATGGGCTCGAAGGTTAAGGGCTTAACAGTTACGCCGCGCGTATGGATGCCTGACTCATGGGCAAAAGCGTTTTCGCCCACAATCGCCTTGTTCGGCTGAACAATAACACCAGTTAAGGTAGCCACTAATCTGGAAGTGCTATAGAGTAAACGTGTTTTAATGCCTGTTTTAAGCTTGTAAATGGCATGCAAAGCCATAACCACTTCTTCTAAAGCTGCATTACCTGCTCTCTCGCCTAACCCGTTTACTGTAACGTGCACTTGTGTGGCGCCTGCTTCAACGGCTGCCAGCGAGTTCGCCACAGCCATGCCGAAATCATCATGGCAGTGAATGCTAATAGGCACCTTAAGCTCTTTTCTAAGTTCTTCGATAAGCTGGCGCATGCTCCGCGGCGTCATTATGCCCACGGTGTCCGGAATGTTTATCATGTCTGCGCCTGCTTGCTCCGCGGCTCTGCACACCTGCTTCAGAAAGTCCAATTCAGACCTAGTAGCATCCATGGGTGAAAACTCGCATTTCACACCGTGCTTTTTCACATATTCAACAGCGTCCACAGTGGCGGCTACCACCTGCTCAGGGCTTAAGCCTACGGCATACTTCATCTGCACCGGAGAAGTTGGAATGAACGTGTGCACAATGTCGACATCGCAGTCGATTGCGTCGTCTATGTCACTCCGTGTGGCGCGTGCCAAGGCGCAGATCTCAGCGCTTAAACCCGCTTTGGCTATTTCCTTGACAACACGCTTTTCGCCTTCAGAAGACATTGGCGAACCAGCCTCGATTACGTTGACGCCTAGTTTGCTCAGTTGCCGCGCAATCTCAAGCTTTTCTTCCGGCATCAGCGATACGCCTGGCGTCTGCTCGCCATCTCTCAGCGTTGTGTCAAAGATTCGTATGTACCCTGAGCCCTGCGCCATGCCTTGATCATCCCTTAGGCTTTTAGGGCTGCGGCTATTGCTTCCGCCATTTTCAAGGTTGTGGCGTTTCCGCCGAAGTCTGGAACAGTTGGTCCCTCACGGAGAGTTTTTACCACGCCGTTTTCTATGGCTTCTGCTGCTTCTATGCATCTATGGTCGCTGTAGCGTTCACCCAGCCAATCCAGCATCATCTTCGCCGCTAATATCATGGATATGGGGTTCGCTGTTTGCTTTCCAGCCCTGTTCGGCGCCGAGCCATGAATGGGCTCAAAAAGCGCGAAATTATCGCCTATGTTGGCGCCAGGCGCCATGCCTAAGCCACCGATTAGTTGCGCTGCCTCATCGGAGAGGATGTCACCGAACATGTTTGGGGTAAGCAGCACATCTAAGGTCTGTGGCTCTTTTATCAACCGCATGGCTGCAGCGTCCACGTAAAGCTCGTTAAAGGCTATATCTGGGTACTGCTTGGCGGTTTCTCGACAGACGCTTGCGAATAGGCCGTCGGTAACACGCATAACGTTTGCTTTGTGTATGGCGGTTACTTTCTTTTTGCCGTTGCGGCGCCTTGCAATCTCAAAGGCTTTTTTGGCTATGCGTTCGCAAGCTCTTCGCGTGATTACTCTCAAGCATATTGTTGTGTCGTTGCCTATAGTGAACTCTTGTCCCTTGTAAACGTCCTCGGTGTTCTCTCTTACAAAAATCATGTCAATGTCTGGCCTTGCAACTGCAACTGCTGGATACGACTTTATTGGGCGAAGATTAGCGTAGAGGTCAAACATGAGCCTGAGCCTCACTATGACATCGGCGGCGGTTTCTCCCACCGGCCCCTTCAAACACGCATGGGACGCCTTGATTTTCTGTATGCTCTCCTCAGGCAGGGCTACGCCCCTTTTCTGAAAGCATGTGTCGCCTGCTTCTGCCTCGATGATTTCCAGTTTTATGCCAAAGTTTTTCTGCGCTGCCTCCAGCACCTTCAGGGTAGCCTCGGTTAGCTCCGGGCCTATGCCGTCTCCTTCGATAAGGGAAATTTTGTATGCGTTCATTTTGTTTTCAATCTCCTTCGTAGGTTTTCTATTAATCCTCCATCCGATAATATTTCCAATATGAATGGTGGTAACTTTGTTACTTGAAGACTTCGCTTCTTTGTGAGATTTTGCACCATTCCTGCTTCAAGATCCACGACGAGTTCATCGCCATTTTCCACGGCAGTGGCTATTCCTTTGCATTCGCTTATGGGCAGGCCGATGTTTATGGCGTTTCGGAAGAAGATGCGCGCAAACGATTCTGCAAGCACGCATTTGACGCCTGCGTATTTCAGGGCTAAGGGCGCTTGCTCCCGGCTGGAGCCGCAGCCGAAGTTTCTGCCTCCGACCACTATGACGCCTGCTTTGGCTTTCTCTGGGAAAGCTGGGTTTAAACCTTCCATGGCGTGTTTTGCCAGCTCATGCGGGTCTGTTAGCACGAGGTATTTTCCTGGCAGAATCACGTCTGTGTCAACATTATTTCCAAATTTTACTGCTTTCCCTGCTGCTTTCATGCCTTGTTTCCCTCCAGTTCACGTGGATCCGTTATTCTTCCGGTTATGGCAGATGCAGCAACCGTGGCTGGAGACGCCAGATAAACGTTTGCTTCTTTGCTGCCCATTCTGCCTATGAAGTTTCTGTTCGAAGTGCTAATGCATGTTTCGCCCGCAGCCAATAATCCTATGTGTCCGCCTAGGCATGGACCACATGTGGAGCCGCATACCATGGCGCCTGCTTCCGTGAAAACTTCTACCAGCCCTTCCTTTAGCGCTTGCAAGTAAACTTCCTGCGAAGCGGGAATCACCAGCGTTCTCACGCTTTCTTTGATTTTTCTTCCTTTCAGGATTTCCGCTGCTACGCGTAGGTCTTCAATTCTGCCGTTGGTGCAGGAGCCTATGAAGGCCTGCTCCACCTGCACGTTACTCATTTCCGAGGCAGGTTTCACGTTGTCCACCGATGCGGGATACGCAACTTGCGGCGTTAAATCTGTCACGTCAATGTCTATGACTTTCTCATATTCTGCGTCTGCGTCGCTCTTTAAGTGCTCTAAAGGCGGCAGCGGCTTGGTTGTTCTGCCTTCTAAGAATTTGCGTGTGGCTTCGTCTGGCTCGACTATGCCGTTTTTGCCGCCCATCTCCACAGTCATGTTACATAAGGTCATTCTGCCAGCTATGCTCATTCCGCGTATAGTTGGCCCAGTGAACTCGACGCTTTTGTATGTTGCTCCGTCAACGCCCAACTTGCCAATTATATGCAGAATCAAGTCTTTAGGCGCCACGTACTTCTGGAATTGGCCTGTGACGTTTATTTTAATGGCTTCAGGCACTTTTAGCCAGATTTTGCCTGTGGCGAAAACCGCCGCGGCTTCTGTTGAGCCTATGCCTGTTGCGAAGGCGCCGAAGGCTCCGTAAGTGCAAGTGTGCGAATCTGCGCCCAGGATGACGGTTCCTGGCACCACATGTCCTTTTTCAGGCATGACTTGATGGCATATGCCGCCTCTTCCTACGTCGTAGAGTCGGATTTTCTGCTCTTTAGCGAATTGACGTAGCATTTTGTGCAGTTCTGCTGCTTTGACGGATTCCGCGGGCACCTGATGGTCGAGGATTATCACTATTTTTTGGTTGTCCCAGACGCGTTTGACGCCTATACGTTTGAAGGCTTCGATGGCTAATGGCCCGGTTAAGTCATGAACCATTACCATGTCAACGTTGGCGTCTACTATTTCGCCTGGATGCACTTCTTTCTTGTTTGATGCTTTGGCTAGGATTTTCTCGGTTATGTTCATGTTTTCATACTCCATTAATGTCACTTTAAACTGGGTGTGGAAAATGGGTTGCTTTCACTCTTCGATTCTAATTGAGTGTAATCCACGTGCTAGTGCAGTTACGCCTGTTCGGGCGAGCTCTATTATGCCGTAAGGTTTCATGAGGTTCAGGAAGGCTTCTATCTTGTCAGATGTACCAGTAATCTCTACTATCAAGGTTTCCGGAGAGACGTCAATTATGTGTCCTCTGAAGACTTCGACGCAGTTTATTATGTCCGTGCGCGTTTTCGCGTCAGGCGCGTTTACTTTGATAAGCGCCAGCTCGCGGCTTACTATGTTTTCTGGCTCCAGTCTGCCAACTTTGATTACGTCGATTAGCTTGTTCATTTGTTTGACTACTTGCTCAAGGGTTTTTTCGTCGCCACTAACAGTTATTGTCATCCTTGCTACGCCTTTCTGCTCGGTGTGGCCGACAGTTATGCTTTCTATGTTAAAATTTCTGCGCCTAAACATGTTGGCTACGCTATGAAGTACACCTGGCTTATTCTCAACAAGGGCCGCGATAACAATGGTTTTCTGATTGTTTTCCATCAATAATCACCTATCTGCTGGCCTAAGCCGCATCCCGGAGGCACCATTGGCGCCACATCCTCTTCTGAGTTTATGGGCACATCTATGACCGTGGTTACCGTGCTCTTTAATGCTTGCTTAACGGCCTTTTCGAATTCAGCGTTTGATTCGACGCGGAAGCCCTGTGCGCCGTATGCTTCTGCCAGCTTGACGAAGTCAGGTGACCTGCCGAGCTTTACTGCCATGTATCTTTTCTTGTAGAATAGGCGTTGCCACTGGGCGACCATGCCGAGGACGCCGTTGTTGAGGACGATGACTGTCACAGGAATGTCCTCTATTACGCTGCATGCTAGCTCCTGCTCGGTCATGATGAAACTGCCGTCGCCTGCAATGTCCACCACGTGCCTGTCGGGGCAAGCGGTTTTGGCGCCTATTGCCGCGGGGAAGCCGAAGCCCATTGTGCCTAGTCCGCCGCTGCTTATGAATGTACGTGGCTTCAAGGCTTTGAAGTAGAGCGCTGCCCACATCTGGTTCTGCCCAACTTCCGTGGTTACGATTGCGCTTTCGGGTAGTAGCTTGCGCAGAGTTTGCAGCAGCCGCTTAGGTTTCAACTCGCCGTCTTCCGCTTTTTCCGGGGGATTCAGCAATTTCTTCGCCTCGTTGATGCGTTGAAGCCATGGGCTGTCTGTTTTCTTTTTAACCTGCTTGATTAGCCGCTCATATATTGCGCTTAGCGCTTGTTTCGCGTCGGCTACGATGGGCACGTCAACTTCGATGTTTTTGCCGATTTCCGCGGCGTCGATGTCGATGTGGATTTTTTTGGCTTCAGGGCAGAACGAGTCTAAGTTGCCTGTAGCGCGGTCGGCAAATCTGGTGCCCACTGCTAAGAGCACGTCCGCCTCCAGCAGCATCTTGTTAGCAAGCGGATTGCCATGCATACCAATATTGCCCAAACTAAGCGGATGTATCTCCGGGAAGCTGCCTTTACCCATAAACGTCGTAGCTACAGGCGCCAGAAGCAGCTCTGCCACCGTCAGCAGCTCGTCTGAGGCGTTTGCTGTTATGACGCCGCCGCCCGCTAGGATGATGGGCCGCTCCGCTTCCACCAGTAGCTCGACGGCTTTGCGTATCTGCAACGGATGCGGCGCACCTGCAAGACGGTAGCCACGTAAATCAATTTTGCCGTCGAAACTAACTTCGGCGACTTCGGTTTGCACATTTTTAGGCACATCTATCAACACAGGACCTGGTCTTCCAGTTGTGGCAATGTAAAAAGCCGCATTTACTGCCCACGGAATCTCAGCAGCCGAGCGCACTTGATGATTGTATTTGGTTATAGGCGTAGTAATGCCAATGATGTCTGCTTCTTGGAAAGCGTCTCTGCCTATCACATAGCTGCTGTTGACACTAACGGATGGAACCTGGCCTGTAATGGCTATGACAGGAGAGGAATCCATATGCGCATTCGCTATGCCCGTGACTAGGTTGGTGGCGCCTGGACCGCTGGTGGCGAAGCAGACGCCTGGTCTGCCTGAAGCACGTGCGTAGCCGTCAGCGGCATGTGCAGCGCACTGTTCATGTCTAGCCAGTATATGCCTCAGTTTCGGGTGGCGGCACAACTCATCGTACACGGGTAGTATGGCGCCGCCTAGGATGCCGAAGATGTGCTTGACGCCTTGGCGTTCTAGGGCTTGGAGCAGCGCGTTTGCGCCGGTCATTTTAGCTGTAGCCATTTTCTTCTGATACTCCTTTTTCCTGTTTAGAAATATTACTATGCGTTTGCCTTAACGGATTGCAAGTGCAGAATTTATTTGTCGCTGTCACGGCGGCGATAAAGCATAGGCTAAATAAAACACTCTGTCGGTACCCGACGATCCCAGCTATTGAGGTGGCGATCCCTCACTATATTTTTTGCCTCCGTGAAACGTTCCGTAAAGACTACTGTTCATGTATTTAAAAAGTTTATGGTTTCTGAATACTCTGCTTGTCTTTAATGCCTTGCATATTTGGCCTTGTTGTTATAATCAATGATTAGGCTGTTCATGGAAACAAGCAAATAATCATGCAATTATCCGCCTTCTAACTCCTTAGCAGATAGTCGCCTCTCTAAATCGAGGGGTCTATCGGCTGTCATCACGTGATGCGCCAATTAGCGTGGCATTTTTAAAATTGGAAAGCGCTGCTTTACATTTTTTCTGGTGCTACTACGCCGATTATGTTTAACGCGTTATGGAGCACAATTCTTATCGCGTCGGTTAAGGCAAGTCGGGCGTTGCTGAGCGCTTGCGGTTCCGCTTTTATGACGGGTAACGCGTTATAGAAGGTGTTAAACTTGTCTGCCAATGCATTAGCGAAATCCGCGATTAAATTAGGTTTCAAGTATTCCGCGGCGTCAATGAAGGTTTCTGGAAAGCCCGCCAACAAGAGCACAAGTTCACGTTCCAGCGACTCCTTCAGAAGCGAGAAGTCGGCTTCAGCTGGTTCTTTTGCTGCTTTGCGGAGGATGCTGCATGCGCGGGCATGCGTGTACTGCACGTAAGGCGCACTGTTAGTTTCAAAGTTCAGCACTCTATCCCATGTAAAAACAACAGGCTTAGCTGCGTCAACATCCACGAGAGCGTAGCGCACAGCGCCGATGCCCACGAAACGGGCTATTTCGCGCTTTTCTTTCTCCGACAATTGCGGAGAGCGCTTCGAAACCTCCAAGTAAGCCCGCTCAACCGCTTCATCAAGCACATCGTCGAAAGTTATGTATCGCCCTCGCCTGCTAGACATCTTATATCCAGGTAGTGTGATAAGGTTGTAAGCGAAATGTACCAGATTATCCGCGCATTTGCCGTAGCCCAAAGCATGCAGCGCCAACTTTAGCTGCAATTGTGCCAGAGATTGTTCCATGCCAATAACGTTTATCACTTTATCCGCGCGGTCAAACTTCTGCAATGTGTAGGCGATATCGCGTGTTGTGTAAAGCGATGTTCCATCCGCTCGCGTGAGCGTCAAAGGTGGAACTTCATAATCCTCCCTTAAACCTAAATTAGCCTTAAGTTTGAAGGTACGCGCTACCTTTTCTGCGTCAAACTCTAAAACGTCGCCTTCAGTGTAAACAAAGGGTGTTGCCTTTAGCCTTTGGAGAACTTCAGAAACCTGCCCGTTCCATACCAAGTCGCTTTCCCAATCCCAAGAGTCATAATGCACCCCAACACGCTCCAGTGTTTCCATGAAACCTTTAAGGCACAACTCGCTTACTTCCCGCACAAGCCTCATTGCCTCTGGCTGGCCGTTTTCGTAGGCGAGGTTTAGCCTGTTAATTTCTTCCTCGGCATCTTCAGCTTGGCCTAATTTCTCCAATAGCTTCTCAAAGAGCAATGGAAACTTTTCTTTAAGCTCCGCGGCAATTGACATCCACTCGTCAATCTGCTTAGTAATCTTCGCCACCTCATCAGGCGGGGCGGTCGCCTTTGCGCGCTCAAGTTCTTTTCTCAAGCGATTAAGCTCAACCAAGCAGCTAGTTATCGTGTAAATCTTGCCTACAAAATGGTCTGCTTTCTCATTTGGTTGTGGTCTGCCAAGTTTATCGTAGCCGTAGGCAACAACCGAAGATTGACGGCCGACATCATCAATGTAGTAGTGACAGAAAACCATGTGCCCTCTATATCTGAGGATACGCGCCACCGCGTCGCCTATCATGGGGTTCCGCGCCTGCCCAATGTGAATTGGGTGAAGCGGATTAACGCTGGTATGCTCAACAATTATCTTCATCGGTTTTTCCGTTCTGACAAACCCGTACATTGCGCCATACTGCCTTATCGATTGAAGAGTTAACGCAGAAAACTTGGCGAAGTCAACATGAAAATTAACGTAGCCGCCAACAGCCGAAACCTTCTCAATTAACGTAAACTTTCGCTTGTCAACGGCTCCAGCGAGATGCGCCGCTAGCTCAACTGGTTTCTGGTTGAGTTTCTTGGCAAGCTCAAAGCACAAAGAAGACGCAAGTTGCCCAAACTCCGGGTTCGGCGGCTTATTAAACGCGAAAGCTTCGATTTTAACTTCAGGTAAAAGCTTCTTTATTGCATGGGCTAATGCTGCTTCACATTCCTTTCGGAATTCGGCAAAGGGGTTTTCGACTATCATCTGCGGTTTCTCCAAGTTTTTAAGCGCGCTAAATCTTTAAGGGGAAGGTATATTTTAATTTGGAAAGCGTCGCTTATCTATGTATGGATGCAGCTGGCATGAAGACAAAAATAGTTTTCTCAGAAAAATGCCTAAGCTACGGCGGCTGGCACATCGAAAGTCCACAACGAGTCAAAACGGCGTATGACTTCTTAAAAACCCGAAATTACCAGTTCGTGGAACCCGAAGCCGCAGCCGAAGAAGACCTATTACGGGTTCACGACTCCGATTACATTTGGAACCTCAAAAAAGGCTTAGTTGAAGATCCAGACACGCCAGCATACGAGAACATCTACGAGTATGCAAGGCTTTCTGCAGGCGGCGCGCTCTTAGCCGCCAAAATTAATGGTTTCTCGCTTATGCGGCCGCCAGGTCATCATGCAGGGCGCTCTGGCGCTGCACTTGGCGTTTACACGCGGGGATTCTGCTACTTGAATAATATCGCGATAGCTGTGAAAGCCCTTGATAAGCCGGCGCTTATACTCGATATTGATGGGCATCATGGAAATGGCACGCAGGAGATTTTCCGAGGCGACGAAAAAGTAGTCTACATTTCGCTTCACCGTTATCCGCATTACCCTGGCACAGGACTGCATCATGAGGAGAACTGCTTGAACTTTCCGCTTCCAGCGGACTGTGGTGAGCAACGCTACTTAGAGACGCTTGACCAAGCATTAGCCATGGTTAACATGGGCAAGTTCGAGGTCGTCGCAGTTTCCGTGGGCTTTGATACTCATCTTGGAGATTTAGCTTCCCTTGGCTTGACTGAGCCTGCTTTTAGGAAAATAGGTGAAAGAATCGCTGCGCTGAAAAAACCCACGTTCTTCGTTTTGGAAGGCGGATACTCAGGGGAGCAGAACGGAAAGGATATGGATCAGCTGTTAAGGGGCTACGAGGGAGAACCCTGACCCCTCTTTTTATAGCCAAAAAGCCTAGTTTTTTGAAACTTTTACCGTCTATCCTTATTTCTTCTCTTTTGTTGCCTTCTTGTTTAACGCTTCAAGCTTCTCTGTTACCTTTAGCGACCTTTTTTCAGCTTCTGACAGCAATGGCTTCCAATCCTTATTCTTAACGGCGTTGGTTAAGCGTTCAATTTCTGCGGGAAGCTTCTCCAATGCTCGGCTGAAGCGTTCCTCTGCTTCCTCGTCTGTGGATACAACTTCAAGGGCTTCTTCTGGGCAGAATTCAACGCATTTGGGTTCTCCACTGCAGAAGTCGCAGGCTATGGCTATGCCCTTTTCTGGGTGAAGTGTTATACCGCCATGTGGGCAAGCCTGAATGCACCAGTCACAGCCTTTGCATTTCTTTTCATTAATCGTCAAAATGCCCGTTTTCTCAGATTGCACCAATGCTTTTTCTGGGCAAGCAGCCACGCATTTGGCGTCTTCGCAGAAGCGGCATGCGAGCGCGAAATTGAAAAGTGGTGTCATGCGGACAACGCGTATTCTTGACTTGATAGGGTTGCAGGCCGCCTCGTTTTTTTCAAGTGTGCAAGCGTATTCGCAGATGCCGCAGCCTGTGCATTTGCTTGGGTCAACTGAAACGAATTTTCTTGATTCAAATTTAACGGGTGACATTGCTAAATCCAGACCTGTTTGAGCTATGTAAATATTTCTATATGCTTTTAAGTTTTTTAACTATGTTTTCTTTTAGAATTTTGCACTTATATGCGCTGTGACTTATCATCCCCTGGAACCGTTATGCATCCGGCTTTTATCGTAACCGCTTGGTTTTCAAAGTTATGTGATGTCTTGAATGGTTCTATTTGTTTTGTGCTAACAGAATGTTCTGATATTCCATGTTAACTTCGCCATGCTTGTTTTGGATAGCATTGCTGATCCTGCGCCAATCGTCAACTAGTCTTGGCCAAAATTTGCTGTTAACCACCTGTTGCATTACATATTCCTTTATTGCCTTCTCGCGTTTTATTGTTCTCTTCTGCCAATTGAAGCTAATAAGCCCTGCACGGCGCAAGTGTTGGAGATTATGAACGAATAATTCTTTATCAATAGGATAGTTTACGCTTCCTTTTAGATCATCAAGTAAAGCGTCTATAGAGATTTCTTCTTCAGCGCGCAGACAAATGATGGCTACCATGTCCTGCATAAGCCTAGCCGTGGTGCTGAGATAGAACCCTGCTGGTTTTTTCGGAATCAAAACTTGTTCTAAACGGTAGCCATATCGCTTGTAGAACCATCTTTTTGCGCCTTCAACTAGTATTAAATAAGCTCCGATAATGAGTGCTAGAACGATAAAGAATGTAGGCGGCGGCTTTACAAAATGGAATAAATCGCCTAATGGCGTGAATGGCAAAATTAATGCGAAACCAACTATGCTTAGGCTGCTTAATAGCAGAAGCATGCTTGGCTTGCTCTTATAGAAAGGCGTTCTTTTTGTTCTTATAACAAATATAACCAGGGTTTGCGTGCACAGTGACTCAATGAACCATGCGGTCTGAAACAGTGGTTCCGTTGCTCTAAAAACCAGCAGCATTATGAAGAATGTTAGAAAGTCGAAAATTGAGCTGATAGGTCCTAAAGATATCATGAAATTCCTTATAAAGTGAATATCCCAACGCTTAGGTTTTTCCACGTACTCTGCATCTACGTTGTCCGTCGTTATAGCGGACTGAGAGAAATCATAAAGCAAATTGTTCAGAAGTATCTGTATTGGGAGCATAGGTAAGAACGGAAGGAACAGTGATGCTCCTGCAACGCTGAACATGTTGCCGAAGTTCGAGCTTACGCCCATCATGACGTACTTCATGGTGTTGCCGAAGGTTTTTCGCCCTTCCAACACGCCTTCTTCCAGAACGGTCAGGTCATTTCTTAAGAGTATAATATCGCTTGATTCTTTTGCGACATCCACGGCATTGTTAACAGAAATTCCTACATCTGCAGTTCTAAGCGAGGGGGCATCATTAATTCCATCGCCCATAAAGCCGACGACATGCCCATTATTTTTCAGCGCATTTATGATCCTGTCTTTCTGTGCAGGAGTTACTCTTGCAAATATGTTTGCTTCCTCGACGACTCTAGCAAGTGCGTCATCATGCATTTGTGCAATTTCGCTTCCAAGAGCAACTCCTTTCACCTCAAAACCTATATGTTCGCATGTTTTTCTGGCAACTAACTCGTTATCTCCTGTGAGAATCTTCAGCTCTATTCCAACCTTATTTAATAGCCTTATAGATTCTCTAGCGGTTTCTTTGGGTGGGTCTAGAAATGCGACAAAACCCAGAAACACCATATCATTTTCATCATTCACGGAATAAACCGCTTTATCTTCTCTTAATTTCTTATATGCAACCCCTAGTGCTCGGAAACCTTCAGAACTTAAATCATAATACTTCTGCTCAATCTTCTTATGCATTTCCTCTGTTAAATCGGCCACGACGCCGCCAAGCTCGTAATAAGCGCAAACTTTAGCTATTTCTTCAGGCGCACCTTTGGCGATAAGAAACCGTTGCCTTTCATATTCGACAACTACGGAGACGCGTCTTCGGACAAAATCAAAAGGTACTTCGTCTATCTTCTGGTATCCTTTCACGTCAACATCCTTGTAACTAAGTATGGCTTCGTCAAGCGGGCTTTTCAGTCCAGTTTGATAAAAACTATTCAGAAACGAATACAACAGCACTTTTTCATCATTGTTCCCGTCAGCATCTACATGTAATACAAGCTTTATTTTGTTCTCTGTAAGCGTGCCAGTTTTGTCCGTGCACAGAACATCCATGCTTCCAAAATTTTCTATCGCTGACAATCGTTTCACGATAACGCCCTTTTTGGACATTGCAAGGGCTCCTTTGGAAAGGTTAACTGAAAGAATCATCGGCAAAAGTTCCGGTGTTAAACCCACAGCAAGCGCTACAGCGAATAGAAGCGACTCTAATATATCACGCTTAAAAAGTGCATTTATTAGAAAAACAAACATAACCAAAAGAAATGTGGCTTGCATAATTAGAAAACCAAAACTTCTTAGGCCTTTTTCAAACTCTGTTTCCGGCTCCTTTTCCACAAGTCTCTTCGCTATTTTCCCATATTCCGTGAAGCTTCCTGTTTTCAGCACCACAGCTGTTGCTGTCCCGCTTACAACAGAGGTTCCCATAAAAAGGCAGTTGTTCCATTCGGTGATCGAGGTTCCCTTTGATTTTATGGGCACAGCCGTTTTTTCAACGGGAAATGACTCTCCTGTTAGCGCTGATTGATTTAGAAATAGATCTTTTGCGACGAGAACCCGTGCGTCTGCGGGCGTTATGTCTCCTGCTGAAAGATATATAATGTCGCCGGGGACAATTTCGGAAAGTTTCACTTCCTGTTTCGTGCCGTCTCTGAGAACTGTTGCTGTCGTAGTTACTTTTTCCTTTAGCATCTCAGCGGCTTTTTCGGCTTTGGATTCCTGATAAAAGTCCAGTATAACACTAATGAATATTATGGAAAATATTATGGCGACGTTTATGACTTCGCCGAGGAAGCCTGAAATCAAACCTGCAATCATCAATATTATTATAAGCGGGCTTCGAAAATGAGAGAGAAACTCAACAATGGCTGCGTGTTTCTTTTTCTTGGCAAGTTCATTGCGCCCATAAATTCTTAGACGCTTTTCTGTTTCCTCTGAAGAGAGCCCTGACAAAGAGGTGTTTAAGCGAGTGAATAGCTCGTCATTTGGTATGCTTAAAAGTTCTTCAGTGCTTGTAAGAACCCAACTCGGTTTCCCGCTTGCTTTCTGGTTCTCTCCATTCTGCGCTTCCATAATCGCCACAGTCCATTTGTTGATTCGCCCTTCGAGTTGGGTTACAATACCGTTAAAATCTCCATTCTTAAAATCGTTTCTACTGCCATTCTCAAGTGTCATGTTCACTACTATTCTGGTTTAATTTAGAGCAGACCGTAAATTTAGTTATGCATCGCAAATTTGCCCGAGGAGCTTTTTGGAACTAAAACATGTATCCGCTTATCCAACTGGCCTTTTTTAATCAAAACTAACTGTTCACGGGCATAAAGAAAAATCCACAGTTATGTTTAAAATTAGCCGATCACTACACGCTATTCCAAACAAGTGATTAGCGCTAAGAAGAGGAAATGCCCACGTACAAGCCGCTAGAGGTTTTGGGCCCAGAGCACGAGTTTTCTATCGTCAACGAGCAGTTACAAGCTTTGCCCATCGTAGACAAGCTCATCAAAGATTTTCACGGAAGAATTGTAAACTTCGTTGAGCTGCCGTGTTTCACGTTTGGCAAAGAACTTCAATTGCATGTTATGGAAATAAAGGCTAACTCTCCCTTTAAGTCGCCTGAATTTTTCGAAGAAACTATGCAGAACGCCGTGGAAACCATTCTGGATTTTCTCAAAAGAAAATATCATGCCTCTCTTCTCGGAACGGGGATGCATCCGCTGCTTAGACTTGAGGAAACAGGCGTATGGCCGCATCACCACAGAAAAATCTATCATGAACTCGGAAGAATCTTCAATCTCAAGCAGCATGGTTGGCTTAACATTCAAAGTTTCCACCTCAACCTGCCCTACTCAAAAGAGGAAAACGGCATCCTATTGCATAATCTGCTTGCTGGCTTGTGTGCTTACGTGCCCGCTGTCTCAGCGTCATCGCCAATATTTGAGGGCGTCATCGGCTCTAATGTTGACAACAGATTGCATTTTTACAAGACAAATCAGGCGGAAGTTCCATCAATAATAGGCGATGTTGTTCCAGAGTATGCCTCTTCCTTTGAACAATACTACAACGCAATAATTGGGAGATATTCAAAGGACTTAGCTAAATTTAGCGCAGGGAAACCCCTTCTTCTTAAGGAATGGATAAACTCAAGAGGCGTAATCTTCAGATTTGACCGCTCAGCCCTCGAAGTGCGCGTAATGGACGAACAAGAATGCGTGAAGTCAGATGTAGCCTTAAGCTGCTTCATCCGGTCAGCCTTGCGCGGCTTAATAGCGGAAAAAACAGAACTTTTGCCTCATCGACTTCTTGTGCGAGACTTCAACGCGATAATAGCGAATGGATTAAATGCCCAAGTTTCAAATCCAAAAGGTGAAACTGCACGGCAAGTATGCCGGCACTTTTTCAATTTAGCCTCTGAAAACGCAACAGAAGAGGAGAAGAAGTATCTGTGGATAGTAAAAAAGCGGATTGAAGAAGGCAGCCTGTCTGAGCTTATACGACGCCGCGTACTTCAGAGAGCGCAGAAAACCAGCCTGAAGGAAGCCATACTGGATGTTTATTTAATGCTTATTAAGTGCCTTGCTAATAATCGACTCTACTTCTGATCGCTCTTAAGGAACGGTGTTTGCCTGTGTCAGAGGAACCCACATGCAATCCTGACATATGCTTTAGATGTAGCAGCGTATGCTGCCAAGATGCTAAGCCTCCGCTAACGCTGAAACGCCAAAAAATCATCGAGGCCTACATAGAAAAACAGAAACTGGGCATCACGAAGCCATTTTCGCATGCAAAGTATTCTTTTCCCGCAATTGATGAAAGCGGCCTATGCGTATTCTGTGACAAAAAAACTAAAAAATGCCTAATCCATGAGGTAAAACCCGAAACCTGCCGCGCTGGGCCGATTACTTTCGATATAAACCGCCAAACATGGAAGCTCGAGTGGTACCTAAAAACCGCTGACATTTGTGCGCTTGCCGAAGTGCTGCATAAAAATCAAGACTTGTTTAAGAAACATTTTGAGGTCGCCAGAAAGGAGATATTGCGGCTTGTTTGTGAACTTGACGCAGAAGCTTTGCGTGAAATCCTAAAAATCGAGGAGCCGCAAACTTTCAAGATAGGCGAAGAAGACCTGCCGAAAGAGGTTATAGCAAAACTTTAACCACATCGGCAAGTTAATAAATACGAATCAGAGAATATTTTTTTGACAAAGTGGCAGTGGCACTTAAAGTGCATAGCCCAAAGGAGAAAGGAGAATAATTGTTAAAAGAATTAGAAAGGAAATTACTTGCAGAACTTATTAAGCATTCGCGAAGAAGCGACAGGGAATTAGCAAAGGCCATAGGTGCATCACAACCCACTACCACACGGCTTAGGTCTAAACTGGAAAAAGAAGGCTATATCAGAGAGTACACGGTTATTCCAAACTTTAGTAAAATAGGCTATACTATAATGGCGTTAAATCTCCTGAAATTTGACCCAAAATTGAACAGAGATAACATCGAAATGTTCCGGAATACTCACCCTGAAACAATAGGTAAAGATCCATTCGGCGTTATCTTGATTCAACGTGGTATGGGCTTGGGATACGATGCAGCATTAGTTTCGCTGCATCAGAACTACTCTTCTTACGACGCGTTTAGGAGTTATGTGAAAACTGCTCTGGGCGCAAGTATAACCGAAATGAACACGTTTTTAATCAATCTTGAGGAAGAAAGAGATATTCTGCCTTTAACTTTCACTTTCCTTGCGGTTCAACTTTTGAAAGTAGACAACAAATCAAAGAATAAAAACAACAAAACGCTGCTATGAGAGCACGATGACGTATTAGTCTGAACTTATTCCGGCTACAGAAAACCTATTTCCTTTAATCTTAATGCTAAACCAATGTCGCCTCTAAACCGAAGCTTTCCACTGAAGAAGGCTTTCTCGCCACTTACTTTACCGTTGACCATGTCCATATAGTCCTTTTCAGTCATCATAACAAGCAGCGCTGGTGAAGCATGCCTTCCCTCTTTAATTTCCAGTTTCTGGTTTTTTATTGTTACCACCCAGCTGCCGCCGTTAGGACCAGATATGTCTACTTGAACTGTAACGTCGACGCCTGCCGCTTTGTCCGGTTTGAATCGGCTGGGCAATACTTTTTCGAAAAACTCTTTGGGTGTTTGTGCCTCTGTCATTTTATTCGCTTCCTTGCTTTTCGGCTATCCTAAGGTATTCTATGTTTTGAACTTTTCCTTTAGCTCCGCCAAAGTCGCCGCGTTTCTGCCGGTCAGCGTCATGACCAGAAGCTGGACTTTAGCGCCTTCTTCAACCATCTCATTTAAGTTGCAAGCGGCTTCCACGGTTTGGCCTACAGTTATGATGCCATGGTTTTCAAGAATAACCGCGTCGTAATCGGCAATTTTCTCTTGAACTGCTTCCGCAAGCGCTTTTGAACCCGGCGCCTTGAACGGAATTATGGGAACGCCGTTTGGAAGAAACGTAAACAGCTCAATCTGTAATGGAAGAATTTCTGTTTTTGCAATACCAAAAGCCGTGGCTGTAGGTGGATGCGTATGCACAACTGCATGCACATCTTCCCTTGCGCGATAGATTGCTGCATGTATCGGCGTTTCAATGGAAACATTCCTTTCTCCCTTAATCTTGGTTCCCTGCAAGTCTACGAGAACCAGTTCTTCAGGCTTCAAGTTTCCCATGCAAGCACCAGACGGCTTTATCAGAAACATGTTTACACCGGGAATTCTGGCGCTAATGTTTCCGCTTATTCCCGTTACTAAACCATGCTCATACAGCTTTTTGCCCGCTTTTACTATTTTTTCGCTTAATTCTTTGATTAAATTCGCATCCATTTTCTGTTTTCCCCGTCAATAAATTATCTAAATAAATCTTTTTCTTTTGGTCTGATAAGCTCACCCGCTGACGCATCTTCTGCCTGCTGGTACTTGTACCCTCTTATTATAGCGGCAGGTATCCCCTCATTTGCTTGGCCTATTACCAGTTCTGCGGCAGAAGCTAATTCATCAGCAACTGCTGTTCGCTTTACTCTGAGCACGTAGCCGAACAAGTCTTTTTCGCCGCGTCTATCCCTTAACGGCCGAATTCCTGCCACACCAATGGCGACATTAATCTCGCCCATTCTGAAGGGGCGACCGTGCGTGTCAGAAATTATCACTGCTACGTCGCAGCCTGTTAACCTTTTTATTTCGCGCCTGATTTTCTGAGCTGACGCGTCAGGGTTCTTAGGCAGCAACGCCACATTTCTTTCACCTTCCACATTTGACCTGTCCACGCCGGCGTTTGCACAAACCATCCCGTTTTTTGTTTCTGTAATAATACTGTTAGGTCCTAAACGCACGATTTCTTTTGTTTCTCGTAGAATTGTCTCCACTAAAGCTGGCTCTTTGCCTGTCTTCTGCGCTATTTCTTTAGCCTGTTCCGAAGGCTCAATCGCGTCTATGTTAACAATGTTTCCCTCGGCTTTTGAAACAGCAACATGAGTGATTACTATTACGTCTCTATCCTGTATTGGTGTATTCTGTTCTCTAGCTGCGCTACAGATAAGTTCCGCTATGTTATCGCCTTCCTTTATTAACGGCAAATTTTCCACAGCAATTATTCTGATTTCGCCCACAATTGTCTACCTCTTTCCAAGCGCATGAATGGCTATTATAAAACAGAACTTAAGGTTTACTAGCTAGGCGGTCACAAGAAGATTTTAAATCTCTAATTATCCCCCTATTACATTAGGAAGAAAAGTTGCTTCTCCTGAGGGAATAAATAAATTTGGGAATAGAAAGCCTCAATTGCATTTTCAATCCAGAAAAAATTGCGGTTGTAGGCGCAAGCGATAGAAAAAATTCCATTGGAGCAAAAATTTTCCGAAATCTAACAAGGTTAGGATACGCAGGCCAAGTTTTCCCTGTAAATCCGTTCAGACAAATAGTGCAAGGAATACCTGCTTATCCTAGCGTAGACAAAATCCCCTATAAAGTGGATCTCGCTGTTGTAGCTACACCTGCGCATATTGTTCCACAAATAATCGAAGAATGCGGTGAAGCTCAAGTTAAGGGTGCAATCATAATCTCGGCGGGTTTCAAAGAAACAGGCAAAGCGGGCGCGGAAATAGAGAAGCAGCTTCTTGAGTGTAAAAAGAAGTATGGCATACGCGTAATTGGACCTAATAGTTTCGGGTTAATAAGACCGAAAATCAATCTTTACGCCACTTTCGCCGATAAGCCTGCAAGCGCTGGAAAAATCGCTTTCATCTCTCAAAGCGCTGCATTATGCGCTTCAGCCTTGGACTGGGCTGCAGAAGCTGATATTGGTTTCAGCGCTGTGGTTTCCGTCGGCTCAATGCTTGATGTTGACTTCGGCGACTTGCTTGATTACTTTAGCGCGGACTCCCAGACTCGCTGCATCCTGCTTTATGTTGAATCAATAAAAGACGGTAAAAAGTTCATAAGCGCGGCCCGTGCCGCCGCGAGAAACAAACCTATTATGCTGGTCAAAGCTGGGCGTTTCAAAGAATGCGCGGAAGCCACGTTTTCTCATAGCGGCTCTTTAGGCGGAGAAGACGCTGTGTATGATGCCGCCTTTAGACGCGCAGGCGTTGTCCGCGTTGAAGCCATCAGTGACCTCTTCAACTGTGCAGAAGCTTTGGCTATGCAGCCAAATCCTGATGGCGTTAATCTAACAATAATCACAAACGCTGGCGGTCCAGCTATAATGGCTGCTGACCATCTCATGGCTAAGGGCGGAAAACTAGCGCAATTAAGCGGTGAGACCATTCATGCTTTAAAGAAAATTTTGCCTCCTTACTGCAGCGTAGCAAATCCCGTCGATATTTATGAAGAAGCGCCTCTCTCTAGGTTCCGAAGCACGCTGGAGATATGCTTTAAAGATCAAAAGAGTGATGGTTTCTTGATCATTTATACGCCGCAGGGTGCCACAAGCCCCGTTGCCCTTGCAAAGGTAATAGCAACGCTTTCAAAACAAGTAACGAAGCCTGTTCTCGCATCTTTGATGAGTGAAGATAACCGTTGCCGTAGAGCACGTAAAATCCTTCATCAAAACGGTATTCCATCGTTTAAAACTCCTGAGGAGGCTGTTTCAACATTCATGCACATGTACCGTTACACCCAGAACATGGCGCTTTTATATCAGACGCCTGAAGAAATCCCAATAGCTCAAATCAATATGCCTCTTCTTAAGGGGATTCTCAGACGCGCTTTTTGCGAGGGACGGAAAATCCTTAGTCTGGCCGAATCTCTGCGTTTCTTAGAAGAATATATGATTCCAACTGTGAAGACGCTTATCGCAAAGACTGCTGAGGAAGCACGTGCCCGATCTTCAGAGCTTGGCTACCCCGTGGTTATGAAGGCGATGTCGCCTCTGATTCCGTATAAATCTAAAATCGGTGGCGTTATCTTGAATGTTTGTTCCGCGTCAGAAGCTGACGTTTTCTTTGAAGAACTAGCTGGCAAAGTCAAAAATTACGCTGTGGAGTTCCAAGGCGTTGCTATTCAACCTATGATACGCGAAAAAGGACGTGAACTGCTTATAGGCCACAAGAAAGACCCAGTTTTCGGTGCAATAATCATTTTTGGGCTGGGCGGAACAGCCGCTGAGCTGTTTAAGGACATAAGCGTCGGCTTTCCTCCGTTGAATCAGACTCTCGCAAAACAATTAATTGAGGGCACGCACGTTTACAGGCATGCCCAAGCTGTCATGCAGCCGTTGAACGTTAAGCTTCTGGAAAAAATCTTGGTGAATTTCTCGCAGCTCGTCCTAGATTTTCCAGAAATAGCTGAGATGGACATAAACCCGCTGCTTGCTAACGAAAATAGTGCTGTTGCGGTTGATGCGCGAATAGTTCTTGACTGGGACAGAATTATGCGAGAAACTGCTGAGCATCAAGATAGCTTTCTTGTTGCTTCTTATCCTCAGAGGTATGTTGCCGCGCGGAGGCTGAAAAATGGCGTTCAAGTTTTGCTTCGTCCCATAAAACCTGAAGATGAGAAGCGTTTTAACGAGTTTTTGCAGTCTCTTTCTGAGGAAACCATGCGTTTCCGGTTTTTCCAAATATTGAAAGATGTTTCTCATGATTTGCTGGCGCGGTATTGCAATCTGGATTATAACCGCGAAGTCACCATTATAGCGGAGCATCAGCAGGACCGCCGAAAAATCATTGGTGCTGGAAGCGTTATCGTTGAACCTGATGGGAAGAGCGGCGAGTTTGCCGTTGTTGTAAGCGATGAATGGCAGGGTCTTGGGCTTGGCTTGAAGTTAATGGGTCATCTTATCATGGTGGCCAAGGATATGCGATTGGAGCGGATTTTCGGCTATGTTATGTCTGATAACCACAAGATGCTGCACATGTGCGCAAAAATGGGCTTTAGTTTAGAACCGCTGGATGAGGAAACGGTTAAATTGTCTTTGGCTCTGCGCTGATGCTTGGCGCCTTTTGCTGCGAGATTTGGCAAAAAAGAAGGATAAACAAAAAAGATGGTGATTACTTTAGCTTCTGAATTTCTGCAGCTTCTTAAGCATTTCTTTGTCGCCTTCAGCGTCTCCAGCACATGTGGCGATTATGCCGTCAACAAGACCGTCTAGCTTTGCAGCAGTTTCTTCAACTTTGTCCATGGTTGCGGCGACTGGCCAGCCAATCATTTTTACGGTCTCAACGTTTCTCGGTGTTCCCACGAGGAAGTAGGCGTAGCAGGGTTTGTTTAGTCGTTTGCATTCTTTGGCTACCTGCTCCAGTATTGGGAAGGATTTATCTTCAAGTCTCATAAAGTAGATGAAGTCCCATGCGTCTCTTACTCGCGTAAGCGTTTCCTCTACGGAACGCCGTGCCGTTAGTAAGCAGCCTAACTTGAGATTCTTCAGCTTCACTGTTGTACGTAGCCAGTCTCTGGCTTCTTCAGAGGATTTCAGCATCTTTATCGGTTCACCATACTTTGGCACATCGCCCATTGTGATTGCCAAGCCGTCTAAGCCGATGATGTCTGCTGCCAGCGCTAAGCCTCCTACTTCGACTGGTCCCTTGTAGTGCAGGATGAATATTGGACAAACGTATTTTTCAGGGTATTTCGATTTTAGAATGCAGCTTACTACTGTGCCGCTTGGTGCTGGAAAACCAGCAGCGCTGTCGGTTACGTTCCAGCCGTCAACTAAGTCTTTGATTTCTTCAGCAAGCTTCAGAAATTTGCGTGTCGGAACAAACTCGTTCAGTATCTTCATGATGTATCATCACGGCTAAAAGGGAAGGCGCCTTTGCATTAAAAATCTTTTGCATGCAAATCTTCTCTTCTTTCGAAGGAAATGTAAATAAGCCATCAAGCAAACGTATTTTCCTAACGGGCGAGCGCCATGAAGATTGCTGTTTCTGGTAAGGGCGGAGTGGGCAAAACCCTCATTGCCGCTGGTTTAGCGCGAGGCTTCGCTGAAAGAGGCTTAAAAACGATAGCCATAGACGTTGATTCTTCGCCGAATCTTGCTTTAACTTTGGGCTTATCCGCCGAGGAAGCCAGAAAGATAGTGCCCATTTCCGAGAATAAGGAGCTTGTGGAATCTAAAACAGGCACGGGTTATTCAGGCGTTTATCGTTTATCCTTTACTGTGGATGACATAGTCCGCGATTACGCCGTCGCCACTCCTTTCGGAGTGCACTTGCTTGTTATGGGCACCGTTAAAGCCATGGACTCTGGCTGCATGTGCGCTCCAAACGCTGTTATCCGCGCTTTACTACGCCACCTAATCGTTGAGCGCAATGAGGCTGTTGTTTTAGATTTAGAGGCAGGCGTTGAGCACATAGGTCGCGGAACCGCAAGGCAAGTTGACGCACTGCTGATAGTGGCTGATTCCAACCTGAAATCTCTAGAAATAGCAAAGCACATACATGACTTGGCTGCAAAAGCCGGCATGCAGCAGCTTTATTTGATTGGAAATAGGGTGATGAATGAAACTCAGAAGGAGGCTATCAAGGGCTTCGCTGAGAAAAACGGCTTATCCATGCTTGCTTTTATTCCATTTGACGAGAAAGTTATTGAAGCTGACATGCTTGGCGACACGCCGCTTAGGCGCAAAGAGCTTGCGGCAATACGAACCATAGACAATATATGTGACGTTTTGCTTAAGAAACAAGCTTAAACCTAACATGAGGTTGATGTTTTAGATGAAAACTCTTGTAACCATTGGCCGCGGCGGAACAGGAAAATCCAGCTTTGTAGCTTTGATGGCTAAATGCCTCGTCGAAGCTGGCCAAGCACCGTTGCTGCTTGTGGACGCTGATCCAGACCAGAATCTTGCCGAAATGGTCGGAGTCGACCTTAAAGAGGCTGGGAAGCACACAATTTCTGAGCTGCTTGTAAGCACCTTTATAGAACAAGGCGGCACCACGGTTGGCATTCCGCCCTCGGAACGGATAGAAAGTAAGATTTGGTCAAGTGGGCTTTTTGAAAGCAACCATTTTGATTTTCTTGCTGTAGGCACCAAGTGGGTGGAAGGCTGCTATTGTATGCCAAACGCTGCCCTAAAAGGCGCTTTGGAGTCATTAACCAAAAACTATAAGTATGTGCTTATAGACTCGCCTGCGGGTCTTGAGCATTTGAACAGGAGAATTACGTCAAAAGTAAACGATATTTTTGACATTCTTGACCACTCAAAGAAGTCTTTCGACCATGTTAAACGTGCGTACCGCATAGCGCAGGAAGTAGGCATACAATTCGACAATTTTTACATAGTAGGCGGCTACCGCTTTCCAGAGCAACTTGGAGATGCAGCTGAGAAAACGTTGAAATTCAAGTATCTGGGTAAAATCGCGTTTGATGAGCAAGTAGACGATTATGTTCTCGCAGGAAAATCGTTGCTTAACTTGCCTTCAGATAATGCTGCTTATCTTTCAGTGAAGAAAATACTAAATAACGCTGGCTATTTTGTGTAAAAAGTGCATTTAAGTAATATTACATTCATATTATTGTGTTGTTAATTTTGTTAAAAAATTTTGGAAAAGTTTAAAAACTGTGTAACCCTTGAATGTAGGTAAACCTTTACTGAGGTTTTAATTTGACAGCTAAAAACGTGCACATGAAAATAGGCGAAATGAAGACCGCTACCGGTCTTGTTAAAAACCTTGAAGTATCAATTGGAAAAATTGTTGATGACTCATGGGAAGAACCCATGGGGCCAACACCAATGCCCTCAATATCCACACTGCGCGACTGGGACATGAAGCTTCTGAGCAAATACAAGCCCTTCTACATGCCCGACTGCGACCTCTGCTGTCTCTGCACATTCGGCAAATGTGATTTAACAGCAGGAAAAAGAGGCGCATGTGGCTTAGACATAGCTGCCCAATCATCGCGCATTGTGCTTATTGCATGCAGCATTGGCGCTGCAACTCACACGGCTCACGCCCGCCACATGGTTGATCATCTGATTGAAAAATATGGTAGAAACTATCCGTTAGATGTAGGCGGCTTAAACGTGAAAGTTGAGGCGCCCGTTACACGGCTTGTTACGGGCATAAGGCCTAAAACTCTTGGAGACTTGGCGGAAGTTTTAGATTACTGTGAAACGCAGATAACTCATTGCCTCTCGGCAGCCCACACGGGTCAAGAGGGTAATAATTTAGATTTTGAATCCAAAGCATTTCACGCTGGGCGCATCGACCAAGTAGGCATGGAAGTTGCCGACATCGCCCAAATCTCGGCACTTGACTTTCCCAAGGCTGATCCTGAAGCGCCGCTGATTCAGATGGGCATCGGCACTGTGGACACATCCAAACCAGTTATCATGTGCATCGGGCATAACGTTGTGCCCTCTGTCGGAATAATTGATTACATGAAAGAAAACAAACTTGACGGAAAAATAGAAGTCGTAGGTTTATGCTGCACCGCCTTTGACAACACACGCTATTACGACCGCGCTAAAATTGTGGGGCCAATCTCATGGCAACTCAGGTTTGTGCGCGGTGGATTCGCTGATGTGGTGGTTCTGGATGAGCAATGTATCAGAACAGACATCTTCAGCGAAGCAGAACGTGTCAAAGCACCAGTTATAGCGGCATCAGAGAAAAACTGCATGGGCTTCAAGAACCGCACGAACGACCCGGCAGATGAGATAGTCGCTGACTTAGTAAGCGGCAAGGTGCCAGGCGTCTTGATTCTTGATCCTGAAAAAGTAGGCGAGGTCGCAGTGAAAGTGGCAACAAAAATTGCGCCTATACGAAGAAAATACCGTGTTCTTCCTGAAATCGACGAAATTAAAGCGCTTGCAAAAACATGCAGACAATGCAACATGTGCCAGAGAAGCTGCCCGCAAGACTTGGCGATTCCAGCGGCGCTAAAAGCAGCAGCTGAAGGTAATTTGGCCCCGCTAACTGAGTTATATGAAGAATGCATTGGCTGTGGACGCTGTGAAGAAGCATGCCCAGTAAAATTGCAAATACATAGCTTCATAGTTAAAGCAGGCGAACGATGCATGCTTGAAGAAAAGAACTACTGCCGCTCAGGCAGAGGCGCCGTGCAAGATACAGAAATCCGCAACGTCGGCAGTCCCATAGTGCTCGGCGAGATTCCAGGCATACTCGCAGTTGTAGGATGCGCAAACTATCCACATGGCGGCAAAGACGTTTATGATATATGCCGCGAGTTTGCTCTCCGCCGTTTCATTGTAGTCACTTCAGGCTGCTCGGCTATGTCAGCAGGTTCATACAAAAACTCTGAGGGTAAAACACTCTATGAAGAATTCCCCGGCGAATTCGCTGCAGGAGGCGTGCTCAATGTAGGCTCATGCGTAGCCAACTCGCACATCGCTGGCGCAGCAATAAAAGTCGCCAACATATTCGCCAAACGTAACCTAAGAGGCAATTATGAAGAGATAGCTGATTACATACACAACCGCGTCGGCGCCGTCGGCTTAGCATGGGGAGCCTATTCGCAGAAAGCCGCGTCAATTGCCGCGGGCTTCTGGAGCCTTGGCGTTCCAGTGTTGGTTGGGCCGCATGGCAGCAAATACCGACGCATGCTGCTTGGGAGGGCAGATAAACCTGAAAATTGGGAAGTTTATGATGCTCGTACGGGTGAAAAAGTCAATGTTGGGCCGGCGCCTGAGCACTTGTTCCAGACTGTGGAGACGCCGCAGGAAGCCATGGTTGCTATAGCTAAGCTCTGTATGAGGCCTAACGATACTTGGAAGGGCCGCAGCATCAAACTAAGCCATTATATCGACTTGCATAAGCGCCACTATGGCTGCATGCCGCCGGACATACACTTATTCGTGCGAACATTAGCTGACGTGCCAATGACCATGAAAGATGAAATCGTCAAGATTCTGGAAGCGAAAGGCTGGAAGGAAACTGTAATTCCAGACCCGACATTGCTTCCGAGAATGATACGCAAGAAGAAGGAGTGATGTTGAAATGTCATGTGAACCATGGCAATGTGCAGAAATAGCAGCGACAAAGAAGGCAAATCCAATAACTAAGCCCGAAGTAGCCGTTGTAATGATAAAAAAGGCTCAGCGGCCCATACTCATCGTGGGCAGCAACGCCACTGAACGCTGGCTAGAGGGCAGACAACTCATCGAATACATAATCGACTTCGCTAAAGCCTCAAAAGTTCCCGTGGTCGCAACAGCCCACATGGTCAGCGAATTTCTGAAGCGCGGTTATGAACCTGCCGCGTTTATGTCTGCAATGGACATAGGCAATCGCTTGGTTGATCCAGAGTGGCAGGGCATCGACGGCAAAGGACACCCTGACTTAGCTT